>JBJKSJ010000157.1:0-27635 GCA_046704085.1 Ktedonobacterales bacterium | reverse complement strand
CTCCTGCGCGGCGCATCCGCCCAGCACGCCCAAGGCGCCTAGAGTCAGGATGCCCAGCAGGTCTACCCAGCCATTGAGGAGCCAGAGGGGTGGGTGGCCTCGCGTCACGAGATAAGGTGGAAGCAGGAGCAGCACCCAGAGTGGGGAAGTCTCGCCCGCTGCGCTGCGTCCTGGCTGAAAAGCAAACTGGCCGGTCAGAGTGAGCGTGCGGGCAAAATCTTGATGAATCCAGGAATCGTCCAGGGGAAATCCCGTGGTTCCGACCAGCAGTTGGCAGAGAGGTACAACGACACTGGCGACAAGCAGTGGAAGCCACCACCAGACCTTTCCCCACAGTATCCTCACTCCTTCAATCCCTTCTTGACGCTCAAAGTTGTCCTCGTGCCTGTCGAGTATATCATGCTTGCTCGCACTGTCAAGGCTCCAACAGTCCATGAATAGAGGTTGGGAACATGAGTCTCTGCACCAAATCTCAGGTCAACGCGTGTTCTGAGGCGAGCAAACTGCTCGCCAAGAGAAGCAGAGGGCCAGGGGAGCGTTACAACCGGCTGGCCTCATCCGTTGAATAGGCAAAGCCCTCTGTCTGGATGTTCGGTAGGCGCATGCCTGCTGAGCAAAGATCAGACGGCAAAATCAGAAGGGAAGTGTCCACAGGCTATGCGAGTTTCCCCACGCGGACGAGCCATCCTCCACCTCCTGGCGCCAGAGGCAGTGAACGAGCGTTCCTTTCGGCCCGGTGATTTCGTCTTGACGCACAGCCGGGGTTCGCTGGCGCGCTCAATGGGCCTGGCAACGGCCAGTGATTTAAACCAGGCTGCGCTCATTGTGGATAGCAGCGGCGGATTGATTGAGGTGAATCCATTCTTTGTTACCGCCGCAGGTGGGCTGCGGCGGTCGCATATCGCGGAGTATCTGGAGCGTGGCGTGTCGGTCTGGGTGGGTTATGTGGAACTGCTGGATGGCACGCGCAGCGAGGTGGTGCGCTTTGCCGAGCAGATGCTGGAGGAACATCAACGCTTTACCGAGTGGCAGTTTGCGGGCCTGCTGCTGCATCTGGCTTTGGGCATTGCGCCGCGCCATCTGACGGGGAAATATCGTCCTCTGCGGCCTTTGCATGGGCTGTTCGATCAGCATGCGTTGGTCTTGAAAGAAGAGAACATCTTTACCTCTGCCGAGTTGGTGGCACGGGCACTGGAGCGCGGCGGATTCCTCTGGGAGAAAGACCCGGCGTATATTACCCCGGCTGATCTGCTGGAGCATTTCTGTCCGCCTGGCCGCCGCCAGGAGGTACGCGAGGCCATCCGAGCGAAGGCGAGGGCGGCCCGGACACGCGCTCCAGTTCGTTCAGTCAGGGCGCCCCAGATGCTGCCTACGGCGCGCACTGGCGAGGGGGCAGAGTTGCTGCGCCAGGAGTTTGAGGCGGAATCGATAGAAACGTCGGCCCCGGAGCTTTCGCCGTTCCCGCGCCCACGCCATTTGCAGGAGCAGGTGGCCTTGCGTGTGGGCGCGCTGCTGCTGGGCGGCTTCATGGTCGCCCTTGGATTGGGCTGGGCAGCGCGCATGCTGGAAATAGGGAAAGAACAATAAGCCAGGTGGTCGAATCGAACCGGGCTACCTGTTTTTTGCCAGGTGATTTGAAACAGCGGAGGAGGAACTGTGGGACAAGCGCCTCACAATCCCTCCTCCGCTTAGCGTTTCCTGAAGCCGGAAGGCACCCTTTAGCCGTCAGACTCTCGCTGCGATGGCGTGCGGCGGCCACTGCCGGGGCGGCGACGTGTGGTTTCGGCGACTTTGAGCCGTCCGATGGCGCGTTGCAGGGCGCCTTCCATCGTGCCCCGGTCAACATTCTCCGCGCGCTGCTCCAGGGAAGCCTGGGCACGGCGGCGCGCCTCTTCGGCGCGAGCCGTGTCGATGTCCTCGGCGCGCTCAGCGGCGTCTGCTAGCACGGTTACAACGTTGTGGCTGACTTCCATGAAGCCGCCAGCGACGAAAAGAGCTTCTTCGTTGTTGTCGCGCTTGATGCGCAGTTCGCCCGTCTGGAGGGTGGTAAGCAGAGGCGCGTGGCGTGGCAGAATGCCCAGCACGCCCTCCGATCCGGGCGCCACGACCATATCAGCCTCGCCGCTATAGACATTGCGATCCTGCGTGACCACCTCCACATGCAGGGTCGGTCGGGTTGCCATATTGCTCTCCTTCTGACCCTACTGGTTCTTTTCCTTTTCGTAGGTCGCCACGACCTCATCGATGGTGCCGACCATGTAGAAGTGCTGCTCCGGAATCTGGTCGTACTTGCCTTCCAGAATCTCCTTGAAGCCGCGAATGGTTTCAGTGACCGGCACATATTTGCCTTCAATGCCGGTGAAGACGGTGGCGACAAACATTGGCTGCGAGCAGAAGCGTTCGATCTTGCGCGCGCGCGTCACGGTGAGCTTGTCCTCGTCGGAAAGCTCGTCCACACCCAGGATGGCGATAATGTCCTGCAAGTCCTTGTAGCGTTGGAGGACTTTCTGGACGGCGCGGGCGGTGTCGTAATGCTCCTGGCCGACGACCAGCGGGTCCAGCACGCGGCTGGTGGAACCCAGCGGGTCTACGGCTGGGAAGATCGCCTTCTCGAAGAGGGCGCGCTCCAGCACAATGGTGGAATCCAGATGCGCGAAGGTCGTCGCCGGGGCCGGGTCAGTATAGTCGTCGGCGGGCACGTAGACGGCCTGCATCGAAGTGATCGACCCCTTCTTCGTTGAGGTGATGCGCTCCTGAAGGGCGCCCATCTCTTCTGCCAGGTTAGGCTGATAGCCTACAGCGGAGGGCATCCGGCCCAGCAACGCGGAGACTTCAGAGCCGGCCTGGGTAAAGCGGAAGATGTTGTCGATGAAGAGCAGCACGTCCTTGTTCTCGACATCGCGGAAGTATTCCGCGATGGTCAGGCCCGTCAGGCCGACGCGCAGGCGCGCGCCGGGCGGCTCGTTCATCTGGCCGAAGACCATCGCCAGCTTGTCCAGCACGCCCGCCTCGGTCATTTCGTGGTAGAGGTCGTTGCCCTCGCGGGTGCGCTCGCCTACGCCGGCAAAGACGCTGTAGCCACCGTGCGCCTTGGCGATATTGTTAATCAGTTCCTGAATGATCACGGTCTTGCCGACACCCGCGCCGCCGAAGGTGCCAATCTTGCCACCCTTCATAAAGGGGGCAATCAGGTCAATCACCTTGATGCCAGTCTCGAAGACCTCGATGTTTGTTGCTTCCTCTTCGAGCGTCGGGGCTGGGCGGTGAATCGGCCAGTGGGGTGCGTCTTCGACTTCTGGCTTGTTATCTACGGCGTGGCCGAGAACGTTGAAGATGCGCCCCAGCGTTTTCGGTCCGACCGGCACACTGATGGGACTGCCGGTATCGATCACCACAGCGCCACGCTGGAGGCCATCGGTTGGCCCCATAGCGACGCAGCGCACCCAGTTGTTGCCCAGGTGCTGCTCGACTTCCAGCGTTAACGGTGTCTCGACACCTTCAATAGTCACTACAACGGCGTTATAGATCGGGGGGAGCTGGTCGGGTGGAAACTCAACGTCCACTACCGCACCCAGCACCGCCACGACGGTTCCTTTGGTTGGGGCAGAAACAGCCATAATGCCCTCCTGTTTGGGCGGCTAGCTACTGGCGCCGGCCACCACTTCAAGAATCTGGGTGGTGATGGCTTGCTGGCGCGCTTTGTTATAGGTCAGTGTCAGATCGTTCACCAGTTCAGTGGCGTTATCGGTCGCGTTCTTCATGGCGATCATCTGCGCCGAATACTGGCTGGCGAGCGATTCTAACATCGCTTGATAGATCAGGGTTTCGACGTAGCGAGGCAGGAGCTCCGCAAAGAGTGTCGCGGGGTCGGGTTCGTAGATATATTCTTCCACCCGCTCCTCCTCGCTCTGCTCCGGCGGTACGACCGGCAGGAGTTGCACCGTGACTGGTCGCTGGCTCGCAGTCGAAAGAAACTTCGTATAAATGAGATCGACGCGATCAACCTCACTATTGAGATAGGCATCGGTGGCGACACGCGCGATAGCGCGCACAAGATTGATGTCGGGCCGATCACCGTATTGGATGAACTCGCCGAGCAGGTGCTGGCCGGTGCGCAGGACAAAATCGCGCCCCTTGCGCCCGACAGCGACAAAGTTTCCCCGCTCGCTCTGAGGGGGAACATTGCCGTTGCGCGCGGCGCGGAGTTCGTCCAGCACCGTCTGCGCCGCGTGCCGGTTCAGGTTGCCGGGCAGCGACCCGCAGAAGCCACGATCTGGCGAGACGAGTACGATGCCCAGATTGCGCAGGGGCCGCTCTTCCATGAGCGGCTGCGGATCATCCAGCCCGCCTGCCTGAGCCAGCCGTGAGAGCAGGCGTTGAAGTTGATCGGCATAGGGCCGGGCAGCCAGCACGCGATCCTGGGCACGCCGCATCTTGCTGCTGGCGACCAACTGCAAGGCACGGGTACTCTGCGCGATATTTTTGACCGAACGAATGCGCCGTTTGATGTCGCGGAGCGTTGCCATGCTTCCTCCTTCTTCCTACCCCTCCTGGGGCTGGCGGCTCATTGCGGCGCAGACTTCTTGAACTCGACGATGGCGGCGCGCAGTTGCTCAAACTGCTCGTCGCTGATCTTCTTGCGGTTGACGACGGTGGTGTCGTAGATCATCTGGCCGATCTCTGGCCTGGCCGCGTCCATATAGCGATGGAAGGCGTCTTCCCATTCGGTCATCTTTTCGATGGGCACATCATCGACGTAGCCGTTGCCCGCTGCCCAGAAGATCATGATCTGGTGTTCCACCGGCATGGGCCGGTACTGCGGCTGCTTCAGAATCTCCATCAGGCGCTGGCCGCGCTCAATACGAGCCTTCGTCGCTTTGTCCAGGTCGGAGGAGCCGAACTGGGCAAAGGCCGCCAGTTCGCGGAATTGGGCCAGGTCCAGCTTGAGCCGACCTGCCACCTGCTTCATGCCAGGCACCTGGGCGCTGCTGCCCACCCGCGATACGGAGATACCAACATTCAAGGCCGGACGCTGGCCTGCGTTAAACAGGTCAGACTCCAGGTAAATCTGGCCGTCGGTGATCGAGATGACGTTAGTTGGGATGTAGGCCGCCACGTCGTTGCCCTTGGTCTCAATGATGGGCAGCGCCGTCAGCGAACCGCCGCCATAGTCTTCGTTCAGACGCGCCGCGCGCTCCAGCAGGCGAGAGTGCAGATAGAACACATCGCCAGGGAACGCTTCGCGGCCCGGCGGGCGGCGGATGATGAGCGAGATGTTGCGGTAGGCTTCGGCGTGCTTGGTCAGGTCATCGTAGATGATCAGCGCGTCGCGGCCTGTCTCCATGAACTCTTCGCCCATCGCGCAGCCAGCGTAGGGGGCCAGATACTTTAGTGGGGCAGGGTCGGCGGCGCCTGCCGCCACGATGACGGTGAAATCCATCGCGCCGTGTTCCTTGAGAATCTCGCGGGTACGGGCGATCTGGAAGTTCTTCTGGCCGATGGCGACATAGATGCACAGAAGGTCTTTGCCCTTCTGGTTGATGATCGTGTCAATGGCGATAGCCGACTTGCCCGTTTGGCGGTCGCCGATAATCAGTTCGCGCTGGCCGCGCCCAATCGGAATCATGGCGTCGATAGCCTTGATGCCGGTCTGAACGGGAACGCCTACAGACTTGCGGGTGATGACGCCGGGCGCCACGCGCTCGACCGGGCGGCGCTTCGTCGTGTTGATCGGGCCAGCGTCGTCAATTGGCTCACCGAGCGGATTGACGACGCGACCAAGCAGGGCATCACCAACCGGCACTTCTACGATGCGGCCAGTGGTGCGCACCTCGTCATCTTCGTGAATCTGAGTGAAGTCGCCCAGGATGGTGATAGCAACAGTCTCTTCTTCCAGGTTCAGCGCCATGCCCATAATGCCCGTGCGGGAGAACTCGACAAGTTCGAGATACCGCACACCGCTGAGGCCATAGGCGCGAGCGATGCCATCGCCCACTTCAATGACGGTGCCCACGCTGACCAGCGAGGCTTCGGCGGTGGCGCCGTCAAATTGGGTGATGCGTCGCTTGATTACTTCAGCGATTTCATCAGCAATTGCCATGTGTTTCTATCTCCTCAGCGTTTAGGCTGATCCCCATTGCCTGGCTTATTGCCAGATGCTTTGCCTGGAGGCCGCTTTCCATTGGATGGTTGTCCGTTGGACGTCCCCGCTGGCGCGGTGGGCGCTGCCGGAGGCACCGCCGGGACTGGCGGTGTGCCTGGTCCGCTTCCATCGCCCAGGGCCGCCCTTGCCGAGCCGTCATCCGGGCCACCAACCGCGCCGCTGAGTATCTGGTCGTGCAAGAGCGTCAGGCGGCGGCGCACGCTGCCATCAATCAGGGTATCGCCGATCTGGGCGATGATGCCGCCCAGGATGGATGGGTCTACCTTGATCTCCAGGTTGATATGCTTGCCGGTGAGCGTCTCCAGGTAGGAGGCGACCTCCGCTTTCTGGCGCTCCTCCAGCGGCATTGCGCTTGTGACAACGGCATCGGCCAGCCCGCGATAGTCGTTGAGCTTTTGGTCAAACTCGTCGGCAATCTTGGGAGCTAGCTCAACCAGTTCCCGCTCTACAAGCAGCAGCGCCAGGCCAAGCGCCTCGTGCGAGACTCGCTTTTCCAGCAGGTCACGCACAACCGCCTGTTTGCGCGCAAAGAGAATTCTTGGCTGGCGCAGGATAAACGAGAGGTTACGATTGCTATAGGCTTCCGCTATGAGGCGCAGATCACTCTGCCAGCGGTCCAGCGTGCCTTCCTGGACGCCGAGATCGAAGACGGCCTCAGCATAGCGGCGCGCTACCGCTCCTTTTAGCATTGCATTTCCTTCGACTGCGCCACAAACTCCTCAACGAGTCGTCGATGGCCTGCGTCATCTAGTGAGGCGCCCACCACCTGACCAGCGGCCAGGATAGCAAGATCGGCAACCTGCCCGCGCAGTTGCGCCCGTGCCTGCGAGACTTCTTGCTGGATGCGCACCTGCGCTTGCTGAACAATTTCGTTGGCCCGGTTGTGCGCCTCCTGCTCGATCTCCGCCCGCACACGCTCAGCCGCTTGCGTGGCCTGCGCCAGCGTGTTTGCAGCTTCTTTGCGGGCCTCGTCAAGCATCTGCTGCACGCGCGTCTCAGCCTCGGTCAATTCCTGGCGTGCCTTGGCCGCGTTTTCGACGCCTTCCCGGATGACCTGGGCGCGTTTGTCCAGTGTCTTCATGATGGCCGGGAAGACCCACTTCGCCAGGATGTACCAGAGGATCAAGAAGCTGACGATCTGCGATGCGAGGAACCAGGCGTTAATGCCCAAACCATTGGACACGGGTGGTCCCTCCTTTCTTGATGAAGGTGGTGAGCGAGACTACTTCAACAGGGTGGGGCCAAGGAAGAAGACGAGCAGCGCAACCACCAGGGCGTAGATCGAGACGGCTTCAGCGAACACGATAGCCAGGATCATGTTCGTGCGGATCATGCCAGCAGCTTCAGGATTGCGTCCCATCGCGCTGAGGGCGGGGCCAGCCATCAAGCCAATGCCGATGCCCGGGCCGATAGCGCCAATGCCGATAGCCAGGGCTGCTGCGAGAGCAATTGTTTGCATAGAAAAGGTCTCCTTCTGAATGAAGATCGTTTGTTTTCTTGTCTCCAGGTTTGCACTTAGGAAAAGTGCGGTTCGCCACTATTTCACCCTCGCCAGAAGGCGAGAAGGGAGGCGCAGATGAGTCGCTCCGCCAGGCGCGCACGCCGTTTATGAGCAAGCTCTCTTGCAGGGAACATGCCACACAATCATCCCACGCTTTGTGAGCCTGGGGTTATGCAAATACAATGACGTTTGCCTAGTGAGCCGCGCTCTCGGCAGTGATAAGCTCACCATGACTTTCCTCGGGGTGATGTTCTTCACCGCCATGCGCTGTCGTGCCAAGGGTCATAAAGACCAGCGTCAGCATGGCGAAGACAAACGCCTGGACCAGACCAACCAGCGTTTCCAGCAGCAGGAAGGGGACCGGGCCAAGGGCTGGAATCAGGAAAGCCATGACGATGAGCAAGACATCGCCAGCGAAGATGTTGCCAAAAAGACGGAAGCTAAATGAGATGATACGCGCCAGTTCCAGAACAGCTTCCAGCAAACCAACGAAAAGGCCGATGAGGCCATCGCGCAAGGTGAAATAGCGGCCCAACTGAAGGCGCACACCCAGCACGCGGAAGCCATAAATCTGCGTGACCACGACTGAAATGATTGCCAGGCCAATCGTCAGGTTGAGATCGGTTGGCGCCGGACGCACCCAGGGGATAATCTTGTTGGAGTCGTCGCCAAATAGGAAGACGCCAGCTACCGGGTGGACCGTGCCGTTGATCGTGCCAATCGATTCAACGAATGGGACAAGTTCCAGATAGTTGGAGACCAACACGAAGAGGAAGATCGTACAGACCAGTGGGAAGAACCTGCGACCCCGCTCGCGCCCAGCCACCTCTTCACAAAGGTTCAGAATCTGCTCGAAAACCCACTCGAAGAAGTTGTAAACGCCACGGGGCACCAGCGAGAGGTTGCGCTTTGCCAGGAAGCTAAAGGCAAGCACCACGACGATACTGAACCATGTGGCAAGGAGGGTATTTGAGATGGGCAATGGCCCGATATAGAAGAGCGTATCTGGAGCGATCTTGATGTCCGGCAGATTCCAGAGCATCCGAATTCCCCCTTCCTGCCGGGCCGCCACACAGGTTATGATACTCCGACCGCTCTCCCTTTGCTCTTATGATGAAGCGCAGCAGGTGAATATATACTGGCGGCGGAACTACCCGTCGCTAGCTTAGTAAGGAGATCAGGCGAATAAGCCCATACACGCTAGCGGCCAGGCCAAGCAGCAGCCCGATAAGTGTCGCTATTGGCACGGAATCGTGGAAGACCTTGAAGTCGAGATACCAGCCGATGAGTCCACCGCCAACCAGGGGCAAGACAATGCCCAACCCTACCTGGCTGGCGACAGCGAAAGCATTTATCGTCGAGCGATCAAATTCACCCGATTTTTTTTTGTTCTGGTTCTTCATCGAAGCTCTCAGCGTCCACGTTGTGCGCCGCTGGGATTGTAGCACAAAGTTTTAATGAGTGCAAATCTCGGGGTCGATCAGATTAACCCGCGCTGGCGGGCCATGTTGGCGGCCTGGGTGCGGTTGGCCGCGTGGAGTTTGATCAGGATGCTGGAGACGTGGTTTTTGATCGTGCCCTCGGCCAGCACCAGCCGCGCGGCAATCTCGCGGTTGCTGGCCCCCTGCGCCAGCAATTTGAGAACATCAAGTTCGCGCTGGCTCAAGTCTTCTGCTTCGTTGGGTACGTTTCTCGCAGTTGTTCCCCGGCGGCCAAACTCCATCAGCAGCCTGGTGGCAACCTTGGGTTGGATGAACGATTCGCCCTGGTGAATCCGCCGAATGGTCGCGGCCAGTTCATTGGCTGGGGTATCTTTCAGAAGATAGCCCATCGCACCTGCCTTAATAGCCTCAAAGACGTAATCCTCATTATCAAAGGTTGTCAGGATGATGACGCGCGTTGCCGAAAGCGTGGCGCTGATGGCAGCCGTCGCCTGGACCCCGTTCTGCCGGGGCATCTGAATATCCATCAGCACGATGTCGGGCGAGAGCCTGCTGGCCTGGCGCACCGCTTCCTCCCCATCACTGGCCTCCCCGACGATCTGGAAAGGTGGCGCACCACCATCCAATTCGAGGATGGTTTTCAAGCCCTCGCGCATCAGGATCTGATCTTCACAAATGAGGAGGCGAATTGGGCGTTGCTCTTGCATGATTGCTCCTCCTGACCTCCATAGGCAGACAGGCTGCAACATTAGGGTGAAACCGGGATGCGCGCCTCGATCAACACGCCGCTCTCCGGGCGCAAGATAAGCGTAAGCTGCCCGCCCAGCGCCTCAACGCGCTCGCGCATGCCAGTGATGCCGTAATGGCCGGGTGGGCTGGTTGGCCCTTCCTGAGCCACTCCAGCAAAGCGGTGTCCGGCGGCGACAACGGCGGGTAGACCAACGCCGTCGTCTTCGATGCGAAGGATAAGCGCATCGCCTGCGCGCGCCAGGCTCAAGGTGACATTCTTCGCGCGCGCGTGCTTTTCAATGTTGGTCAGGGCTTCTGCGCCGACACGATAGAGCGTTTCGTGGGTGGTCTGGCAGAGGTTGCCCAGGTCAGTCTGAAGATGATAGGTAATATGGAAGCCTGCGCGCTCGCCGCTTTCGCGCGCGCGACGAGCCAGCACTTCGCCGATAGATTGATCTGCGCAGATGGGCGAACGCAGATCGGCGAGCGAAGCGCGCAGTTCGCCCATCGTGCCGCGCACGATCTCCTTGGAGGCGTCAATCTCGTGATCGGCGCGCTCTGGATTGACCTGACGCAGCCTCTGCGCGGCCTCCAGCTTGACGGCAATGAGGACAAGGGCGTGCCCGATGGTGTCGTGCATCTCGCGGGCCAGCCGGTTACGCTCGGAGAGGACCGCCAGTTCGGCATCGCGCTCGGCAGAAAGCTCAAGCTGGCGATGCGCGTCGGCCAGTTGGCGGTGCGCATCCTCCAGGGCGCTGATGGCATGTTCGCGCTCCACGCGCTCGCGTATCAGGCGGCCCGGCAAATAGCAAGCGTAACCGACACTCAAGAAGACCAGGCCCATTGAGATGCTGATCCAGGGGATGGCTTCCGGCGGTGGATTGGAGGTGACAAAGAGGGTATAGGTGATGCCGAGACTACTAAGAACCACAGGGGCCAGCACCCAGGGAGGGATGAAGAGGCCGAACGCCAGCCCGAAGATGGCCCAGAATAGCCAGCCCATCAAAGGATGCAGCGCTGTTAACGCGCAGGTCAACGCAAAGCTGATGCCCCAACGGAGCGCTGCAAACCACAAGGGCGGCGGCCAGGTCTTATTAAGCTGGTTCCGTTGATAAATTTTGTCCCAGAACCAGATGGCATACCAGAGCAGGAATGCGCCGGAGAGGATGGCAATCGCCAAACCTCTCCAGGTGTGAAGCATGGTTGGCTGGTCTATAAAGGCGCCAAAAAGACAATAGGCAAGGCTGAAGCAGGTAATAACCAGCCAGAAAAGATTCATCCTATAACCCAACCTGCGCACCCGGTCTAGCTCAGTCATGGCTCCTCCTTACAGATCATTACGACCAGCGGAAGAAACGAGCGGAAATACCTAAGGCTACAATAAAGTATAACCCAAGGCCCGCCAGGTCCACCAGCGGATTGTTCAGGGTATTTCCCTGCGAGACATTCCCCACGACTACCGCCGGGCGCAGTATATCCACCATCAGAAAGCCAGGCAGGGCGCGGCCAATCTTCTGAACGGCATCTGGCAGGATGAGGAAGGGGAGATAGATGTTGCTCAAAAAGATCAGCGGAAGGTTAATAATCTGCGAGATGATATTAGCGGTTTCCAGCCGGGGTGAGATGGTTGCAATAAACTGGCCCAGAGCGATAAAGACGATGGCCCCCACCAGGATAAAGGCTATGTCCAGATACCAGCCGCTGCCGTCTGGATGCACGTTGAAAACGATCTGCCCGACGATGAGCGCCAGCACAACCTGGATGATGACGATCACCAACTGAATGACGACGCGCGCTATGAGATACTGCGACACCGGCATCGGCGTTGCCTGAATGCGGCGAAAGACGCCCCGCTCGCGCAGCGTCACCATCGGGATCGAGCCAAAGAGGCCGTTCGTGGCGATGCTCACTGCGATGATGCCGGGCAACAGCCAGAGGGCTTCGTTGACCCCGCCGCTCTTGGCGCTAGCAGTGCCGGTCACATTGAGGCCGTTGTCTTTGAAGATGTAGCCAAAGAAGATGAAGAGGAGCATGGGGAAGATCAGGTTGAAGAACGTGGCCGTTCGGTTGCGGATGGTGGACAGGAACTCCATCTTCAAGGATACAAGAAAGCGCTGCATGGTGTGTCTCCTTCCTGATATAGAGAACGCGCAGTCTACCCCGCGTCGGTGGTTAGTCTCGAATCTTCCGCCCGGTTAAGGAGAGGAAGACATCTTCCAGGTTCGCCTGGCGGATGTTGACGTTGCGAATAGAACGCCCGGCGCCGACGGCAATCAATTGCAAACCGGCGAGCGTCTCTTGGGATTGCGTGGTCTGCACCTCTAGCTGGCCGCCATCGTAGCTGACTGACGAGACACCCTGGAGCGTTTTGACCTTTTCGATATCTTCTGCCTCAAGCTCCACGTCGGCGCTGAGTGTCGAGGCTTCGCCGAGCTTGCTGGTGAGGGTGTGGGGCGTGTCGATCGCCAGAATCTTGCCTTGATCGATGATGCCTATGCGTCTGCACAGCACTTCGGCCTCTTCCATATAGTGCGTAGTCAAGATGACTGTGTGGCCCTCGGCGCGCATCTGGCGGATACTGTCCCACATGCTGCGGCGCGCCTGGGGGTCCAGGCCGGTGGTTGGCTCATCCAGCACCACAATACGCGGGTCGTGCGCGACGGCGAGGGCCAGCGCCAGGCGCTGCTGCTGCCCACCAGACATCTGCGCTGCTCGTGATTTCGCTTTCTCCTGAAGATCGAAGCGCCCCAGATAGTCCAGAATCTGCTTGCTCGTCAGGAAGACATTGTAAAAGCTGGCAAAGAGTTCAACCAGTTCCGTTGCCGTCAGGTCTGGGAAGAGGGATGTGTCCTGAAGCTGCACGCCCAGCATGCGCTTGACTTTCACGCTCTCGCGCACTGCATCCAGCCCCTCGACCGTAATCGTGCCGCTGTCGGGCTTCTTTAGCCCCTCCAGGCAGGAGAGGGTGGTTGTTTTACCTGCGCCATTGGGGCCGAGTAGGCCAAAACATTCGCCCTCGTAAATCTCCAGCGAGATGCCGTTGACGGCTTTAACGTCGCCATAGGCGACGTACAAGTCTTGAATACGAATCACCGTCTTGTTTTGCATTCATGCACTCCTCTCAATAAATAAAATTGATTGAAGGTGGCGGGCGCCGATAGAGCTGCCAGGAACACCACGCCTGATGACTAACAAGAGTATAGAGAAGCAGAAGCAAGAGGGGGAAGGCCGAAACGGCCTATTCTTTGGTAGGTCGAAAGTCATATCAAGCTGGCATAAAAGTGTACCCGTAAAAGCTATGGCATTGACTTGAGCGATCCTCACCGGCTGGCGCAGAAGCGAAGGAGACCCAAAAGTCCTATTCCGCTTGAGGTCAGATTTTCGGCCCGCTAGAATGAAGCCTGTGAACAAGCTATAGCTGAGAGCGGTTATGAGCCGCAGCAAAGGAGCCGGAATGGGAGTGGGCGCGCGCGTTGTTGTAACCCTACCAGCCTATATGGCCGAACAGACGCTGGCTCAGACGGTCCAGGATATTCCAGCCGAGCTAGACGCGGAGATCATTGTGGTCGATGACGCCAGCCGCGACCACACCGTCGATGTGGCCCGCGCTTTGGGCCTGACACTGTTTCTGCACGAGCGCAACAAGGGCTATGGGGCCAACCAGAAAACCTGCTACGATGAGGCGCTGCGCATAGGCGCTGAGGTCGTCGTTTTGCTCCACGCTGATTATCAATATGACCCCAAATCTATCGTGCGACTGGTTGAACCCATTCTGGCTGGCCGGGCCGACTTCACCTTTGGCTCGCGCTTTGCCAAAAATGCTGACCCCCGTAAGGGGGGCATGCCGCTCTATCGCTACTGGGGAAATAAGTTCACGACCTTTGTCGAGAACGTGATGCTGGGGACACACTTCAGCGAACTGCACAGCGGCTTCAAAGCCTATCGCCGTAACATGTTGGAGCGCCTGAACTATCACGCCTATTCCGATGATTTTGTCTTCGATAGCCAGATGCTGGTGGACGCGGTCCTGCACCATGTGCCTATAGAAGAGGTGCCCATTCCAACCCGCTATACGCTGGAATCCTCTTCGATTAGCGTCAGACGCTCCCTTGCCTATATCGGCCTGACGGTCTATGAACTCTTCCGCGCGCGCTTCAAGCCGCGCACACCGCTCCGGCACGCAGCATAGGCGCTCGTTGTGGCAGGCATCGAGTGGAGGGAGATGTTGCACATCTTCTCCCTGGTTCGTCATATCTCTGAGACGGTTCCAGCAGATGCCTCGTGGAAGGTGATGGAGAGCCAGACTGCTTTCTGCCAGCCTCACAGTGTAGTTTGCCAGCCCTCTGGCAGGCGGAGACGCCTGCCGGGCATTTGACAGGGCGTGGCGCGTTGGTTATACTGCGTGGGAATCGTTGACTCAGAGGCGCGCTTGCGCTTCCCTGGGCGCATTGCTCTGTGCCCAGGTCTCTCATTCTGAACTCATCATCGCTTGGTCGTGCAGCGAGGGGGAAAATCACTCATGCGGCGTAGAACCTTATTTCTCCTCCTATTTATTCTCCTGCTGGTCGCGGGAGCGGCCTATATTGATGCGCCGAATAATGGCGGTATCCATATTGGCGGATATAACAATGACTTAACGGTGCGCGAAGGCCTGGACCTCCAGGGCGGGGTACAAGTGCTGTTGCAGGCAACCTGTGACGTGCCTACCAAACACTGTACGCAAGAACAACTGAACCTGATGCCGGATGTGCAAAGTAACATCGAGCGGCGCGTCAATGGCGGCCTGGGCGTCTCGGAGCCGGTGATTCAGTTGGAAGGCACGGACCGCATCTCGGTGGAACTCCCCGGCCTGAAAAATGAGCAAGATGCGGTGCAACTGCTCGGCCAGACAGGCAAGCTGGAGATTATCGATACGGGCGCCCAATCCTTGCCCGTCGGGCAGGTGGTGCAGGAGGGGCAGTATCCAGTACGCTTTACTGGCGATCAGCTTGATCCCAACAGCATCAATGGGACGATTGACCAGCAGAGCGGTCGGCCAATTATTACTTTTCAATTCCAGGGCGCTGCCCAAAACGCTTTTGCGACCTATACGCAGCAGAATGTCGGCAATTACCTGACCATTACCCTGGATAACAAAGTCATTGAATCCGCGGTGATCCAGAGTCAGATCACCGGCCAGGGCCAGATTTCCGGCGGCAATATGACCCTCGATTCGGCGCAGGCTACCGCCGCGCTGCTGCGCTACGGCTCGCTGCCGGTGCCGCTGACCATTGTCAGTGAGAACCTCATCGGCGCGACGCTGGGAGAGCAATCCCTCGTTGATAGCGCGGTTGCTGGCATTGTTGGTCTGAGCATCGTGATCTTGTTCATGCTGATCTATTATCGCCTCCCCGGCTTGCTGGCCGATATAGCTCTGATTCTCTACGCCGGTTTCACCTTTGCCATCTTCAAGATGCTCGCGGTCGTGCTGACGCTGGCTGGTTTCGCTGGCTTCATCCTCTCCATTGGTATGGCCGTCGATGCGAATGTGCTGATCTTTGAACGGGTCAAAGAAGAGTTACGCGGAGGTCGGCCGCTTTCACAGGCGGTAGACGTAGGTTTCAAACGTGCCTGGCCCTCCATCCGCGACTCGAATGCCTCCACGATGATAACCTGCGGCATTCTTTACTGGTTTGGCAGTAACTTTGGCGCCAGCATCATCGTCGGCTTTGCCACCACGCTGTTCCTGGGCGTGGTCATCAGCCTGTTCACCGCCATCACCGTGACGCGCACGTTCCTCAACCTGCTGGTGCCGACGGGTGTTGCCACCCATCCGGCACTCTTTGGCCTGCCCAAAGGCTCGATCGCGGTTGTGAGCGGTCGGCGCACACTTTCTGAGCGCCGACGCGCCGAGCGTCTTGCTGCGCGCTCACAGCCCATTGAGGAAGAAGAGGCAGAGGAAGAAGAGGAAGAGCAGCCAGTGGATCACCCACTGACCCTGAAGGAACGTTTGGCGCTGCGGCGCGCCAGCGGCTCGGAGCCAGCCGCTTCCTCTGGAGCCGCGCACGATGAAGAGGAAACGGAGACAGTGGAGGCGGAAGAGGCGCCCACTGATGAGGAGGCAGAAGAGGCCACCGCCGCCAGCGACGAGAAGGCGCTGCCGGAGAAAGTGGGAAGTGGGACAAATGGCTCCGCAGGTTCCGGGGCGCAACCTAGCAAGCAGGAAACCGCCCGCGCCGGTCGCGCCGGCGCCAAGCGTGGCGTGGAGGATTAACTGTGCTACATCTGGCGAGCAAACGATTCTTATTCTTTGGCCTTTCGCTCCTGGTTATCATTCCTGGTGTCATTGCCCTGAGCCTCTGGCGTTTCAATGTGGGCCTGGACTTCCGGGGCGGCGCGGTGGTTGGTCTCCAGTTCTCGAGTGCCGTCGATCCCAATCATGTGCAGCAGGCGTTTGCCGATGCGCACGCCGCCGATCTGCAAGTGGTCACGGCGCAGGATACCACCGCCGGCCATGATCCCCACTATACCTTCTGGCTGCGTTTCAACGTGGGCATCGATGATAATGCCAAGGCGCAGGTGACGTCTGCCCTCAACACCCTGGCCGGGCAACTGCAACAAGGCGGCAAGCTGGATACCGAGGGGCCAGGCGATTTCACTCGCCTGGTGACCTTTGATGGCGGCAAGACCTATTTCTCCATGTATGTTGTGCGCTTTGTCGGGCTGAATACGCCGCCGACCATTGACCAGATTAGCAAGGCGCTGGCTAACATCAAGGATTTCAAGACTTCCCCGGAGCCAACGCCGACCCCTTCGCCCACGCCCACCCCGTCGCCGACGCCGACTGGCACCCTTACTCCGACGCCGACGCCCACGAATACGCCGACCCCGACGCCGACACCATCACCGTCACCTACGCCTACCGGCACAGCAACGGCTACGCCGACGGGCACAGCGACGGCCTCGCCCACGCCTTCGCCCACTGCGACCCCGACGCCCGCGCCGAATCCGGCTGCAACGATCCCAGTGGCGCTCTGTGATACCCAGGGAGTCAAGGGAGTTCCTTGCGCGAGTGGTGATGGCATTCAGCAGGGCACCACCAATACCGTAATCACCGTCACGACCACTTCCGCGCTCACCGATCAACAGATTTCCAACATCGAGTTTGGCCTGATGAAATCGCAGAACACCTATCTGGTGGAGCAGTCCAGGAATACGGTGGGTCCGGCGATTGCCAGCGAGACGACGACGCGCGCGATTGGCGCCGTTGCGCTGGCCGCGCTGGCTATTCTGATCTATGTCTCCTTTGCCTTCCGCAAGATTGCCAAGCCCTGGCGCTATGGCGCCTGCGCCATCATCGCGCTGCTGCACGATGTGCTGGTGGTGCTGGGCATGGCCGCGATCATTGGGCACTTCGACCCCAACTATCAGGTGGACTCACTCTTTGTGACGGCGGTGCTGACGGTAATCGGCTTTTCGGTCCATGATACGATTGTGGTCTTTGACCGCATCCGCGAGAACATGCAGCGGCGCACCAACGAGACCTTTGAGCAGGTGGTGAATGCCAGCCTGGTGCAGACAATGGCGCGCTCGCTGAATACCTCGCTGACGGTGTTGTTCACCCTGAGCGCGTTGACGCTCTTTGGTGGCGTGAGCATCCGCAGCTTTACGCTCACGTTGCTGATCGGCATCTTCAGCGGCACCTACTCCTCGATCTTCAACGCCAGCATGCTGCTGGTCAGTTGGGATCGTGGCGAACTTGGCCGCCTCTTCGGCTTCAAGCCACGCGCGCCAGAAGACCGCCGACCGGCACGCCGCGCTCGCGCGCGGGCGTAAACCAGAAGAGCCACAGACAGGGGATGGGCAGGCAGGGCGCATACCCTGCCCATCCCCTGTCTGTGCGCATGTTTCAGCTATTTCCAAGCGTTATGAGGATCACCACCTGGCCTGACTGAAACCCAGGGCTAATGACGATGTGCGCCACGCGCGTATCTTTGCTAAAGGCCAGGATCACTCCATCTGAGCCGTTATCTTGCATCTGCGTTACTTTCCAGCCTTGCTGGGGCATCTGCTGTTGATAAAAGCTGCTGACCATCTCTAGCGAGGCTGTGACCTGAAAGCTGGACTGACCTGATGCCGGGGCTGCAACCAGTTGCGCGCCAGGATAGAGAGGGATGTCATCTGGCAAGCCGCCGTTGGGAGGCTGTGTCGGGGTGGCAGTGGGCCTGGGGAGCGTCACCGTTGTTGTTCCAGGGCTGTTTGTATCACACCCACTCAGCACCAGCAAAGCCAGCATCAGCAGCGCGCTGGCACGCGCTGCGGCAATGAATGCTCTCTTCATAGGTTTCTCGTCCTCAGCTATCACTCAGTGTAATGCTAATATCGGTCTGGGCAGCCGTGATCGGGTCTGAGACGATATTGAGCATGACACTCCTGGTATCTTTCGTATAGACCAGAAAGGTTCCGTGCGCGCTGTCCTGCTCTGCTGATTGCTGGGTCCATCCCTGCTTTGGCATCTGATCGGTATAAAAAGCAGTGACGGTATCAGTCACTGCCATCACCTGATAAAAGTACAGGATTCCTGTGGTGATGCGTTGTTCAACTACCAGTTGTGCCCCTGGATAGACCACAATGTCAGTCGGCAATGGCCCAGGGGATGGTGTCGGCGTCAGCGAATTGGGCGGCGGCGTTGTCTGCCTTGTCGTGGTCGCTGTGTTGCTGATCACAGGAGTGGTTCCGCAGCCGACGAGAAACAGAGCCAGCGCCAACCCGATGAATACTGCACGCACAAGAGCGATGTTCATCAAAACGCCTCCAAGCGGCCCCTGATCGTGGGCTTCGGAGCGGCCAATCAGGTAGGCTTGTATTATAGCCCCCGCATGGGCTGCGCACAATAGTGCGAGCAGTATATTTTTCCTGCTTCTGCCCTGGTCTATCCCCTGCTGATAGTGACGAGCGAAGAGGACAGAATTGACGCTTCCAAGGCCGAAATGGTATACTTATATCCGAGTGAATTAGTCGGAATATCAGGCCAGAAGGGGGGGGCGTATCGTTATGATGCGAGTCTCGACCAGAGGAGAGTATGGTGTCCGTGTCATGGTTGACCTGGCCCGCCATTATGGGCGCGGTCCACGTTCGCTCACCGACATCTCATCAGAGGAGCAGTTGCCCTTGCCCTACCTGGAGCAGTTGGTCAAGCTCCTGCGCGATAAAGGGCTAATTAGCAGCACTCGTGGCGCGCATGGTGGCTATGAATTAAGCCGCGATCCCCTCAACATCCGCATGAGCGAGGTGATTCGCGTGCTGGAGGGGCCAATTGCGCCGATGATCTGCGCCGCTGATGGGCAGATGGAGGTGATCTGTGACCGGCTGGATTGCTGCTCGACGCAATATCTCTGGGCCAAGCTGCGCGATGTCCTGGTGCAAACGCTGGAGCAGATGACGCTTGCCGAACTGGCGAGTGCGACCATCGGCGAGCAGGTTCCAGCGCGGGGGCATACCGTTCCCGCGCCTGGCGCCGTTTCTGCGCAGCGGCTTATCCCGGTTTCACATCTCATTGCTCATGGCGGCCACCAGGCGGGCGATGAACTGGAATAGCACTGGAAACGATAGCAACCTTTTCTGGCAACGTCTGGGAGCATCGGGCTGTCAGACTGGCTCTTTTCCAGGCGCTGAGCGCGCTGACTCGGCGCCTATTTGGTGGATATTTTAAGGAGGCTTGTTGGCGTGTCTATGGAGACGCAAACCCCGATTCAGACGGCGGAGTTGGTCATCCGCAATCTCCACGCAAAGGTGGAGAACAAGGAAATCCTCAAGGGCGTTGATCTGATCGTGCGCCAGGGTGAGACGCACGCGCTGATGGGGCCAAATGGCTCCGGCAAAAGTACCCTGGCAAACGTGATTATGGGACACCCCAAATATGAAGTGACCGAGGGCCAAATCTTGTTTAAGGGCATGAATGTGCTGGAGCTTTCCGCCGATAAGCGCGCCCGCCTGGGCCTGTTTCTGGCGTTCCAGTATCCGGCCTCGGTGCCTGGCGTGAGCGTCGCTAACTTCCTGCGCCGCGCGCTGGAATCCGTCCGCGAGGGCTATGACCCCAACGCGCCCACGCAGCCGACCGGCCAGATGGACAAGCGCAAAGGCGTGCCGCCTGCCGAGTTTCGCAAGCTGCTTCAGGACAAGATGCAAATCCTGAAGGTGGATCGCAGCTTCATCAACCGCTATATCAACGAGGGCTTTTCTGGCGGCGAAAAGAAGCGCGCCGAAATCTTGCAGATGGCGGTGCTTCAGCCGCAGATGGCCGTGCTGGACGAGACCGATTCTGGCCTGGACATTGACGCACTCAAGATTGTCTCCGACGGCGTGAACGCGCTCACCGGGCCCCACCTGGGCATCCTGATTATTACCCACTATCCGCGCATCCTGTCCTATATCAAACCCGATCAGGTGCATGTCATGTATCAGGGGCGCATCATCCGCAATGGCGGTCCAGACCTGGCGCTTGAACTGGAGCAGAAGGGCTATGAGTGGCTCACCGGCACACCCGATCAAGACGTGGAGGTCAAGGCATGACGCAAACCCTGACGAAAGGCTTCTCCCGCGCGGGCGTGGAGGCGCTTTCTCAGTTGAAGGGCGAACCCGCCTGGATGCTGGAGAAGCGCCTGGCCGCCTGGGAGGTCTACGAGCAGACCCCCGCGCCGCTGGGCCGCCGGGGCGATCTGGGCGTTTTGCAGCGGGTCGCGCGCTATAAATATGACGCGCTCGTTCCCTATGTGGCGAACGGCGTGAACGGCAACGGTCACGCGGCGGCGCAGGCGTGGGAATCGGGCCTGCTGGTGCAGCGTAATTCCAGCGTGGTGGCGCGCGAACTGGACCCGGCGCTGGCGGCCAGGGGGGTCATCCTGACCGATATGGATACGGCGGTGCGCGAGCATCCCGAACTGATCCAGCAGTATTTTATGACCGGCGTGACACCAGCGGTCAACAAATACGCCGCGCTGCATGGCGCGTTCTGGAGCGGCGGTCTCTTCCTCTATATCCCCAAAGGCGTGGTCGTTGATCGGCCTGTGCTGACGCGCTATCTGGTCGATCAAGCCAGAACCTCCAGCTTTCCGCACACGCTGATTATTGCTGAGGCTGGCAGCCAGTTGGTCTATATTGAAGAAACCGGCTCGACGCTGCCGGAGGGCACAACGGCACTCTTTGATGGCGTGGCCGAAATCTTTGCCAAGGATAACGCGCATATTCAGTTCAACAGCGTGCAGGACTTTGGCCCCGGCGTCTGGAACGTGACCACCAAGCACGGCGTCCCCGAACGGGACGGCTACATCCACTGGATCGTCGCCGATCTCGGCGCGGATACCACGCTCGCCAATCTGGGCACAACGATGGCTGGCTCTGGCAGCAACGGGGATATTGTCGGCGTCTTCTTCGCCACAGGCGAGCAGTTTATCCAGATCAATACACTCTCCGATCATGCCGCGCTCTCAACCTCCGCCCAGACGCTCTTTAAGGGCGTGGTGGATGATAAGGCCCGTGTCGATTTTGAGGGACTGATTAAAGTGGGGCATGGCGCGCAGCAGACCAATTCGTACCTCTCGGCGCATGGGTTGCTGCTCAGCGATGATGCCCGCGCGGAGTTGATCCCCAGCCTGGAGATTGCCGCCAACGATGTGCGCGCCAGTCACGGCGCAACCACTGGCCAGGTTGACGAGGAGCAGTTGTTCTATCTGATGTGTCGCGGCATTCCCGAAAATGAGGCGCGACGCTTGATTGTGCAGGGCTTCTTCGAGCCGATCCTGGATAAGATTCCCTCCGATGAACTGCGTGCCCGCCTGCGCGCCTCGATTGTGCGCAAGCTGACGAAAGCGGGCCAGCCGATTGCTGATGAGACCGAATGGCACGACATCACCGATCAGTGGGACATCGAGGGCGCGGGCGCCGAGGCGGTTCCCATTCTTGGCGGCGATGAGTAGCATTACCATCTAAGGAGCGCGCATCATGCTCAGCACGGCTGATCTTCAACGAACAATGACCATCCGCGAGGATTTTCCCATCCTCAAGCGGCAGGTGCATGGGAAGCCGCTGGTCTACCTGGATAGCGGCGCAAGCTCACAGAAACCTGCCGCTGTCCTGGCGGCGATGGATCGGTACTATCAGACCTCCCATGCTAACGTCAATCGCGGGGTCTATGTGCTGAGCGAGGAGGCCACCGAGGCGATGGAGCAGGCACGTGTGAAAGTTGCCCGCTTCATCAAGGCCAAATCAGCGCGGCAGGTCATCTTCACCCGCAATGCCACCGAAGCGATCAATCTGGTGGCCTATAGCTGGGGCAATGCCAATATTCGGGTGGGTGATACCATCCTGCTGACTGAGATGGAGCATCACGCCAATCTTGTGCCCTGGCAATTGCTGGCCGCGCGCGCAGGCGCCCGGCTGGAGTTTGTGCCCTTCACCGAGGATGGTTTGCTTGATCAGAATGAGTACACACGTCTGCTTGAGAAGACCCGGCCAAAGCTGGTGGCTTTCACCGCCATGTCCAATGTGCTGGGCACGATGACCCCCGCCAAAGCGATGATCGCGCAGGCGCATTCCGTCGGAGCGGTTGTCCTGCTGGATGGCGCGCAGAGCGTGCCGCACCTGCCCACCAATGTGCAAGACCTCGACTGCGATTTCCTGGTCTTCAGCGGGCACAAGATGCTAGGACCAACGGGCATCGGCGCCCTCTATGGACGGCGCGACTTGCTGGAAGCAATGCCCCCGTTCCTGACGGGCGGCGATATGATTCGTGAAGTACATCTGCGAAGCGCCACCTGGAACGATCTGCCCTATAAGTTCGAGGCGGGCACACCAGCCATTGCCGAAAGCGTGGGCCTGGGCGCGGCGGTCGATTACCTCAACGCTCTGGGCATGGATTTTGTGCAGCAGCACGAGCAGGAACTGGTCAGTTACGCGCTGGAGCGGCTGGGCGGCGTGGAGGGGCTGACGATCTATGGACCCGGCGCGGCGCAGCGCGGTGGGGTGGTTTCGTTCACCCTGGCCGATATTCACCCGCATGACCTGGCGCAGATTCTCGACGGCGAGGGCATCTGTGTGCGCGCGGGCAATCACTGCGCGCAGCCGCTGATTGAGAAATTGGGTCTGCCCGCGACGGCGCGCGCGAGCTTCTACGTGTATACTCTTCCTGAAGAGATCGATGCGCTGGCCGAGGCGCTGGAGAAAGCCAAAGCAATCTTCGCGCTCTAAGCGTGTAGCGCCAGCCTCTGTGCTGATGAGTCCCGACCTTATCTATCATTCTTGGAGCGAGCTTATGCAGGATTACTACCGCGAGGTCATCCTCGATCATTATCGCCATCCGCGCAATGCGGGTATCTTGAACCCGGCAGACATTCATGCTGGCGATTCCAACCCGCTGTGTGGGGATAAGGTCGAACTCTTTCTCAACGTCGGTGAGGATGGCCGGGTCAGCGCGGTGCGCTTCAGCGGGCGGGGCTGCGCGATCAGCCAGGCGTCCGCCTCGGTGCTGACGGAGATGATTGAGGGCAAGACGCCAGAGGAACTCAAGCAGCTCGGCAGGGATGACATCCTTGACGCGCTGGGCCTGGAAAGCATCAGCCCGGCGCGCATGAAGTGCGCCATGCTCTCTATGCGCGTGCTGCATCAGGCGCTGGGAGATGAGGACTGGTTCCGGCTGGAGGATGAATAAAGAGCGGTTCCATGGGCGCTCTCGCCACCATACGGGAGCCAGCGCGGCTCTCTTAACTGGCCGCGCTGGCTCCCTTCTCTTGGGGAAACCGGAAGGGCTATTTGCAACCTGCTTCCCTGACAAAAGGTTTGCGCTCCGGTTTCAGCGAATTGGCGAAAGCTTCATCAGTAGATGAAGGTGACGCCAGAGCCAACATGCGCGTAGCGATAGTTGACACGATCCCAGCCGCCGCCGTTCCAATAGAAGTTCATCTCCGAGATCAAGAACCAGCCATTGCTATACACCGCCACGACATGAGCGGCATGTCCGCCGCCCCATGCGCCCTGGACCCCAGGCTGGAAGATCACCGTTGCGCCGACTGCGGGCCAGGAGCCGGTGCGGAAGCCGTGCCTGGGCGCATTATAGGCCCATTGATAGGCATAGGTGCCCAGTCCCAAGAATCGCTCATCTAGCCGCCGCGTCGCGGCCCACCATGTGCATTGCCCCCGGCTGCTTGAATAGGGATCGCCGCGAAAATCGGGCACCGGCCCAAACGAGTGGTATCCGGCGGGCCGACACCAGCCACAGATGCCAACCGGTGCGGCGCTGTTGCTAGAGGACGCTGGTGGCGCCGATGGAGGCGTGGCGCTCCCATTGCCGCCAGAGATACAGAGCCGTTCTCCAGGAAAGATCAGATTGGGGTTGCTGATCCCGCTGGCCCTGGCGATCTGCCAGTAGCTGACACCATACCTGGCCCCGATGGCGCCTAGCGTGTCGCCCCGACGGACAATATAGATGCTTCGGCAGCTTGCGCTTGCCGTCGAGCTTGCTGCCGCTGCGGGTTGTGCGGGCAGCGCCAGAAATGCTCCAAAGACTGCTGCCGCGCAGAGCGTTGTAATAAGCATGCGTTTGCGCATCGTTTGCTCTTTCTTGCAGAGTTTCCACCTATATCTTTTTCATCAGTAATCAAACCCGCCGAGAAGCGCGCTGCCATATAACCGCTTCTCCCTTGATTGGCTCCGTATCGCCCGCTCCTGTGGGGTTCTCCTGAACGCGGCTGGCTGGAGATGAAACTCCAGCCCAGCGCGCCCGGTAGAAGGCGCAAGAAGCCTCCCATACCTCATCCATCAAGAAGGAAGGTTGGCGCCGATAGCGTGTCCCTGATACGTGGGGTGGATGTCGTCGGGCGAGTCTATCCCGCTGGTGAACTCGTGTCGACGTTCTGTTGTGGAATGTGCCAGGTGGTCAGGGTGTTAGCACTGCCAGTAATACCGATAGTACGTAGTGGGGTGTCCATTGTGCCAGACCCGCCACCAATAGTAGCGATACTGACAGCCGGAATGGCTGGGCTGGCTGTGCTGGTTATTTGTGCCCTGGTGCTGCGCTGGTGGTGTGCCGGGCTGGTTGCTGTTCCCGACACCATTGACCAGCCGCCGCGAGACGTAATAGTGGGAAACCCAGTAGGGGTCATTGAGGTTGTTGATGGCAACCCCGACCTGGGGATTGTCCGCGCCAATCGTCTGGCCGTTGCCTATGTAAATCTCCACATGGCTCGGCCCACGTATGTAGGTATTGGCGTAGATAATCATATCGCCTGGTTGCAGGTTGGCGCGGCTGACATACTGGCCCAGGCGCACGTAGCCAGCGGCGCTGCTGCGCTGGAAGTTGATGCCCGCCTGGTGATACACCCACCAGGCAAAGCCTGAACAGTCAAACCCGGTGGAAGGGTTCGACCCGGCGTTCACATACCGATAGCCACGATAGGAGAGCGCGATCTGCACGATGCGCTGCTGAATGGACGTGGCGGCGCTGTGTGTCGTGCTAGCGTTGTTCGTCGCGGCGCTGGCGGTGCCTTGACCGATGAATAACGTCAGTCCGAGCAACAGGCCAAAGGCAAGGGCAGTTGCCCTCGCCAGCCGTGAAGGCTGAATCAAAGAGAACCTCCTTAAACGATGCGCGGTCTCCCGTACCGCGCTGCTACCTCCTTCGGGTCAGCCGTCAACTCCGTTCCCAACGGCTGCCCTACAAGTTCACTTGTGCGCTGTTTTTGTCAGCGGACGACCATCCTTGCCACGTATTTCGGTGACACAAAGGCCAGTATACCTAACTCGTCTTGTGCAATACGGGTACAAACCCTGATGCCCTAGTACTAAAGTACCAGCGGAAGCAGGGGAGGAAACGGCGGTTGCACGGCAGTGGAACCCCGCTTGCCAGCGAACCCCAGCCAGATTGCCTGGTCTGGTGCCTCAGCAAAAAACGCCCCTCTGGTGAGGAGGCGTTTTTTGCTGAATATCTCTTGTGTTCCGGGCAACCTATCGGCGCGCTCGCCAAAGCCTGCCGAGAAGAATCAGCGCGTTCACCAGTATCCAGAGGCTTAAGACCCATGCTCCCCAGTAGCCAATGCTGACCCCCATATCGCCAAAGCTGCCAATAGCGTAGCCGCTGGTGGTGACATTGGCGCTGGTTGCCGAGGCGCGCGTGCTATCGGCGTGTCCCTGCACCAATGTTCGCCCTTGAGCAACCTGCTTCCAATCATTTCCGGCGCTCAGGATGAAGGTGATCAGCCCCTTGGCGTTTTTGATGTAATGGCTATTGCATGCCTGCTGGTCGGGTGGGCAGAGGTAAAGCTGCGCAGCGCTGGGGTCATAGGCGCGTATGCCTTGATTGTTCTCAATGGTCGCCTGATCGTTGCTCCACTCAACACGTTGATTGCTCCCTATCAATTGCCCTAGTTCGACGGGGAAGCCGAGGCCAACGATCAAGCCTAGCGCCAGCACCAGCCAGGCAACCTGGCTTTGCGCAAAGTGGGTCTGTCGCCAGTAGATGACTGCGCCAAATAAGACGGCTGTCAACAGAAACAGGCCCAGCAGCAGCCAGAAGTGCGCAGCCAGCAATTCCAACCCGCGCACACTCACGTTGACCACTTCATCTTTGCCAAATTCGATGATGCTGCCAAATTCAACGCCTTGCACCGCCTGCGTGACATTGGGATAATACACATGCACCCAGGGGAGCAGGAGCATCAGGAGTAATCCTCCCGCGCCTATCAGCAGCGTGAGCCAGAGGCCGACGCCGCTCTCGCGCTCCAGAATCTCGCGGCGGCTCAGCGGCATTGCTGGCTCCTCAGAGAGTGTCGTTGCCTGCGCAGGGGCAGCCTCAACTGCGGGGGAAGGCCCTGCCTCTGTTGGCGTGGCTGCCTGATCTGCTGACTCTGCTGAAGCGGCTTCTGGCGCAGATGATGCGATATTGGGCAGCGTCTCCTCTGACACGCTCTGGGGCGCTTCTTGCTCCTGGGCAGCCTCAGAAGGAGCCTCCGACTCGCGGTATGTATGTTCGGGAGCGTTTTCATTTTCGGCAGGTGGCATACTGTACCCTCAAAAAAAAGCAACATTCGGCTTGAATCATACCATGCTGGTCAATGGCTGAGTTAGCCAGAGACACCAGGAGGCGCCCTATGATACTCTATCTTATGCAGCACGCTGAGGCCGTGCCAGAGGAGGTCGATCCAGCGCGTCCACTCTCTGAGGAGGGGCGCGCTGCGATTGAACGTGTGGCTGCCCGTGCGGCGCGCCACGCGCTGCCCATTGCGTCTATCTATCACAGCGGCAAGCTGCGTGCCAGACAAACGGCGGAGGTTCTGGGCGCGGCGTTTCATCTGGAGAGCCAGGTACAGCCGCTTGAAGGGCTGAGTCCTAAAGATCGCGCCGAACCCCTGGCGCGCTGGCTGCGCGTAGAAACGCAAAAGGGCACCAATACAGGTCTCGTGCTGGTCAGCCACCTGCCGCTGCTCGACAAGCTGGCCTCGCTGCTGCTGACGGGCGATGAAGACCTGGGGGTGATTGCCTTTCACTATGCCGCGCTCGTAGCCCTGACGCCGAAAGGCGATGGCAAACGCTTCGCGGTTCAATGGATACTTACGTCTGAATGGGCGTGATGAGGACAAAGCAACCGGGACGGCGCGCCATTGTGCCGTCCCGGTTGTGTATTGGGGAGCTATGCGTATCTCGGTTTAGTATTCGGGCATCGGCGGAGCCGGAGCCTTCTCCTTCTCCGGGATGTCGGTGATCAGCGCCTCGGTAGTCAGAATCATCGAAGCAATCGAGGCCGCGTTCTGGATGGCCGAGCGCGTCACCTTGG
>JBJKSJ010000156.1:0-43764 GCA_046704085.1 Ktedonobacterales bacterium | reverse complement strand
GCGCGAAGCTGATCGGCTCATCCGCAAAGGCGCCGGTATCCTCAATAGCCATGTGGGTTTTGCCCTTGTCGTAGAGTGCGGAGCCATCGGCGAAGGAGACAAGATAATAGAGGCCAAGCTCGTGAGTGGGTGTGCCCCCATTATCATCGATAAAGAGGTTTTCGACGATCCAGAGCAGCCGCTCTCCACCTGCACTTCTGTCTTTAGCTCCTCGTGCATCTCGCGTTTGATAGCCGCCTCGGAGCTTTCCATGACCTCGATGCGACCACCCGGCAGGAACCAGAAATCGTCGCTCTCCGCTCGTTGCAGCAACACATGCCCCTCGTGAATGCAAACCCCGGCGACTCGATGAACGAAACGCGCCTGCCCAATGGTGAACGTAATCATCTTGCCTATCCTCGCGTGGTGCTTTGAGGCTGCTTTGCGTCAGGTAGGTATCATAACACACCAGCGATGGTCGCTGCCTTCTACGGCATGGGGGTTGCAAACTATAGATGAAGAGGCGCTTGTTCACATGCTGCTTGTAACGAAGGGGAGATCAGTATGAGCGCGCGGCGTGCCCCCACTCTTAAAAGCGTGCTGGTCCGCATCTGGAAAGCCGTCCGGGCCTGGGTTCCCTGGCTCCTGGTGGTTGGCCTGCTTTATCTGCTCGTGGCGGCCATCAACCCTCGCGTCCTCTGGGCCTCGGCGGGCAGCATACAGTGGGCCTACTGCTTGCCCTTAGCAGCCGCCTTCTTCCTCTATCTCCTGCTGCGCGCCTTGCGGTGGCATCTGCTCCTGCAACCGCTGCGAGTCCAGAACTCGGTACTCGACTCGATTCTCCTCTTCACAGGCGCACAGGCCGCAGTGCTGGTTCCGGCGGGGCAGTTCTTGCTGCCGGTGCTGCAAAAATCGCAGCATGGGACGCTGATACGTCGCTCGGCGGCGACGGTAATGGTACAGGAACTGGTCTTTGGGCTGCTCCTCATTCCGGCGGCTCTGCCTGATCTGCCGCTCTATCGGCAGGCGGGCTGGCTTTTGCTCGTAGCTTTCCTTCTGTCGTTTGTGGCGGGCGTCGCGCTGTTGCAGGAGCAAGTGGCGCGCTTTGGGCTGAAGGTGATGCGCAAGCTGCCACTGCTGCGCAAGTTTGCGCCAGAGTTTGTCGAGCTGCGCACGCATATTGTGCTGGTGGCGCGCACCAAAGAGGCCATCTGGGGGTCGCTGTTGGAACTGGCGAGCATCGCCGCAATGGGGACCGCGCTCTACATTGCCCTGGTGGCCCTGGGTGTCTCTGTCGGATGGGTTGGCGCGCTGGCGACGTATGCCTTTGGCGCGTCTGTTGGCGCGCTCTCTTCCCTTCCGGGCGGACTGGGCGCGAACGAAGACATCAGTGTGCTGCTGCTGACGCGCATGGGCCTGGCGGCGGGTCCGGCGGGAGTTGCCACGCTGCTCTTTCGCGCGGAGACGCTGCTGCTGGGCACGCTGGCCGGGTGGGGAGTTCTGATCTTCTTCCGCAGGCGCTTCCGTATTCATCCAAGCCTGAGAGGACTGGTGGAGGCCGTGCAGAGGGGCGAAGCAGAGGCGGAAACCCGCGAGGAGCCACCCATCGCCGCCGAGGGGCAACTGGATGAACCCGCGCGCGAGGAGGAATTGGAGCAATTAGAGGAGCAGCGGGAAGAGCAACCCACTCTTTGAACCCCAGCCTAGGAATCCCACTCTGCGCTGAGGGTGGGATTCCTGGGCTGGGGCGTGAAGCCAGGCGCAGAGGCGCCTGGCGGGCAAGAATCCCCAGAATCCCTGGAACCATGACCGGTTGTGCCAGAGTTGCCAGACTCCTGGTGCAAATGCTCATCAATCAACAGGCATGCTGCAACTATAGCTTGCAGGTGTACAATTGTGAAATGTTGCTGATCGTTTTTGTAGCAAGCCTTTTTTGATGCAGTCTTCTTACGTTTACTTAATCAATCATCACCATTTTTGTAAACATACGAGCCTATATTTTCATTAGAATTCAGCGGAGACTGGTACTGCCTGGGGTCTACTCCCGGAATTCGAGGGGGAACGCTCACGGAGTGAGCAGAAAGGAGGCGCACTGATGAGCGCCTCAGCATCCAACGGGCGAAGTACCTTGATTGCGGAGCATGACCGCCAGATACGCGTTTTGCTGGCAGCGCTGTTGCGCATGAAGGGCTATGAGACGGACCAGGCCGAGACGCTGACGGAAGCACTCGACAAAGTGGAACAGCGCATCTATGATGTCGTGTTAACCGATTCCTTTGCCATGCCCGCCTCGCAGCGATTGAGCGCCGCCCGACAGTTGGCGCAGCGCTGTCACCCGACGCCAGTGGGCCTGCTGACGGGCTGGCAGATCGACCCGGAGGAGGCCGCGCAGGCAGGCGTGGCCTTTGTCCTCCAGAAACCCTTTGATATTGATGAACTGGTGCGCCGCATTGCCGGGCGCTTCAACCCGCGCCTCGCTCCTGAACAGCAGCAGCAGGCGCAGAGCTATCTTCAGGCGCTCAACGATGGCGACTGGGCGGCCATTCGCACGCTGTGTACTCCTGATGTGGGCTATTACCCGCTGACCAAGAGCGTCTTTACGCATGAGCGCCAGATCAAGGGCATCGAGGCGTATCTGGCCTTCGCCCAGCAGTCGCGCAGGCGATTGCCAGCGTTTCAGATCGAGGGCGTGGTAGTCTTTCACCATCCAAAAGGGTTGGTGGCGCGCTATGTGAGTAGCTGGTAGGGGAAGAAAGGGCCAGCGCCATGGATCGTGGGTTCAGTGACGTGCCGCTTTCGCGGGGAGCGTATCCATCAAATCGGAGTAGCCATGAATACGCGCCTGATGAAACAATTGCTGGAAGAAGAGACCAGTTCCTAAGAGCAGGCGCATATATATTAAGAGGCAGCAGCGGACGGTCACGCTGCCAACTGGTGGATCAGGGTCAGAAGTTTCTCCAGTTCGAAGGGTTTGGGCAGATAGCCCGCGATGTCCCCGCTTTCCAGAAGGGCGCGTAGTTCTTTTGCCTGCACCGAGGCGGACATGATCACCACTTTGTGGTGATCTAAACGCTGCATCTCTTTCAACCAGTCCAGGATTTGTACCCCGTCGTGAGGCATCAGCACATCCAACAGCACGATCAGACTGCTCTTCTCCTGCTTCAGCAGGTCTAAGGCTTCCTTGCCATCGCGTGCCTCGCTGACTTGAAAGCTTTCCTGAGTCAGACAGTCCACAAGGAGTTCACAAATGGCGGCATCATCTTCCTCGATGAGAATCTTGCGCATAGCAAGCGCTCCTTTGCCGAGACGAACGGACTTCTTGTTGGCGCTCGTCAAGCTATCGGCTGATCTTGCCCTGAAGGAAGAGCCAGCGGGCAAATTGCAGACGCTCGTACTCGGCAGGGTCATATTGAAAGTAGCCACTGCGGTAGATCGTGCGATACAACTGGAAGAGTCTGATTTGCGCCTGGGTAAACCCCATCTTGCGCAGGGGGGGTGGTTGGTTCAGGTGTGTGAGCGTTTTTATTTGAAGCATGGGAGCATCCTTTTCGCTGCATCGTAGGACCTCGTTTGAGGACAGCATATGCGCCTCTGGTAAATATGCTCGTGTTTGCTGGTCACGAATTGGTTAAGGTTCTGGTTGTCGTATGCAGCGGATAAAATTAAGGGGCTGGCGAATGAGTTCGCCAGCCCCTGGAGCGGTCAAGCTACAGCCGGGGGTCAACTGGCTCGCTTTCGAGGGCGAGGACGCCGAAAACGGCCTGATGCACGTGCCAGAGCGGCTCGCCGCGCACAAAGCGTTCCAGCGACTCCACGCCCAGGGCAAACTCGCGCAGCGCCAGGCTGCGCTTGCCCGTCAGGCCGCGCCTGCGCCGGCGCTCCAGGTTCTCTGGCTCAGTGTAGTCGGGGCCGTAGATGATGCGCAGGTACTCGCGTCCGCGACACTTGACCGCAGGCTGAGCGAGGCCGCGCGGCCCCCGCACAATGAAGTCCAGCGGCTTGACGACCATGCCCTCGCCGCCGCGCCCGGTCATCTCCAGCCACCAGTCGGTGGCCTCGGCACAGGAGGCTTCGTCCATCACATCGACCACGCGATGATTGGTCGCCAGGAAGAGCGGATCGGCTTCGGCCAGGCGCGCCAGTTCGGCCATGTGCCAGAGGTGATCGCGGTCCAGGTGCGCGCGGCCCTCCGTCGCCAGCAGATGGAACGGCGCCAGGCGGACGCCCTCCAGCCCGTTGGTTTCCCAGCAATAGGCTCGATAGGCGGCGGCATAGAGACCAAGCGCCTCTTTGCGGTTACGCAGCCGCTCCAGCAGCGGCTCAACGGCGATGCCGCGCGCCACTGCTGCTTCAGTCGCCGCAATCGCGCCCGCCAGCGCCGCCTCGCCCGCAGCGGCGACGGGCGCGTACTGCCCGCGAATCAAGCCCTGTGCCTTGGCGCTCCAGGGCAGCAGTTCGGCGTCCAGGCAAACCCAATTGGTCTGAAAGCGATCCCAGAAGCCAGCCGCTCCCAGCGCCGCCGAGACGCGCGCAATCAGTTCTCGATCAAGCGCGTCATCATCGAAGAAGCGGCGACCCGTGCGCGTATAGCAGACGCCAATCGGACCATCCGCCGAAGTGCCGAACCGCCGAACTGCCGCAGAAGCATCACGGCAGACCACCAGGACCGCCCGGCTGCCCATGTGCTTTTCCTCGCAGACGACGCGCGGCACAGACTGAGAGCGATAGTAGGCGAACGCCTCTTCCGGATGTTCCAGCCAGCCGGGCTGCGTCGAGGTCTCGCTTGGCGACATCGTGGGCGGCAGATAGATCAGCCAGCGCGGGTCCAGCGCGAAGCGGCTGATGACCTCCAGCGCGGCGGCGGCGCGGTCGGCTTCGACAATCACGTTGCCGGTCAGCCGCGTGCTGAGAACCTGCTTGCCCAGCGCGTCCTCGATGCGCAGCAAGGTATCCGTGTTGCTCTCGCTGGCGGGGACGGCGGATGTCGGCGCAGCCAGCGGGCGCACCGGCTCAGCGTAGACCTGCTGCGCGGGCACGCTGACCAGTTCGCGCTCCGGCCAGCGCAGGGCGGTCAGTTGGCCGCCAAAGACGCAGCCGGTATCGATATTGATCGTGTTGTTCAGCCAGGCGGGCGCGGGCACGGGCGTGTGCCCATAGACGACGGCGGCGCGCCCGCGATAGTCGGCGGCCCAGTTGGCGCGCACCGGCAGGCCAAACTCGTCCGTCTCGCCGGTAGTCTCGCCAAAGAGCGCGAAGGCACGCACGCGCCCGGAGGCGCGGCCCTGATACTCCGCTTTCATCCCGGCGTGCGCCACGACAAGCTGCCCTTTGTCCAGCACATAATGGGCGATCAGCTCATCGGCAAAGGCGCTGTACTCCGCAATCCAGGCGGCGCGCTCCTCGGCAGGCAGAGCGTCGATCTGGGCCACGCTCTCCGGCAGGCCGTGCCTCATCTGGACGTTGTGGCCCTTCAAATGGCGCAGCAGCTTCATGTCGTGGTTGCCCGGCACGCAGAGCGCCTGCTCGGCCTTGACCATACGCATGACCAGCCGCACCGTCTCGACAATCTTCGGGCCGCGATCCACGAGATCGCCCAGGAAGATCACCCGGCGGCCATCCGGATGGCGCAGCCCGGCACCATTATCCGGCTGGTAGCCCAGCCGGGCGAGCAGTTCGAGTAGTTCATCCAGGCAGCCGTGTATATCGCCGATGATGTCGAATGGCCCCGTCTCGCCGCGCCGATCAGCCCACAGCGGCGCGCGCTCGATGCGCGCGGCATCGATGGATTCCAGCGTACTCAGCACGTAGACGTAGCGAAAGCCCTCGCGCTCCAGGCCGCGCATCCCGCTGTGCAGTGCCTTGAGATGGTTGCGCACGACATGCGGGCCAAACTGGCGATCAGGCCGCGCGGCGTTGCGCTCCAGGCAGACATGCTCTGGCACGTTCAGCACGATGGCCGCCGCCAGCACGTCCTGCTCGCGGGCAATCTTGAGCAGTTCGGTGCGGTCCTGCGGCTTGACGTTCGTGGCATCCACCACCGTCAGTTTGCCCAGCCGCAGCCGGATTCCGGCAATAGAATGCAGCGCCTCAAAGGCCGGTTTGGAGGCCGTTTGATCGTTGGGGTCATCGGCGACCACACCGCGATAATGGTCTGAACTCAATATCTCGGTGGGCTTGAAGTGGCGCGCGGCAAACGTACTCTTGCCCGAACCCGACGCGCCGATGAGAACTACCAGGCAAAGTTCAGGAAGCTCCAGCACGTTTCTGTCGCGCGCCGCCACAGGCGCGGCTTGTTGGATTTCTTCGGATGTTTCGCTCATCTCCTCCTCCTTGCTTTTGGTCTATCGTATAGCCTGCTGAGCAATTGCTGCTTGTAGGGGCAGGGACGGCCCGGCTGGAAGCCAGGGGTACACACGCTTCCGCCCCGCCCCAGGACGGACCGGCTAGAAGCCGGGGGTACAAGGCGCGCCGTCAACTGGACGCGCGCTCAGGGGCGGTATCCTGCCGGTCAAAGATGACCAGTTGCGACGGAGCGCCGAGCGCGGGATCAGCCGGGCCAATCTCCTGGAGGCTGTAGCGATAGCGATAGGTCGCGGCCACGCGCTCGGCCCACACCTGGCACTCGGCGCGGGTCCACTCGAAGCGGTGATCCTCGTGGCGCAGGCGCCGCGTGCTAACTTCCTCCCAGCGCACGTTATACTCGCGGTTGGGCGTCGTGATTACGACGCGGCGCGGGCGCGCATGCTCGAAGACGACCCGCTCCATCGCGTTCAGGCGCGGCGGGTCCAGATGCTCGATCACCTCGACCAGCGCGGCGACATCAAAGCCTTCCAGGCGGCGATCACGATAGAGCAGCGATCCCTGGGCAACCTCGATGCGCTCGCGCTGCGCCGCAGGGAGCCGGTCCAGATGCAGGCGGCGGTTGGCGAGCGCCAGCGCCTGCGAGGAAACGTCAATGCCCAGGATGCGTGTCAGCGTCGGCTCTTTGAGGGCCAGGGCCAGCAATTTTCCTTCGCCGCAGCCCAGATCGGCCAGCGAGCGCGATCCGGCCTCACGAATCACGGCCATCACCGCGTTGAGGCGCTGCTCGTGCAGGCCAATGGTTGCTTCCGCTGGCGGCTGTGCAGGAGTCTGCTCGTGCAAGCCAATCGTCGGCTCCGCTGACGGCTGCGCTGGCGGCTCGTGCAGCGCCATTGTCTCCTCGGCCAGCTTTTGAGCAAGCTCTTGAACCGGCTCCGGCGCTTCAGAAGTTTCAGCCTCTGTCTCTTCCTCAGCCGGGCTGGCGGTTTCGGCATCCTCTTCCCGCAAACGCTCCAGCGCGGAGGTTATCAGCGGGCGCTTATAGCGCAGATAGCGGCGGGCGATCAAGGCGCGCTCAGGATGGGCCGTCAGCCAGAGGCCACCATGCGCGATGAGCTTCTCTGTCTCATCGTTATCCACATAATAGTGCTTGCTGTTATCCAGCACTGGCAGCAGCAGATACAGGTGGGTAAAGACATCCTGCACCGTCTGCATGCCTTCCAGCCGCACGCTGTAGAGATCAGCCTGGCCCCAGGCGGGGAACTGGGCATCCAGCGGCAGCCGTGTTGCCGAGACGCTATAGCCCAGCGGGGCGAAGAGGCGGCGGATGAGATGCTCGCCAGCGTCGCAGGCCACCGCAGGCAGCGTCACGTCCCAGCGCAGCTTTTCGCTCACGCGCTCTGGAAAGGATTTGCTGCGCCCGCTCATGGCGGTGGCAAAGGCGGTCTTGAGCGCCACGCTTGTCAGGCTGGAGGCGACATAGGGCCGGTCATTGACGTACTGCTCAAGCTGGGCGCCAACCGCCGGGCCACGCACCAACCCGACCGGATCGATCTCGGTCAGGCAGGCGATGGTCAGGTGGTCGTCCGCGACTTCGGGGTAGAAGGCCCAGACTTTTCCGGCGGAAAACTCGCGCTCAAAGACCGACTGCGGGTGTTTGCCCAGCAGAAAGCCAATCTCAGCGGCATTCGGCGCGTGGCAGGTGAGCGTAATGAGCATGACATGCCCCCCAATCATCATAAAGACGGGAACACATGCCTCTTATTGTCGCACGCCCGCCGCTGAGTTTCAAGCTAGGCGCCAGTTCTCTGCTCTTCAGATTCATCTGCCGGGTGTAAGAGGATCATTGGAATTTCCCGCTGCGTGCGCTTCTGATACTCCGCGTAGAACGGGGCTATTTCCAGCAGCCGCGCCCACAGTTCTTTTCTTTTTTCGGGTCCGGCTACCTCCGCCACTGCACTCATCTTTCTGCCGTGTGCTTGAATGGTGACGTGTGGGTTGCTGCGCAGATTGAAGAACCAGCCAGGATGGCGCGGCTTCCCACCATTCGAGGCGGTGATCACATAGTCTGAGCCATCCCGGATATAGATCAGATGGGTGTGGCGTTGTTTTCCAGATTTGCGCCCCGTTGTGGTAAGTTGGAGGAATCCTGCCTGACTATCTTCGCTGCCGCTGTAGGCACGTCCGCCTGTCAGGTTGTACATTATGACGGCGAAATAGTTCAGTCTTTTTGTTTTCTGTGGCATGGTCTCTTCCTTCCCCTGGATGTTTGCGTTTTTGTCCGCTGCGCGCTAGATCATGCGTCTCAGCAACGTTAACCAGGTTCGCAGCAGGGCTGATCTCTGTGTTGCTCGCCGGAATCGCTCTCGCCGCGCTCTGGGGCGCATCCACAACCAGCCGATAATTGCTGGAATTAAGGCAACTAGCCATGCTCTCAATTTGTGGGGCATAGTCCCCCCCTTTCGCTACTTTTATCTGACAGGTATGGACAGCTTGAACCTTGCTGCTCACTGGAACTATCCATAGCTATACAAATTATATACCCTTCCGGCATGAGGAACTGCTTGCAGGAATGTGCTATAATGAAGGCATCCTGAGATCAGAGGTGGCAGCAATGTTTGTCTTCTCTTCCACACTGCGCATGGTGATGCGGATGCGCGGGCTACCGCGCGGTCCATCGTCCATGCTGCCTGCCGCCTGATCGAAGCATACGAGCCGTCTTTTCAGGGCTGCCCAGCGTGGGTGGCCCTTTCTCTTTGCCCTGAAACTTCCTGAGAAGGAGGCAACCATGACCATTCCGAGATCAGATGAGCGACACCCACCCTGGTATGTCACCACCTCGATCCCCTACGTCAACGCCAAGCCGCACATCGGTTTTGCGCTGGAGGCAATCCTGACCGACGCTCTGGCGCGGTATCATCGCTTGAAGGGCGAGGATGTCTGGTTCCTGACCGGCACGGATGAGAACAGCCTGAAGAATGTGCAGGCGGCGGAGCGCGAGGGCGTGCCGACGCAGGCGCTGGTGGACCGGAACGCGGCGCAATTTCGGGCACTGCGCGAGCCGCTGAATCTGTCCAACGATGATTTCATTCGCACCAGCAACGACCCGCGCCATCTGGCTGGGGTGCGCAAGCTGTGGGCAGCGTGCGCCGCCAGCGGCGACATCTACAAGCGCGCCTATCGCGGCCTCTACTGCGTGGGCTGCGAGCAGTTCTACACACCAGATGAACTGGTCGACGGCCTCTGCCCGGTTCACCTGACGCCGCCGGAACTGGTTGAGGAGGAGAATTACTTCTTCCGCCTCTCGCGCTACGCTGATCGCCTGCGCGAGTTGATCGAGTCCGATCAGGTGCGCATCGTGCCGCAGACGCGCAAAAACGAGGCGCTGAGCTTCATCCGCATGGGCCTGGAGGACTTCAGCATCTCGCGCTCGCGGGCGCGCGCCCACGATTGGGGCGTGCCGGTACCGGGCGACCCGCAGCAGGTGATGTACGTCTGGTTCGACGCGCTGGGCAACTATATCACCGCGCTGGGCTACGCCGATGATGGGCCGCTCTATCAACGCTTCTGGGTCCAGAATCCGCGTCGCGTGCATGTCATCGGCAAAGACATCCTGCGCTTCCATACGATCTACTGGCCCGCGATGCTGCTTTCGGCGCGTGTGCCCCTGCCCACCAGCGTCTTTGTGCATGGCTTCATCACGCTGGAGGGCGGGAAAATCAGCAAATCGCTGGGCAACGTGATTGATCCGATCGAGCTAACCGACCGCTACGGGACGGACGCGCTGCGTTACTATTTGCTCAGCCAGATTCACGCCACCGAGGACGGCGATTTCAGCCTGGAGCGTTTCATCCGCACGTATAACGTCGATCTGGCGGACCAGCTTGGCAACCTGCTCAATCGCGTCGTCAACATGGTCAGCCGCTACTATGGCGGCGTCGTGCCCGCGCCTGGTGCGCTTGAGGAGATCGATCAGCGGCTGGTCAGCCTGGCCGATGGGCTGCGCGAGCGCGTGGATGCGGCAATGGAGCAGTTCGCCCCGCACGAGGCGCTGGCAGCCATCTGGGAACTGGTGGGCGCGGCCAACAAATACGTTGCTGAGGTGGAACCCTGGACGCTGGCGAAGCGGCGCAAGGATGGCCCGGAGAGTACCACCGCAGAGCAGCGCCTGGCAACCACGCTCTACCATCTGGTCGAGACGCTGCGGCTGGTCGCGCACTACTGCGCGCCGTTTATTCCGGCCACCGCCGAGGGCATCGCGCGCCAGCTTGGCATCGCGCTCGATACCAGCGGCGATTGGGCGCAGGTCTCGCGCTGGGGCGGATATCCGGCTGGAACAACCCTCCGGCCCGGTGGCGTGCTGTTCCCCAAGCTGGAAGCGCCCGTCGAGGCATAGCCAGCAGGCTGGCGGCTGAAGGCCGCGCCTGGAGGCTGCGCCGCGAAGCCCGCCTGCGCGGGCTGAGACGAAAACGCGACTGCTTGACCGATGTTTAGGAGTGCTGAAACCCATTGCTAGCCTGGCACGTCTCCAGCCAGATCTTGGCCGGAAACAGACGCCGCGCCTGCTGGGCAGGCGCGCTGGAACACGCTTGCCGACGGGCGGATAACGGTGTCACGATGCGGAAGGGAAAGCGATCCTCCAGCCAGACTTTGGCCGGGAACCGCCGCGCGGGGGCATTGTACCAGGGCGTGAATGTGGACGCGTGCATAGGAGACTCCCTTTCTTGCCGTGTGCGGCACAGAAAGGGAACGGCCCTCGCGCTGAACCCTGGCCTATCCAGGCCGGAGCGGTTCACCAGTAGGGCCGGTGGGGGTCTCGATGGTACATTAGCCCCCAGGCCCATATTTGGTGTGACCGAGTATGGGTTCATGGCGCTGCCGGTGTTTTTCTCACCGGCTGTGCCAGCCGTTCTTCAGTTCGCTATCAGATGTGTGATCTGCTCCAGTGCATCAAGGATGCGTCTAGTATACCGCGCCAGCGCCCGTTTGTCAAGGTTTTTGCCCGCTTTGGGCTATTGGGCCATGTCGCTCTTGCATTTCGCCAGCCCAGCCGCTATACTCGGCAGGGAACACCTCAGCAGACGCAAGGAGTTCGCGTGCATGACACCTTCTTCGCCCTATTGCCCGACCTGCGGCGCGGCCAATCCGCCGCAGGCCGCGTTTTGTTTTGCCTGCGGGCAGGCGCTCAATCTGGCCTCTGGCCTGCAAACCGGCCTCTTGCCCGCCAATCAGATGCTCAGGCAGCGCTACCGCATTCTGGCCCAGGTTGGCAAAGGCGGCTTTGGGGCTGTCTATCAGGCAGAGGATACACAGTTGGGCAATCGGCTGGTCGCCATCAAAGAGATGAGCCAGTATGGGCTATCGCCACAGGAACTGACGCAAGCCATCGATGCCTTTCAGCGCGAGGCGATCTTGCTGGCGGGCCTCAAGAATCCGAGTCTGCCGCTGATCTACGATCAGTTCTCCGATGCCGGGCGGCAATATCTGGTGATGGAGTTCATCGTCGGCCAGACGCTGGAAGATTACCTGACCCGGCGCGGCGGAAAGCTGCCGCTGGCGGAAACGCTCCAGATCGGCTTGCAGCTTTGCCACGTGCTGGAGTATCTGCACACGCGCCAGCCGCCGATCATCTTCCGCGACCTCAAGCCCTCCAACGTGATGCTGACCGCTGAGGGGCAGCTTTACCTGATCGATTTTGGCATCGCTCGCCACTTCAAGCCAGGGCAGCAGAAAGACACGATAGCTTTTGGCTCGCCGGGCTACGCCGCGCCAGAGCAGTACGGCAAGGCGCAAACCAATCCGCGTTCGGACCTCTATAGCCTGGGAGCCATGCTGCACCAGATGCTCAGCGGAAACGACCCCTCTGACACGCCCTTCCGCTTTGCGCCGCTGGCGGCTTCGCTCCCAGGAGGACTGGCAACGCTGATTATACAGATGGTCGATCTTGACGAGAGCAAAAGGCCCGCCAGCGCAGGTGCCGTCCGGCAAGTATTGCAGCGCAGCGCCGATACGCTGGGCATCAGCCATCAAAGCGCGTGGCCTGTTGTTGTGCAACCAATGCCTCCAATTCAGCCAGCCCAGGCCACGCCAGCCCCCTATGGGCTTATGCCATCCACAGCGGCGGCTGTGCCCAATCTGGCAGCGCCGCTGGCAGGGCCAGCCAACGCAGCCCCAGCCACCTATATGCCCAATCCGGCAGCGCCGCCAGCAGCACAAAGGCCGCCAGTCATCATCGATCACTCCCCGAAAAAGCAGCCAATTGTCATACCGCATGCCACCTATGATCGGCATACCGATTGGGTCTGGTGCGTCGCCTGGTCGCCCGATGGCAGATACATCGCCTCGGCCAGCCAGGACACGACCGTGCAAGTCTGGGATGCCACGACGCTTGATCCTATCGCAACCTACCATCGCCACGATGAGGAGGTATTTTCTGTCGCCTGGTCGCCAGACGGCAAGCGTATCGCTTCAGCAAGTGCCGATGCCACAGTGCAGGTCTGGCATGCCCTCACTGGTAAACACCTCCTTACCTACAGCAACCATACCAACGTGGTAATCGATGTCGCCTGGTCGCCCGATGGTACATATATTGTCTCTGGCTCCGCCGACCGAACTGTGCAGGTCTGGGATGCCTTCACCGGGCGTCCTTTGTTGCCGTATCACAGCTATAGCAGCAAGGCCAAGACTGAGGTGTATGCAGTAGCATGGTCTCCAGATGGAGAGTATATCGCCTTTGGCGGAGAGGCCAGCAAAATACAGGTTTGGCGGCCCGGAGCCACCAAGCCAAACGACATAACCTATAGTGGTCATAACAACACTATCGAGGCGCTCTCCTGGTCGCCGGATGGCGCTCGCATTGCCTCAGCGAGTATCGATGGGAGCGTGCAGGTCTGGGATGCCGTAACTGGAAATCAAATCTTCAGATACGACAAGCATACTGGCATTGGCTATACGGTAGCCTGGTCGCCCGATGGCAAGCAACTTGCTTCCAGTGGCCTGGACAAGACGGTGCAAGTCTGGACTCCGACCAAGACAGGCCGCCCGATCTGCGCCTATCGTGAACATAGGGGCGAGGTGCGCTCTGTCGCCTGGTCGCCGGATGGCAAGCGCATCGCTTCTGGCGGGCTGGATAAGACCGTTCACGTCTGGCAGCCAACATGGTGAGTTGTCACCCCTCCTGGCTCTTATCCAGCCAGGCGCGAATGGAGGGGATATGCTCGGCGTAGTGGCCGAAGGAGTTGCCAGAAAGAATCTGCCAGGGAATCCAGGTAGGAGGCATGTCCCTAAATCGCTGGGGATTATTCAAATCTTCGTCGGAGATCGCTTCCAACCCACTGAGGAGTTCGGCATACAACTGTTCCTCCTCGGTCAGCACGTCTTGCAGTGAGCGATGGCGGTTTTGCTCGAACACCACCGCATTGCGTTCATCCGTTGATAGGTTCCAGAGATCGGAGCCAACAAGCGCGCGGGCTTGTAAGACGCCAACCATCTCGCGCTCACCCCAGGCCACATGCGCGATAATGTCCTTGACCGACCACTCGCCAGCCGCGCCCGGCTGAGTCATGCGCGCCTCGCCAACTTCGGCCAGCAGCGTCTCCCATTCTGCACGTTTGGTCCGCAGCGTCCCAAGGAATGTTGCTTTATCCATCATGGTGTTCTCCTGAGAAGAGCTGCTGCAATTTGCCCAGGAAGTGCGTCCAGCCTTCGAGATGCCCGGCGCGTTCTTCCTGATCTTCCCTGGTGTCCGAGTAGGGGCCGTGCGTGATGATGATCTGCGTGCCACCCTCGGCGAGCTTCTCAAACAGAACGATGACATGCCTGATGGGCGCCAGTTCCGGCGTGCTGTCCCACTTCCAGGTGAAAGCGAGGCTCTTGCCGCGCTCAAGGGCGGTATAGTGGCCGCGCAGGTGCCAGCCCATGTTGGGCCAGGCGAGATGATACGCGCCATCGACGCGCAGGTCGATCTGGGCTTCCTGCGGCCACCAGCACCTGAGCAAGTCTGGCTGCGTCCAGTAATCGAAGATCGTCGCTGGAGGGGTGCCTGGAAATTCGCCCACCACGACCAGCCAATCGCTTTCTGAAGGAACCTGCCACACGGCAGGAGATGAAGTGATCGTTTGATTACTCACCTGAACATGCTCCAATTTCTTGTACACAGAGGCAGCGCGAGAATTATCGCTGCTCAGTCTTTATGGGCGAGCAGGAAAGGGGCGCCCGTCCCGGCGAAGAGCGCGAGGTGTTCCTCCGGCACGCCTGCCCGCCGCGCGAACGGCTCAAGGTCGCGCCGGACCACGTCCGCGCGCTCAAAGCCAGCCTCAAGGGCCAGCCGCCGGAGTTCATCATCGGTGTAGAAGCGCAGCCGTGAGGCCATCGGTTCGGGAGCCGCTGGTGTTCCCCGCCACTGTGGGTCGCTGCCCAGCACAACAAGCCGACCACCTTCACGGAGTACCCGCTGGATTTCACGTAGCGCCGCAACTGGATCAGGCAGAAACCCCAGCACACCCGTCATCGCGGCGCAGGTGCAGGTCGCATCAGGGAATGGCAGGTGGTCAGCACTGGCTCGCTGAATGGTGAGCCGACCCTCCGCCACCGCGTCGTGGTTGACCTCCTGGGCAAGTCGCACCATGTCCGGGCTGTGGTCAATCGCTGCCGCGCGGCACCCGCTCTTGAGCGCCTCCTTCAGCAACACGCCTCCGCCGCAGCCCACTTCAAGGAGGGTATCGTCGGGGGTCAACGCTAGTTCTGCCAGGATCACGTAGAAGTTAGGATAGTGATAGAGTGGGTCGCGATAGACGGCACGCGCTTGCGCGCCGGACGGACGCCGCGCCCCGCGGTCGGTCAGCCAATTGCCCAAACCTGTGGGCGCTGTCGCCTGGAGGAGCGGCGCGGCCACCGCGCTGGCGAACCAGCCGACAAGCTCACCGGGGTCGCCGATCAAGCTGCCCCAGCCGCGCTGCTCCAGCGTCACCCGCGTGCCGCCAGCAAGCGGCTCAAAGCGCATCTCCACATCCGTGACCCCCTCGCTTGCCCAATCGGCCTGCTGCCAGCAGAGCCGGAGCAGGTTGCCAGGCTCCCAGGAGACGACACGGCCCACTTCGCGCTCACCCTGGACCACGCGCCCATTCGGGCCTGCTTCTAAACCCATCCCACCCTGGATCAGCGCGATGCCGAGTTCCTCGATCAGGACATTGAACGCCTCTTTCGGCGCGAGGGTAAGGTCAATGCTGACACGCACTGTCGTTCTGGCGTCTTCCATCTGTTCCTGGCTCACTTCCGACAAACTGCCCCTGCTCAAGGAGAAAGCACCGTGCATGCGGCAAGTATACTTGAATATTTGTTCGATGTCAAGTCAGTCGCTGGGCTGCTCCTATCGCCTCCTCTAACGGGACCATCCGGCTCTCTTGCTCTGCGCGCAGCTTCCATTCAACCGCGCCTTTTGCCAGCGTGCGCTTGCTCACGACAATGCGGATCGGCAAGCCGATCAGATCGGCGTCGTTGAATTTGATGCCCGCCGACTCGGCGCGATCATCGTACAACACCTCGATGCCAGCCTTGCTGAGCGACTCGTAGAGATCATCGGCGGCGCGGGTCACGTCGGCATCGCCGCTGCCCAGCGCGCAAAGCGCCACCTGATACGGCGCGATGGAGAGCGGCCAACTGATGCCGCGCTCGTCATGGCGCTGCTCGACGGCCATTGCCAGAATGCGCCCCAGGCCGATGCCATAGCAGCCCATCAGCATGAGATGCTCCTGTCCATCATCACCCAGGAAGGTAGCATTGAAGAGTTCGCTATACTTCGTGCCCAGCTTAAAGGCGTGCCCAAGCTCCGCGCCGCGCCGCACTGACAGCGGGCCGCCACAGCGGGCGCAGGCTGCGCCCGCGAAGGCCGAGGCAATGTCCGCCCAGAGGTCCACGCGAAAATCGCGCCCGGCGTTCACGTTGCGCAGGTGATAATCCGCCCGATTCGCGCCAGCCACAAGGTTCTTGCCCGTCTGGAGCGAGGTATCAGCGACGATCAGCACCTGCTCGCCCTGGCCGACTGGCGAGGTGAAGCCAGCGACGACTGTTCCGGTTTGCTGCAATTCTTCTGGCGTTGCCAGGTGCAGATCGGTGGCGTTCAGCCCGGCGCGGGCGACCGCGTTGAAGAGCTTGACCTCGTTGACTTCCAGATCGCCGCGCACCAGCGCGAAGATCAGCCGCCTGTCGGCCAGATAGCAGACCGACTTGAGCGTCTTCGCAGCTGGGATACGCAAAAACGCGGCCAGATCGGCGATGGTCTTCTGGCCCGGCGTAGAGACTTCCTCCAGCGCCGCCTCAGCTTCATCTGGCCGGGCTGAGCGCGCAAACTCGGCTTTTTCCCGATTGGCAGCATAGCCGCACCGGGCGCACACGATCATGTCATCCTCGCCCGCCTCGCCTGGGGCGATGAACTCCTGCGAGTCCTTGCCGCCAATCGCGCCGCTGTCAGCTTCGACGACCAGCACCTCCAGCCCGCAGCGGCTGAAGATGCGTTTGTATGCTGCAACCATCGCGCGATAGCTGGCATCCAGCCCGGCCTCATCGGCATCGAAGCTGTAGAGGTCTTTCATCAAGAACTCTCGCGCGCGCAGCAGGCCGCCGCGCGGGCGGGTCTCATCGCGGAACTTGGTCTGAATCTGATAGAGACGCTGCGGCAGGTCACGATAGCTCTGCACAAACTCTTTCGCCAGCAGGGTAATCACTTCCTCGTGCGTCGGCCCCAGCGCCAGATCGCGTCCCCGGCGGTCTTTGAGCCGAAAAAGCGTCTCGCCCAGCGCCTCGGCGCGCGAGACGCCCTGGGCCGGTTGGGTTGCCCAGAGTTCCAGCGGCTGCAAGACCGGCAGGGTAAACTCCTGGCCTCCGGCGGCGTTCATCTCCTCCCGAATGATCGCGGCGATCTTCAGCACGACGCGCTGCCCCAGCGGCAGCAAGCTGTAGACCCCGGAGGTAAGCTGGCGCACAAAGCCTCCGCGCGCCAGCAATTGATAGCTGGCCGTCTCCGCCTCGCTCGGCGGCTCGCGCAGCGTGCGCAGAAACAGATGGGAATAACGCATGGTCGCTCCTCCTTTTAGGAATAACCAATCCGGCCAAACAAAAATGCCCCGTCCATCAAGGACGAGGCATAAGCTCGCGGTGCCACCTTTGCTTGCTGCTAGATACGCAGCCACTTTGCCGACACGGAACTCATTGGTTCGATGTCGCTCCTCATGGTAACGGGAGGAAGCCGTCAAGTTCAGCGGCCAGGCTGCATCAGCAACAAGACCGTTCGCTTGCACTCACAGGTGGGTTTCAGAAACGTTCTGGATGCCAGCTTTCACTCGCCTGGCTCGCTGTTTTCCCTGAATCGGTTCTTACTGGCCTGCTCAGAGCTTTGCGTGATACGGTTGGTTTCGTCAAGTATAGCACACGGATAGGGGGATTTTCAACGTTTCGCGTGGACGGGTCAAAGTTTTTGTGTGCCTGGATGGTCGTGCCAATCAAGTTGCACGTATTCTTAACTGTATGCTAGTATCTCTCTATGAAGGAAACAGACTTTCGGGTGAAGAGGGGTAGAGGGTTCGTTGTCAGAAGGGATGGCTACCTGGCATGCGACGCAGGCAATCGCTTCCTCGTTTGTTCACACTAGGATTGTTCGTTTTGGTCAGTGTCGCGCCACTTGTCCAGTGGTTTGCAGCCTCGAACGTTTCTGCTTCGCTCGCTCCTCTTTCTGGCTTTGCTGCGCGTCAGAGAGCGCCGACGGCCTATGGGCAACTCCCCATCAGCTTTGAGGCCAATCAGGGCCAGGCGGATAGCCAGGTACGCTTTCTGGCGCGCGGGCCGGGCTATCGTCTCTTCCTGACGCCGACAGAGGCGCTGCTGGCGGCCAGTGCCAACGCACATACGCCAGCGGCTTTGCATAGTCGTTTTTCGCCTGCTGTCGCCGATCCTGCCACGTTGGCCTCCGCCGACCCTCCCACGCTGGTGGGCATGCGCTTCCTGAACGCCAACCCGCAGGCGGAAGTGACAGGTGAGCAACTCTTGCCTGGCATCGTCAATTACTTGCTGGGCAACGACCCGGCAGAGTGGCGCACCAACATCCCCACCTACGCGCAAGTGCGCTATCAGAACATCTATCCAGGCATCGATCTGGTTTTTTATGGCAACCAGGGGCAGCTAGAATATGACTTTATCGTCGCGCCGGGCAGCAACCCGGCGCGGGTTCATCTGGGCTTTACTGGCGTGAATCACCTGAGTCTGGATGCCCAGGACAGGTTGCTGCTGCGCCTGCCTGATGGCGAAGTGATCCCCGAAAGTACGCCGCATGTCTATCAGGAAATCAGTGGCGCGCGGCAGGAGATTGCCAGCCGTTATGTCCTCCAGGGCGCAACGAAAGTTGGCTTTGCTCTCGGCGCGTATGACGCCAGCCAGCCGCTGGTTATTGACCCGATGATACTCTTCTCAACCTATCTTGGTGGCCTGGATAATGATGAGGGTACTGGTCTTGCCGTCGATGGCGCGGGCAACGCCTATATCACAGGGAGCGCCAGTTCTCCTAATTTCCCTACGCAGAATCCACTGCAACCGACCTTTGGCGGGGGCTTTTCCGATGCGTTCGTGACCAGGATGAATGCCGCAGGCACGGCGCTGGTCTACTCGACCTATCTGGGAGGGAGCGGCGCTGACTGGGGCACGAGCATTGCCGTCGATAGCGCAGGCGACGCCTACGTGATCGGCATGACCTTCTCAACCGACTTTCCTACGTACAATGCGCTGCAACCGACCTTTGGCGGAGGCTTTGATGATGCCTTCGTCGCCGAATTGAATGCCGCAGGCACGGCGCTGGTGTACTCAACCTATCTGGGCGGGAGCGATGCCGATTGGGGCACGGGCATCGCTGTCGATAGCATGGGCGACGCCTACATCACGGGTGGCACCAGTTCTACCAATTTTCCCACGCACAATGCGCTGCAAGTGACCAAAGTTGGCACTGCGAATGCCTTCGTCGCCGAATTGAATGCCACAGGCAGCGCGCTGATCTACTCCACCTATCTGGGTGGGAGCAATTATGACTATGGCGCTGCCATCGCGGTGGACGGCGCAGGGGATGCCTACGTGACTGGTATCACCCACTCAAGCAACTTCCCCACGCACAATGCGCTGCAATCCGTTTATGCAGGCGACGCCGACGCCTTCGTCGCCGAATTGAACTCCGCAGGCACGGCGCTGGTGTACTCGACCTATCTGGGCGGGAGTGGCGCCGACGGGGGTACAGGCATTGCCATCGATAGCGCAGGGAATGCCTACGTGACAGGCGCCACCAGTTCTACCAATTTTCCCACGCGCAATGCGCTGCAAGCGACCAATGCAGGAGGCGACGATGCCTTCGTCGCCAAATTGAATGCCGCTGGCAGCGCGCTGATCTACTCTACTTATCTGGGCGGAAGCAATGATGACGAGGCTGATGGCATTTCGGTAGATAGCGCAGGCAACGTCTATATCACAGGCAGCACCAGTTCTATCAACTTCCCGACCCGTAATGCGCTGCAAGCGACCAACGCTGGGGGCGCAGATGCCTTCGTCGCTAGATTGAATGCAACTGGCAGCGCCCTACTTTGCTCCAGCTATCTTGGCGGCGGGAGCAACGATGGGGGCAATGCGATTGCCGTAGAGAATGCGAGCAATGTCTACGTGACGGGCGCCACCGCCTCCGCTGATTTTCCAACCTCCAACCCGGTCCAGGGGTATGGCGGCATGGAGGATGGGTTTCTTGTCAAGATGAATCTCGAACTCCCTGCGCAGTTTCAGATCAGCCCAGGAATTATCGCTCTCACCACGACGCCTGGCTCCAGCCCCAGCCAGCAAACGCTCACTCTGGGCAATACGGGCGAGGCGCCGCTAAACTGGATGGCGAATAGTTTGCCCTCCTGGGTGAGCGTCAGTCCCTCCTCCGGGTCTGTTTCGACTGGCGCCACGCAAACGCTGACACTGACTTTCAACACGCCCAGCGCCACGCCCCAGGTCTATACAACCGTTCTGGAGCTGACCGATCCCAACGCCAGCAATGCGCCTAACTCGCTCCCCATCACGGTGGTTTCGGCTCATGTCTCCAAGACATGGTACTTTGCCGAGGGCTATACGGGGGGTGGCTTCAGCGAATACCTGACCCTTGCCAATCCTAATAGCCAGTCGGCTCATGTCAGTGTGACCTATTATTTGCAGGGAGCCGCAGCGATCACCAGGCAGTATGTCGTCAACCCCGATGCCCGCTCTACTCTGCTGGTCAACAATGAAATTGGAGCCAACCAGAATGTCTCCATGACCGTGACTGCTGACCAACCCATTGTGGCTGAGCGCCCCATGTACTTCAGATATGTCAGCGGGAACACAACTATCCCCGGCGGCAGCGATGTGCTGGGCGCCACACAACTTTCGCAGCAGTTTGACTTTGGCTATCTGGATAGCACGGCCAATCATTTCACCTGGCTGACCATCCTCAACCAGAACAGCCAGGCAATGAACGTATCGATCAGCTACTATCCGGCAACCGGCGGCGCCCCCATTACTGTGCAGCATCAGGTAGCTGCCAACAGCCGAGGAACGATCCTGGTCAACAAAGATGTGCCTCTCGGCAGCTACAGCGCGTTGGTCACGCTGGACGAACCGGGCCTGGTGGAGCGACCCATGTACCTGATCGACAATCAGACGCACTATACAGGGTCAGCGGATGTGGTGGGCGTGACCCAGCCCCTGACCAACTGGTACTTTGCCGAAGGGTACACTGGCAGCACGTTTGAAGAGCGCTACATTCTCTCGAATCCCAACCAGACCCCGACAAATGCGACGGTGACGTTCTTTCTCAGCGGAGGGACAACAAAGCAAGCGCAAGTGACGATCCCGGCAGGTGGACAACAAGTCATCGATGCAAATGCTGTGTTGGGCGCCAATGTCAACAACAGCGCAGAAGCGCAGGCCAGCCAGCCCATCCTGGCCGAGCGGTTCATCAGTTTTGACTATACCGGGCAGGTAGGCACAGGCCAGAGTACGCCGATCAGCGGAGCCTCGGATGTGCTGGGCGCTCCATCGCCCTCGAATCTGTTCTACTTTGCCGAGGGGTATTCGGGTGGCCTCTTTGGGGAGTATTTGACCATTGAGAATCCGAGCGCCACGCAAACGGCCTTTGTGACGGTGCGTTATCTGCCAGACAACGGGCAAGCGCCCACAGTAGTAACCTATCAAGTGGCGCCCAGCAGCCGCTACACGGTCTTTACCAATGGGGTAATGGTCAACCTGTCCTTCTCGATGGTTGTTGAGTCCAACGTTCCCATCGTGGCGGAGCGGCCCATGTACTTCAACTACAATGGCATTACCGGCGGCTCCGATGTTGTCGGCTATCAGCCATAGAGCCCACGACATCCATCGTTTGGCGCTAGCCCTCTAGAGAGTGGCATCGTGAGACCTCGATTTCTCACTGAAAGGGGAACAACGCATGAGTTTTTGGGAACGCCGCCTGGTGTTCTTCAGCCTGGCCCTGCTCTTGCTTGCCTTTATGGTCTGGGCCGCTGGTGGAGGGCGCTTTCCAATTTCAATCGCTCAGGCTTCATCACCCCTGCCGAACTACGCCCTTGCTTATTATGGCGCTGATATTAGCACCAATGGAGGGATGGCAGTGGCAACTGGCGTCCAACCCTCGAACAATCGCCCCAGTAATGGCCCCTGGCCCCAATACGCGAAAAACTACTGCTTCCTAGCGGTGGTACAGGCCATTTCCAACTATCAGTATTGGATGGAAGGCTATGCCATTGAGTTTCCTTATCAAAACAACCAGGGACCGGCTGACGACAATCCCAGCCATGCAACGTCGGGGGCGAATGGCACACCCTGGCAGATTCTCTACGATATGCAAAATTACATGCTCCCCCCTGGGGGTCCAGTGCCACCGCCAACGGGTTTTACATTGGCTGATACTTCCAGGGACTTTGGAGGTGATCCCCGCGCTCATGCCTACGCCGTCCGGTACGAAACACCTGCGCGCCATTATTACCACCAGTACATCTACCACACTGGGGTCAACGCAGGAACCTATGGGTTAGGCAAAGGAGTGGCGTTCTCCCAATGGGATGGCGCCTCCCCGGAGATAGCTATCGTGAACCACGCGCTGCATTCTGTGGTGATAGCCGGAGTATGGTCCTACGGCGACCCCTCTGCCGTCAACAACGCCACCATTGATAGTTTCGCGGTCTACAATCCCTGGGATCAAAACTGGGGCAGCTACCTCAATGGCGCGTACTATGCGCGGGTCTCCTACAGCGCCTGGACAACAAGTAGCTGGTGGTGGGGCCAGGCATACAATGCCAACAATGGGAACGATCCCGATCCAGTCATTGGCATCTATCAGGCAGGTCCAGGTACAAGCAACCCCAATGCGCACTACTGGATCGGCAACTATGTCAGCATCCAGCGCGATGAAGACGCCACTGACAACGCCAATTATTCTCTCGATGAGAATGGCAATGTGATGCAGGGGCCATAACGCTGGCATCATGGCAAGGAAGAAGAGATGCTTCGTTCCAGGAGTAAAGGAGAGCAGCGATGTCACGTTCTGCTGGTAATAAGAACAGGCGAAAGAACAGGCGCCGAACTCAGTCCGGGCGGCCTCTCTGGCGCGTCTTACGCCTGACTGCGATCCTCCCGTTTCTCTGCCTGGCGGCCTTTGCTGTTGGCTGCGCCATTGCGGGAAATACCCAGGCGCCATTGAGACAGTCTACGCCAACCACTGGCGCCTGTATTCCGACGATCATTACGAACGGCAATCAGGCTCCCCCGGAAAAATGGTTCTCGATTAACTCCGGGTCTGCTGCGGACATTTTGAGCGCGGTGCAATGTACGGATATGTTCCAGAGCGCCTTACATGGCAGCGACCTGATCGGATACACTTTACAGAAAGGCACGCTGGCTGCTCCAGTGCTGGTGAAGCCCTATCGCAGCGATGTCGGCCTGGCACAGTATTGGGTCGTTCCTGTGGTGGATACAAACAATCACCCACTTGCCCTGCTTACATTTTTCTACGATCCGCAGGCTCGCCTGATCCATGAAGGGGAGTTTGACGCCGTTACAGGAGATATGTTTTACGTGAATCGCTCGTTTCCCGCGATCACAGCCAATGTGGCCGTTGCGGCGGTCGGTGCCGAGCAGCATGTCGCTGCGGTTCAGGGAGAGATGCCTGAACTGATTTATTTCCCTGGCGATCTTGCCGGATTGGTGGCAGGCACACATAACTGGCACGTGGGCGGCACTGCTGTCATCGATCCCATCTGGCGTGTACCTGGCGTAGATGGCACATGGCACTACGTGGATCACGACGGCCATGCCCACACGAACGCTGAAATCCCAGTTGATCCTGACTACCAGCCCATGCCTTCATCTACGGCCATCCAATAGCGCAGCGCGCTTGAATGCGGGCGAGAACCCCTTTGAGCCATCACAGCCAACCAGATCAACCGCCTGGGGACATTCATAAGCCCTGGCGTGGCTCTGCTGGGTACAGGACACGAATCGGGGGATAGCAAGAGGGCGCGTGGACAAGCGGACCAGAGGCTATTCGGAGCCTGGCCTGTTCTGGTATAGTGCGGGCAGCGGCTTTGAGGCGACAGGTGAGCCGCATAGCCTCAAGTGTCACAACCAGTGCCCGCAGGCTGACCACCACCAGGGCAACAGCAACCAGCACGAGCAAAACTAAAACCAGCGTTGCCATCCCCGTCACCTCGTTTCCTGTCGTTGCCTTCGATTAGAGCGTCAACGGTATCTGCTTTTATTGTACCGCATAATGGCCGTTAAAAATTGTGTATTCCCCTACTAAATAATACGTAGAGCAGGCACGAAAAGTTCTTAGAGAAAAGATGCGCTCAGGCCATTCCCTGGAAGGAGTAGCCTGAGCGCATCCCAATGTTACAGGTTGTCAACTGCTACGCCGCTAGGCCATTTTCTCCATCTCTCCGACGTACTGGCTGAAGAGATCAAGCGCCTGCTGGACTGGCGCGGGCGAGGTCATATCCACGCCCGCGTCGCGCAGCAGGTTGATGCTGTAGTCCGACGAGCCGCGCGTCAGGAAGCGGCGATAACGCTCGACAGCAGGCGTCCCCTCGCTGATAATCTGCTGGGCCAGGGCAGCAGAGGCCGAGATACCCGTCGCGTACTGGTAGACGTAGAAGTTGTAATAGAAGTGCGGGATGCGCGCCCACTCGATGCTGATCAGATCATCGACGTTGACCTCCGGGCCAAAGTAGAGGTCGTTGAGGGCTTTGTACATCTGCGAGAGCGAGTCAGCCGTCAGCGCCTCGCCAGACTCGGCGACCGCATGAATCTGATGCTCGAAGGCGGCAAACATCGTCTGGCGATAGAGCGTTCCGCGAAAGCCCTCCAGGTAATGGTTGATGATGTACATGCGCAGCGGTCGGTCGGTGGTCTCCTGGAGCAGATAGTGGGTGAGCAATGCCTCGTTCAGCGTGGAGGCCACTTCGGCCACAAAGATGGTGTAGTCCCCATACGGGAAAGGCTGCGTGCGGCGGGTGTAAAAGGAGTGCATGGAGTGGCCGAACTCGTGCGCCAGGGTGAACATGCTGTTCAGGTTCTCCTGGTAGTTGAGCAGCACGAAGGGCTGCGTGCCATAGGTTCCTGAGCTATACGCGCCGCCGCGCTTGCCCTGGTTCTCCAGCACATCAATCCAGCGGGAATTGAAGCCGCGAACCATATCCTCCACGTAGTCCGACCCCAGGGGAGCCAGCGCCCTGGCAACTGTCTCTTTGGCTTTTTCAAACGAGACTTTGTACTCAACCTCGGCGACCATCGGCACATAGAGGTCGTACATATGCAGGTCATCCAGGCCGAGCAGCTTTTTGCGCAGCCGGAGATACCGATGCAGCGCGCCCAGGTTGTTATGTACGGTCTCTACCAGATTATCATAGACACTCACAGGGATATTATTGGCATCCAGCGCGGCCTCACGCGCCGTGTTATAGCGGCGCGCCCTGGCACGGAAGATTTGCCCTTTTACCTGGCCGTTCAGCGTGGCTGCCAGCGTGTTGCGCTGCTTATAGAACGTGCTGTGCATACCCTCAAAGGCGTCTTTGCGCACCTGGCGGTTGCGGTTCTCCAGCATGAGGATGTAGTTGCCCTTGGTCAGTTCGACCTCCTGGCCGGTGGCGTCTTTGATCCTGGGCAGCTTGAGGTCGGCATCGTTAATCATGCCGAAGACCTGCGATGGCGCTTCTAAGGGATCGCCTGCTTCGGCCAGCAGTTCCTCCACTTCGGCAGAGCGCACATGGAGCTTGCGCCGCAGGAGTTCATCCAACAGGTGCTGATAGAGTTGCAGGCGCGGGTCTTCGCGCAGGAACGCCTCAATCTGTTCCTGCGGAATCTCCAGAATCTCCGGCGTCATAAAGGAACTGGCCGCCGCCGCTTTGGCCGCCAGCGTGGTGACGCGGCTCAAGCGCGCCAGATTCGTGCCGTTCGCGGTATCCTCATCTGCGCGCATGGCGGCATAGCTATAGAGCTTGCCCAGCACCTCGGAGAGCCTGTTATCAAGCTGAAGGGCATCATAGAGCGTCTGGGCACTTTTGCCCAGCGTGCCCTGGTAGGCGCTCAGTTTGGGTAATTCATCGTTGAGCCAGGTAAACGCCTGCTCCCAGTCTTCTGGGGTTGCATAGATGCTCTCCAGATTCCAGGTCAGTTCAACGGGGACTTCGCCCCGTTTGGGAAGGGTCGTCTGCAAGATGGGTCTCCTTTATTTGCTTACGGTGCTTCTCAAGAGATACGGCGAGGCGATACAGATTCTCACGAGTCTGCCAGGCCAGCAGCCATGAGGCTAAGCAGGAGCAGCAGTTGTGGCCCCTGATAACTATTGGTGGCATCATACCATTCGGTGAGCGCGTGGGTATCGCCGCCAGAGCCGCCGCCGCCCAGCACGATGCCGGGCACGCCCAGCGAGAGCGGGATATTGACATCGCAACTGGTCGGCTCGCCCAGGCGCGCGCTGCCGGTTACATGGCGCGCCGCCAGCAGCGCGGCGCGCACGAGCGGCGCGTCCGAGGCCATGCGTCCGGCAGGCCGCTCGCCCAGAACAGTGAACGAGAGCTTGAGCGTCTCCGCCTGGTCGTCTGGCTGATCGTAAGCGCCGCGACCATGCTCGGCACGCACGGCCAGTTCAACTGCGGAGCGATACGCCTGATGCACTTCGCTCAGCTTGTGCGCGTCGGAGGCGCGCAGGTCGATCTCGAACCAGGCTTCTTCGGGCAGGGCGTTGATCGATGTGCCCCCGCCAATGCGCGTGACGCTACAGGTGGCCGTCGGCAGGGTCGCGCCTCCAGGAACAGCCCGCTGAGACAGTTTTTCGGCGATGCGGGCGATTTCGGCCAGGGCGCGGCCCAGCGCGTAGATGGGGTTAGAGCGGCCAAAATGGACATAACTGTGCCCGCCGGGACCACGACAGACGACGCGCTCCCGAATGACACCCTGCCCGCTGGCGGTGATATAGCCAGCATGCAGGCCATCGACGACCAGGAAGGCGCCGATGCTTTCAGGAGCCAGTTCCTCCTTGAGGAGGTGGCGCACGCCGCGCAGGTTGCCCGCGCCCTCTTCGCCAACGGTTCCCACGAGGATGAGCGGGCGGCGCGGCTTCAGCCCGAACTTTCGCAGCGCGCGCGCAAACATCAGCATGCTCGCCAGGCCGCGCGCGTTATCGCCGATGCCTGGCGCGCGCAGGATGTTTCCCTGGCGCTGCACTTTCGGCTGGACATCCGGCGGAAAGACAGTATCGATATGCGCGGCAATGACCACCGACGGCCCATCCGCCTGGGTCGGCACACAGGCAATGACATTACCCTCGGCATCGCGGCGCACGTCAACCAGTCCCTCAGCGCGCAGGCGAGCCATGAGATGCTCGCCACGCGCCTGCTCGCCAAATGGCGGCGATGGCACTTCGCAGAAGGCGATCTGCTCGGCCAGCGTTTCTTCGCTGGCCTCACGCAGCCAGGCGAGCGCCGCCGCAACGCGCGAGTCTTGCGCAAGCTGTTCCGGCGTGGGATAGGCTATCGATGGTGAGGTAGACATGGCTTTCACACATCCTACTTTATCATAATGGGTCAGCGGCGCAGAGGTCTGCGAGCAATTCTTCTCCAAAGGGCCAGGGGCCAAAGCCTGACGCGGCGTTGATGTGGCCGCTGGGGCCGATCACGATGAGCAGGCTGCCCCACTGGCTGGCGAAATACTCAGCCCGGTCCAGGCTGACATAGGGATCATCTTCGCTGGCGACCAGAATGCTGGGAAAAGGCAAGGGCGCCAGCGGGATGGGAGCGAAGCCGCCGCTCTCTACCGCGAAATCCGGGTCTTCGGCGTCGGGGGGCGCGACGAGCAGCGCGCCGTGTATGGGGCGCTCGTGCTGGCCGGCCCAATGCACAACGGCCAGGCAGCCCAGGCTATGGGCCACCAGCACGACTGGCGGCTCCGCCTGGGCAATGGCCTGATCGAGTGTGCCGACCCATTCGTCGCGCTCAGGATGCTCCCAATCGCGCTGCATCACGCGCCGATAGTCGGAATGCTCGCGCTCCCACAGGCTCTGCCAATGCTCCGGGCCAGAGTTGCTATACCCCGGCACGATCAAGACGCTGGTTACCATCCTCGCCTACTTCTTCAGGATGGATTCGATGGCGGCAAGGACACGGTTCATCATGGCTTCGTTTGCCGAGGGGCCAAGGTGCCCGATGCGGATGGCCTTTCCCGAAAGCTGCTGGAGGCCGCCGCCGATGATCATGCCGTAATCGCTGCGCAGCGCGGCCATAAGCCTGGGCGCTTCTATCCCTTGTGGCGGGAAGGCAACTGTCACCGTTGGCGAGGCGGCATCGTCATCGGCCAACAGGCGGAAATCGAGGGCGCGCAGGGCCGAGCGGACATGGGCCATGACGCGACGATGGCGCTCGTAGCGTGCCTCTAGACCTTCATTCAGGACGCGCTGCGCGGCCTGATCGAGCGCCATCAGATTATTGGTGTCAACCGTCACGGGATAGGGATGCAAGGAGGTGCTTTCCTCGGCGTGCTTGCGCCAATTGCGCAGGTTGAGATACCAGCCAGGCGCCTGGCGCTTCACGCTGTCGGCCAGCTTCCAGCCGATCTCTGACAGGGCGATCAGTCCTAAGCCTGGCGGCGCTTCGAGACACTTCTGCGAGGCTGTCGCGCAGGCGGCTACGCCCCAATCATCCAGGCAGAGCGGGACGCCGCCCACCGAGCCGACGCCATCGACCATCAAGGCCACGTCGCGCTCGCGCGCCACTGCGGCCAGTTCTTTGATGGGGTTCAAGACGCCAGTTGAAGTTTCGGACTGTACGACGGCCAGCACATCCACGCGATGGTTATCGAGAAAGGCGGCCACTGCATCGGGGTCGGCGGCCTTGCCCCACTCAAACTCAATACTCAAGGCTTCGGGGTCATAGCCGCGCGTAATCGCCAGCATGCGCTCGCTAAAAACGCCATTGAGGACCACCGCCGCGTGCTTTTCCACGCCCAGCAGCGTGCCCACCGCTGCATCGACGCCCGCCGTGCCAGAGCCGCCGATGGGAAAGACGGGGCTGCTTGTGCCAAAGATCTGCTGGAGGCGCTCAATTAGCCCGTTGTAAAAGGATACAAAGGTGGGGCCGTAATGCACGGGTACGGGCCGTCCCATGGCCGCCAGGACTTCTGGCGAGACGGGCACCGGCCCAGGAACCAGAACGTCAAGCTGAAAATCGTCCACGAAAGTCTCCTGCCTTACTGTGTGTTTCTTCCTCATCCTCTCACTGCGTGTCGCCACCCATTATATGATAAGACAGCGACCCTCGTGAAAGCTCACTTCGAGCAGATAGACCATGAAAAGGACTTGCTCTAGCGAAGGCTACAATTGCCCTGGCATGTTCCCTGCGCTACCTTTTGTACTAAGGAGACAACCCCGTGCTGCTCAAGCGCAGGCTCAGAGGGCAGAAGTATCTTCTGCCCCCTTGTATAGAAAGCAAGGTTACATGGCGAATCCCAAATTCACCTTATCTCATCAGACAGATGAAGCCAAACACGTTGCCAGGGAGACGGCGACCAGCCCTGGGATGAAGGCGCTGGCGCGGTTTGGCTATGCCGCGAAAGGGGTTGTGTATCTCATCATTGGCGCGTTGGCTGCAAAGCTGGCGGCAGGGACACCAAACCAGACGCCGGATCGCAACGGCGCCATTCACCTGATCGCCGGACAGCCGTTCGGCAAAGTATTGCTGGGCATTCTGACGGTTGGCTTCTTCGCCTATGGCCTGTGGTCTGCCATTCAGGCGATATTTGATCCTGACCATGCTGGCAAAGACGCGAAGGGCTTGCTTGAACGGATCGGGCACGGGGTGATCGCCTGCTCCTATGCGGCTCTGGGCGTGGGCGCGCTCTCGCTCGTGCTGGGTTCAGGGGGCGGGAAAGACTCGAACGCCTCTACCCAAAGTTGGACGGCGCGCCTGCTCAGCGCGCCTTTCGGGGTTGCTCTGGTCGTGCTTGTCGGGCTGATTGTGGTGGTGGTGGCTTGTGTCCTCTTCTATCGAGTCTACAAGGCCGATTTTCGGAAGAGCTTGCATCTGGAGCGGCTGCGCCCGCAGCTACAAAAGGTCATCGTCTTGATCGGTCGAGCCGGTTACGCGGCGCAGGCGGTGGTCTTCACCATCATTGGCATCTTCCTGATTGTGGCGGCTCTCCAACACAATCCCGGCCAGGCGAAGGGGTTGGATGGCGCGCTTCAGGAGTTGGCCCAGCAGCCTTTCGGCCAGGCATTACTCGGCGTTGTTGCTGCCGGGCTGATTGCCTTTGGCCTCTATTCGCTCGTAGAAGCGCGCTATCGTTCTCTCGGCAACGCCTGATGGCGCGCTCCCTTGCTTTGGAGCGCGCCATCATATGCAGATTAGTCAGCAGCCGCGCGGGCGAGGCCGAGGCGTGGTTTGGTGTAGAGATACCACCCCTCGGTTGACGCTTCTGTCGGCGAGAAACGCTTAAAGAGCGAGGTATAGACGCCCTGCATAAACTCCGCGCGCGCCTGCTCTTCCTCCGGCACGATGTTGGTAATTTCCTGCACCAATGATTGGGGCACCCCCTGCTGCACATCCTTGAGATCCTCCATGCCAGAGACGACCTGGAGGAAGGCTTCATTCAAGCCGGGGCTGTTGGCGTAGTCTCGATTGGTCAACTGCTGGGCCTGCCAGAAGTAGCTTTCTTCGCCGTTATACTGCTGATAGAGGCCGGAGACCAGCACGATGATGCGCAGATATGCCTGGCGATAGCTCGCGCTATAGAAGGCTCTGGCTTGTTCCTCCGTCGCTTCGCCGCGCAGGAAACTGCCAATGCTGGCGGCAGCCAGCAGCGCGCTGGAGGTGGCGAGGTGAACGCCAGTGGAGAGGAGCGGGTCTACAAAGCAGGCGGCGTCTCCCACCAGGAAATAGCCGGGGCCAGCCAGGCGTTCAGACATATAGGAAAAGTCTTGATCGGCCTGGACTTCCGTGACCAGTTCTCCCTTTGCTAGCAAGCCGCGAAGCAGCGGGCTTTCAGCGATGGCCTCGTGCAGTATCTCCTCCAGGGAGGAAACTTGCTGGCGGCGCTCCTTGAAGGTGTTTTTGTGCATGACCAGCCCGACGCTCATTCGCCCGGTATGCAGCGGGATGCCCCAGAGCCAACCATCTTTGACCGAGCCAACGGCAATGGCGCCCTGCGGCTGGTCCTCTAGCTGCTTTGCGCCCTCCCAATAGCCCCAGACAGCAACGTTCTGGAAGGTGTCGGGATAGTAGCGGCTCTGGAGATAGCGGGTTGCCATGATCCCTGCCCGCCCTGTAGCATCTACCAGCACATCGAAGCTGATTTCCCCGGTTTCCTCGCCGCCCTGGCTATCCGATTGCACCCAGTGGGCGCTGCGGGGGCGCTCGCCCTCAAAGTCAATGCTTTTGACCTCGACCCCCTCGAAGACCTGCACGCCCTGGCTTTTGGCATGTTCCAGCAGAAGTTGGTCAAATTCGGAGCGTACGACCTCGAAGCCATAGGGGTGATGCAGCTTGCGAAAATCGAGGGTCCAGGAATCACTGCCCCACTCGAAATAGCCGCCATCTTTTTGCTGGAACCCGTGCGCTTCAATTTTCTCGCGGGCGCCCACCAGATCAAGAATCTCTAGACAGGATGGTAGGAGCGATTCGCCGATATGGTAGCGGGGGAAGTGTTCCCGCTCCAGTAGCGTGACGTTAAAGCCCTGACGGGCGAGCAGGGTAGCCGCAGTCGAACCTCCTGGTCCGCCGCCGATGACCAGCACCTGGGTTGTTTTGTTCATATGTTCTCCTTCTCAGCCATCTGAAAACGCATATCTGTACAATGGGTAAAGACGATCCACTGTGCTTCTACATGCAATTCTACTCTGCGGAGCGTCTGCACTCAATGGTCCACTGCATAGCAGAGGTATGAGGTGGCTCACACCCGAAGGTTCAGCCAGCGGGGAGGCTGGCGTCCGTCTGTCCTGCAACCCCGACTCTTACATCGCCCTATTTGACCGCTAGCCGTTTGTTTTTCAGGATAAGAGATGCTATAGTTGCTGGAGAGGCATGCGTGAAAGAGGAGCAATCAGGGCGTTTGCACAGGTGTTGAAAGGCAGTCGCGGATGGACCTTGACGCGCTTGTTCCGCTGCTTGAGCCTGCTGCTGCGCTGGGGGCTGCGGTCACGGCAGTAGCTGCCACATGGGTTCTCTGGCGCTATCACGGGAAGCAGAGAGATAGCCTGGAGTGGTATCTGGGCAATTGGCGCATGCGCCAGGCGCTGGGCGTCTCTGCGCTCTTCTACCTGGCGCTGGCGGTATCCTGCCTCATTTTGCCTGACCGCTGGGGCTGGCTGTATGCGATGGTTGCGCTCAGGTTGGGCGGCTGGTGGTATAAACGCCTGCTGAGCGAGCGCGTCAGCTTCCCGCGCTTGCGTGCCCGGCGCTCGCGCGCTCGCGCTTGACCGCCCAGAGATACGCGACGGCCATGCGATACGTGCCCTGGCCCTGCTCCACGCGCGGGCGCAGATGGTTCGTAAAGCGTTCGGCCTCAGCGGAAGTCAATGCCTCTTGCAAAACCTCTTCAAGCGTGGGAGCCAGAGGATTGGGCGAACTGCGCAGAAATGCTTCCCAACGCTCTGGCTGCTTCGGTTCAATCTTCGCCTGCAACTCCAGATGAATCTCCCCAAAGCCCGCTTTCTCGGCAAACTTGAGCAGGTCGCGCTCATCGAAGTCCATCATGGAGCCAGAGGCTGACGCAGCGTTTCTGGTCAGTCGCCCATACCCGGCTTTTACCCGCTCAGCAAGCCCCTGGACGGGAGCCACGTCATAACCAAAGAAGCTGTGCGGCGGTTCTGGGAACGAGAAGCGGTTGATCGGCTCGAAGAGCGAGATGCGCCCGCCTGGTCTGAGGACGCGAAAGAACTCGTGGAAGGCTTGCTGCTTGGCGGAGACATAAATCAGGACGGAGCGCGTGGTGATGACATCCACCGAGGCGTCGGCAAACGGAGCCAGGTCATCCGCCGAGGCGCGCACAAACTGGCAGCGATCTAAGACGCCCATCTGCCCGGCAAGCGCCTGGCAGTGATCAAGCAGGTCTTGCGAGATGTCGCTGAAGATGACTGTGCCTTGCGCGCCTACCTGCGCCAGCGCGCCAAAGGTGATCAGGCCATCGCCCGCGCCCACATCCAGCAGGGTCTCGTCTGCGGCCAGGCTGGCGTGCTGGAGAACCTGATCCCGAATAGCAAACAACTCTTGCAGCATGGCTTGCTGCCGTTGTGGGTCGCCGCCATGCCGCCGTTGCAGCAGCCACTGCGCCCACTGGTCCTGGATTGGCACAGACATGATGAAGTTTTACTTTTTAGCCAGGCCAGACGCGCTGGCTGGCCGAATCGTGGCCTGATCGAAATGGGGCATCAGTCCTGGTCTTTTCCCTCGTACTTGAAGGATACCTTCACCTTTGCGCGGTAGGAGATTACCTTTCCGTTCTCGATGTGCATATCCAGATCAGCGACCTCCGCGATGCGCAGGTCGCGCAGGCTCTGGGCCGCCCGCTCGACGGCGGCTGTGGCGGCTTTCTCCCAGGATTCGGTGCTGGTCCCGACCAATTCTATCACCTTATAGACGCTCTCTGCCATAGGATGCCTCTTTCATTTCAGAGCAGTGGGTACAGTGGGTACAAGCGAAGGCGCAGTCCGGTTCGGGTGGTTTTGCGTATGCGTAACGGGTTCGTCATTGCATATCTCAGACCGTGATCACCGCGTCGGCTTCGATCTCGACGAGCATGGCAGGGTCGATCAGACGGCTGACCTGCACCATGCTGGTGGCCGGGCGAATGTCCTTGAAGAACTCGCCGTGCGCCTTGCCGATCTTTTCCCAATCATCGATGTTGAGTACATACATGCGCGTGCGCACGACATCGCTCAGGCTGGCGCCCGCCCGCTTGAGCGCCGCTTCAATATTGCGGAGGGTCTGGAGGGCCTGGGCGTAGGGGTCGCCCTGGCCGACGACCTGGCCGTTGGCGTCGGTGGCCGTCGTGCCGGAAACATGCACCTGATTGCCGATGCGCACGGCGCGCGAGTAGCCGACAATCGGCTCCCAGGGTGTGCCGGTAGCGAAGTTCTCTCGTTGCATGACAGAATTTGCGCCCTTTCTTTTCTTATAGACGTGGTGACAACATGGGGTTCTTTCTCTCTCTATCTCCACGTCATTTCCACGTCACCATGTCACCACATCATATGACAGACCCAGCGACACGCCAACACGGAGGCTGGCGGGACACAGGCTCCTGGGGCAGCATCCGCGCAGGCGCCGCACCCCCACCCCTGCCGGCGAGACGCCGGCGCTACAGGTCCACTCCCCGCTCCTGTCGGCAAGGATGGCGGCGCTACAGAAGACCCTGCCCCAGCCGACACGGAGGCTGGCGTTTCACGCGGCAGCCGTTGCTCCGGCGGGCCTGGGATATGATATAGTTGGGATGAGTCTGACTTGTAAAGTAAGGAGCGCAGGCGTATGCAGGTGGTCTTTCTGGGAGGGGCGAGCGGCGTGGGCGCAAGCTGTGTGGCGCTGGAGCTTGGCGGGCAATGGCTCGTGGTTGACGCGGGGGTGCGCGTGGATAAACGGGCCGATCCCTTGCCTGATCTGGCGCTGCTTGATGGCAAAGCGGTGCGGGCGATCTTTGTGACGCACGCGCATGCCGACCATATTGGCGCGCTGCCACTGGTGCATCAGGCGTTTCCGACTGCGCCCATCTTCGCCTCCCGCGCGACCAGCCTGCTGATGGAAGTGATGCTGGCCGATGCGCTCAAGATTATGAGCCGACGCGCGGCAGAAGAGTTGGAGACGCCGCTGTATCCAGAGTCGCTGGTGGCGGGCATGCTGAATCAAGTGCGCCCGCTGCCGGTTGGGCAGCGCCTCAGCCTGCCGCAACTGCCGGAGGTGGCGATTGAGGCGACGCGCGCCGGGCATGTGGCAGGCGCAGTCAGCCTGGGCTTTGCGGCCACAGATGGCACGGTGGTGATCTCCGGCGATGTGAGCGTGACGCCGCAGCGCACGGTGCTGGGCGCGACGCTGCCCAGGATGGCGCATCCCGACCTGCTGGTGCTGGAAAGCACCTATGGCGCGCGGCTGCATCCCAACCGCCAGGCGGAAGAGCAGCGGCTGGCGCAGGGTGTCGCAGACGGCATCGCGCGTGGTGGGCATGTGCTGGTGCCCTGCTTTGCGCTGGGCCGGGCGCAGGAAATCCTGCTGATCTTACAGAGCGCCCAGCACAAGGGCGAGATTCCGCCATTTCCCATCTGGGTTGATGGCCTGGTGCGCCGCGTCTGTGCCACGTATCGGCTGATCCCCGAAGCACTGACGCCTGCGCTGCAACGGCAGATTCGCCGGGGCTATGATCCCTTTGTGGGGCCAACCGTTCGCATGGTGCAGGATGAGCGCGAGCGCGAGCAGATTCTCTCTGGCCCGCCTGCCTGCATTGTCGCCAGCAGCGGCATGCTAACGGGCGGCCCAAGCGCGTGGTTTGCGCAGCGCCTGGCGACGCGGCCCGAAGCCTCCATTCTGATTACCGGCTATCAAGATGAGGAGTCGCCAGGCAGGCGCCTGCTGGACCTGGCGGAGCAAAAGACAGGCATGCTGGAACTCGGCGGGCAGCAGATTCCGGTGGTCTGCCAGGTGGCGAAATATAGCCTGAGTGCCCACGCCGATGGCGGTGAACTGGCGTCGCTGGCGGCGGCGCTCAAACCGGCCACCGTGATGCTGGTGCATGGCGACCAGGACGCGCGCGAAGCCCTTCAGGAGCGCCTGGTGGGGATGGAAGTCGCGCTGCCAGCCAATGGGAGCGAGCGGGCGTTTGAGCGCAGGCGCTCGTCCCGCTCGATACGCAAGCAGGATGAGGCGCTGATGCTGGAAACCTTGCCGCAGGGCATCGGCGCGGGCGCGCCTCTGGAGCCGGAGCAGATGGAGCGGCTTTGGGAGGCGGTCATGCGTCTGCCAGACCTGGAGACCGTTACGGCGCGGCAATTAGCATTAATCTGGTATGGCGCTGCGACTGATGAGACGGAGCAGGCAATTCAAGCCGTTCTCACTGAAGAGCCAGCGTTTTTCACGCCGCTGGCAACGCTGCCGGGGGGCTATCAGGTGCGCGCGGGCAGCGAGAGGAAATCCGGCAGGCCAGTGAATGCGGTGACGACGCTGGCCGGGCAACTCGTGTTGATAAAAGACGCGCTCACCGGCCTCCAGGTGGCCCGCTGCGTTGGCGTTGAACACGCCGCCAGAGTGGCCGTGCAGTGGCCGGAGGGAACGCGCGCGCGCACACATTTCCCGCTGCTGGCGGTGGTGCAGGTTGTGGGCACTTTCCCCGAAACCGCCGAGCCAGATTGGGAGTTGATCCCCCAGCAGCTTGCCGATCTGGTCAAGCGGGCCAGGCAGCTTCGGCGCAAAGTGCCGTTGGGTGATCTGGCGCGGCGGCTGGATGAGCGGCAGGTCTATACGCTGGAAGAAGTCTGCGCGCTGGCGGGGATGAATCCAGCGGATATCACCGAGCGATTGGCAGTGGCGCTCGTGCTGACACGCCATCCCCGGCTGTTCATGCAGCAGTCGCCCGTCTGGGAGCGCGGCCAACCGGCGCGCTACAGTCTGCATCCAGACTGGAAGGAGGCGGCTGATGATCCATCTGAGGCCGAGCGGCCCGACCAGGCGTGGATTCTCAGCGTGGTAGACCGCCATCTGGGCGAGGCGCCGGGGCTGTATCGGCGGAGTGTGGACCCCATGACCGGGCAGGTGACGCTGGCGTTTCACTTCCCCGACGCAGCGCGCGCCCGCTATGCGTCTGCGATTGCCGCTGCCGCCGAAGAGGCGGGCGTGGAGATCGTCATTTCGCCACACGCGCACCAGGGCGCGCTGGCCGAGACGGCGCAGCGCCTCTTGCCTGCCGGGTTGACGCTAAAGAAGATACCCGCGCTGCATCTGGACCGACGGGCAGCGCGCCTGCGCTGCGCCGGAAAAGCTGATGAGGCTGCCATTGCCGAGGCGCAGCGTCAATTTGCCGAGGAGACGGGCTGGCAGTTGGAGCTTGAGCTTGAAAACGGCACGGCCTCTTCGGGGGCAGCGCCTAAGTCTCCCGCTGCTGCGCGGCTAGAACAGAATGCGGCGCAGACGCTGGTGCGCCAGGCGCTAGGGCCGGAGAGCGGCTTGTATAAGATTGGCATCGATGGCGCATCGGGCACGCTGACGCTGCGCTTCCATTTCCCCGTCGTCGCGCTGGCGCAGTATGCCAGGCAGATCGCGGCGCTGGAGCAGGAAACCGGCTGGCATGTTGAAATCTATCCAGCGACACATCAAGGCGCCCTGGAGGCCGAGGCGCGGCGCGTGCTGCCGCCAGACCTGCACCTGCGGGGCGCGCCCTCGCTCTTTCACGAGGAACAGCAGGTGGTGGTAGCCTATGAGGGCGCGCTAGATCAAGCGGCGCTCGCGGCGGCGCAGGCAGCATTTCTGGCAAAGACGGGCTGGAAGCTGGCTCTAAAAAGCAAGGCGCAGGTTGGCTCTTCTTGATGTTCGCTCTGAATGGAGAACGTCCCTGCATGGAAACACACAACAGGTGCCCGGAGTGCGGAGCGGCCTGGCAGGATGACCAGACCTGCCAGGATCATTTTCATCAACTGCTCGCCTGGGAAGCCGAATACCCCAGCAAAACCTTAGCGGCGCATCATTTTCTGGTACTGTGCTATTATCTGCAACATCCCCATTTGTACTCTCCGCAGGGGCTGAAGGAGGCGAAGAAACTCCTGGCGGCTTTTGTGGAACAAGGCGTGATGCCAGATGAAGTGCGGCGGCGCGCCGAGGTAGATTCCAGCAAACGGACCTGGAAAATTACGGGCACGCCCACGTCCTATGGCGCCTATGCCCATCCGATCCAGTGGCCGATCACTATCGTGGATGTGAGAGCAGCAGGTGTGGACGCATACATCGACAACGTGAGGGCATGGGCGCGTTCCATGTACGAGGCGCTCAAAGCGTCTGGCAATGATGCGTAGCAGCTTCAGGCACCTGGTAGAAGCAGCCAGGCGTGGCATATGATACAATGAGCGAAAAGCGCGCAGCCAGGCGCGAGAAAGACGGGGAGCGACGATGCCAGACCGCTTTGCTCACATTACCGGCTGGGGCTATTATGTCCCTGAGCGCATCCTGACTAATGCCGATCTGGAGCGCATGGTCGATACCACCGATGAATGGATTGTGACCCGCACGGGCATCCGCGAGCGGCATATCGCCGCGCCGGGCGAAACCTCCTCGGTGATGGCAGCACACGCGGCGCGCAAGGCGCTCGCGCAGGCGGGCCTGGCGGCCACCGACCTGGACCTGATTCTGCTGGGCACATGCAGCGCCGATTATCGCACGCCCTCCTCGGCCTGCCTGGTGCAGCACGCGCTGGGCGCGCGCTGCGGCGCGCTGGACCTTCAGGCGGGCTGCCCCGGCTTCCTCTATGCCCTCTCGATTGGCGATCAATTCATCCGCGCCGGTTCCTGCCGCCATGTGCTGGTTGTTGGCGTGGAGCATCTGACACCGTATGTGGATTATACAGATCGCTCGATGTGTGTCCTCTTCGGCGATGGCGCGGGGGCGGTGATTCTTTCGGCCAGCGAGGAGCCAGGCGGGGTGCGCGCCTTCACGCTCGGCTCGGATGGCGCGCGCCCGGAGGCGCTGTGGGCGCCAGCGGGCGGAGGTGTGCGGCCCATTGGTCACGAGGAGCTTGACCTGGGCCTTCAGTATGTGCGCATGCAGGGGCAGGAGATCTTCAAATTCGCCACGCAGATCACCGGCCCGGCGATAGAGACGGTGCTGGCTCAGGCCGGGCTGAGCCTGGACGATATTGATCTCTTCATCCCGCATCAGGCCAACTTGCGCATCATCGAGGCCATCTCCAGGCGGCTGAGCATTCCGATGGAGAAGATGGTTGTGACCGTTGATCGTTTTGGCAATACCTCGGCGTCCTCGATCCCCATCGCGCTCTGCGAGGCCGTTGCCGATGAGCGCGTCAAGACCGGCGCGCGGCTGATGCTCTTCAGCTTTGGCGCGGGCCTCACCTGGAGCGCCGCGCTGGTCGAGTGGACGGCGTGAGCGTCACTGCCTGGTGGGAAATATGACTGCGTAGGCAAGGAGAAGGACTATTCAATGCTGTATCAACTATTTCCCGATCACTTTCATCTGGCGCAACCGCTATTTGACACTGGACATCATCTGGCCGTTGCTGCCGCCTTCAGCGGGGAGGCTCCGGCAGAACTCTACGTCGATGATCCGCGCGCTCCGCAAGCAGGCATCCTTATCCTTTGGAATCATCGTATCTATCTGGCTGGCAGGCCAACCAATACGGCTTTCTCCCATGCCTTCGCCGCGCTGCTGCATGAACGCTATACCGCGCTGGCAACGGACGAGGAGCCATTCGGCTGCATGATCACCTACACGCCTGGCTCATGGGAAGAGGTTTTGCCAGCCCTCTTTGCGGATATTGAAGCCGCTCGCGCGGAGCGTCAATATTACCGCTTGCAGATTCGCACACCAATTCCTCCGCCTGCTCTGCCGGAGGGCTTTCTCTTGCGCAGGGTAGATGAAGCGCTCGTGGCCGAATCCGCGCTCATCGCTCACGAGTCTCTGGTGGAGGAGATTCATTCGGAAGCGCCCTCGGTGGAGGCTTTTCATGAGCGCAGATTTGGCTATTGTCTCCAATACGGCCAGGAACTGGTTGGCTGGTGTCTCTCTGAATATAATAACTCAGACCAGTGTGAACTGGGCATTGCGACGAAGCCAGCCCTTCAGCGCCGGGGGTTGGCGACGGCGACAGCTTTAGCAACGATTGCCCACGCGCAATCGCAGGGAATCACCTCGATTGGCTGGGATTGCTGGAAGAACAACATCGCCTCAAGCAATCTGGCCCAAAAGCTCGGCTTTGAGAAGGTTGAGGACTATCCCGTCTGGTATTGTCGTTTTGGGAAACAGCCCCATGCGTAGCAGACTTCTTTATTGCTTGACGGAGGTGATCTCTTCTTCCTCCGGCTCATTGCTGGTGGCGGCCAGTGCGGCGGCTGCCGCCCGCTTCGCCTTGCGGGCTTTCATCTTGTGGTGTACAACGAAGTAGACGACCGGCAAGACGACGACGGCCAGCCCGATCAACCCCAGCCATTTGCCGATGCCTTCAACTTTGTTGAAATCGCCCAGATAATGCCCGGCATAATAGGCCAGCAAGCCCATCAGTATAGCCCAGCAGATGCCGCCAGCGGCGTTGTAGGCCAGGAACTTTGGCCAGCGCATCTTGTTGACGCCCGCCAGGAACGCGGCCCAGGCGCGCAGGACGGCGATGAAGCGCCCGAAGAAGACGGTCTTGTCGCCATGTTTGACAAAGAACTGCTCGGCAGAGTCCAGATGATGCTCTTTGAGGAAGATGTATTTGCCAAAGCGCAGCGCGAGCGGACGCCCGCCATAGCGCCCGGCCAGATAGCCCAGGTTATCGCCCAGAATTGCGCCAAAGGCGGCGGCGGCCAGCACCCAGGGGATGGCGAGATGGCTGCCGGGAAGGCCAGCGGTAAACGAGGCCAGCAGGAGCATGCTTTCGCCGGGGAAGGGGATGCCCGTACTCTCGATCATAATGAAGAGGATGACCGCCGGGTATCCAAAAAGGGCCAGCGCGTCCTGCAAGGTTTGCAGTGAGATGAAGGCGCCAAGCACGCTGGCATGGGTAGGAAGAATGGAGAACTGCGCGAAGACTGAAGCGAACACATATCCCCCTTTTAGAACGACCCCTGACAACCCCCATCTGGCAAGGCTTATCTTTATTGTACGTGGCACTCAGGCGATCCGCAAGCACCTGCGTGTGAGTTTCCTCACACTTCCTTTACATTTTATCGCCGAAATATTGCAAAACCATGAGAAGCACCGTCATTCCTGGCGCCGCTGGCGCTGACAGCGAAACGGACCGCCAGCATGGCGGCGCTTCCCGCCAGCGAATTTTCGGTTTGAAGCAAAGCATGCTGCTGTAAGCGCCACGAGCCTCTTAAGATGGAGGTGTTCTGGTTGCTCTATCACGTCTTTGATACGCAAGGCATGATGGAGATGGGTGGCCGGTGGCAACTGATCTGGCACAAACCCAGTTGATGGTGTCGGCTTCATCGCTGAGGGTGATTTCCGCGCCGATAACAGTGCAGAGGAAAGAGAAGATCAGGTGCGCCGCTGGTGAACATAGCCGTTTCTCAGAAGAGGCTCTATCCCTCTCTCAAGGAATAGAGCCTCTTTCAAAACATTTTTTAGTTAGACGCGCTCGATAATCGTGGCGATGCCCTGTCCGCCGCCGATGCAGAGGGTGATCAGCGCGGTGCTGAGGTTGCGGCGCTCAAGCTCGTCCAGCGCCGTGCCGAAGATCGCGGCTCCGGTGGCGCCGAGCGGATGGCCCAGGGCAATCGCGCCGCCGTTAACGTTGACCTTCTCGTGGTCAATCTCCAGCTTGCGCATGACTTGCAAGGGGACGGTGGCGAAGGCTTCGTTGATCTCCCACAGGTCGATGTCATGCGGCGTCATCTTTGCCAGCGCCAGCGCCTTCTTGGAGGCCGGGGTCGGCGCGGTGAGCATGATGATCGGCTCGCTTCCAGCCGTCGCCAGAGCCAGAATCCTGCCACGCGGCTTGAGGCCGTGCGCCTTCACGTAGTCCTCGGAGGCCAGCAGCACGGCGGCAGCGCCATCGACGATGCCGCTGGAATTGCCCGCCGTGTGGACGTGGTTGATCTTGCCGGCCTGCGGATACCGCTGCAAGGCGATCTCGTCCATCGTCTCGCCGTTGAAGCCATAGGGCGCGGTTCCCAGCCTGGCAAATGACGGCTCAAGCTGACCCAGACCCTCCAGGGTTGTCTCCGGGCGCGGATGCTCGTCTTTTGCCAGGGCGACGATGCCCGAATCGGGGTCCACCACCGGGAAGAGGCTCTTGCTGAAGCGGCCCTCCTGCATGGCGCGAGCGGCGCGCTGCTGCGAGGCGAGGGCAAAGCTGTCTACATCTTCGCGGCTGAAGCCTTCGAGGGTGGCAATCAGGTCGGCGCTGATGCCCTGGGGCACCTGGAAGTGCTTGCGGCGCAGGTGCAGGTTGTTGCCATCGATGCCCGCGCCATCGGACCCCATCGGGTTGCGCGACATGCTCTCGACGCCACCACCAACGACCAACTGCTGCATGCCCGCCATGATGCCCATCGCCGCGAAGTTGATGGCCTGAAGGCCAGAGCCGCAGAAGCGGTTGAGCGTGACGCCTGTCGTTTCCAGCGGCCAGTCGGCGGCCAGCACAGCGGCGCGAGCAATGTCGGCGCCTTGCTCGTTCGCCTGGGTGACGCAGCCCATGACGACATCGTCAATATCGTTCTTGTCAATGCCAGTCTGTTCTGCCAGGCGGTTAAGCGTCTGCGCCAGCAGTTCCTGGGGATGGATGCCGCTGAGCGCGCCTTTGCCGGGTTTGCCACGCCCGCGTGGCGTGCGGCTCGCGCCGAGAATGTAAGCGGTCGACATGTGTTGCGCCTCCTGTATGTGAACACATAACTGGTTGCGGTGAAGACTCTTGTAAAGATTATATGCTCACTGTGGGCTATTCGCCAGCCCCAATCGTGCGCGCACTTGATCTCGGGTTTCTTCCGCGTGGGTGATAATGGCCGTGAGCGTCGGCTCATCTGCCGCGTGGATGGCCCGCAGCAGGTCGGCATCCAGCGCGCCAAAGCGATGCTCCAGCGCCAGGCGCGCCACATCACGAACGCCCTCAACCCGGCCCTCCTCACGACCTTCAACCCGACCTTCTTCTCGGAGAGCTTGAGCGACACTGGAAGCGTTCCACAACTCGTCAATCATAGGATGCCTCCTCAAAGCGGTGCGAATCTCTTCTTCTGCAAGCTGCACGCCTGCCAGGACGACCAATTGCCCAATGAATTCGCTGCGCTGCTCCTGCGTCAGCGGTGTCTCCACAATCTGTTCTGCGACTACAACTACCTTTTCCGGGTCATGTCCTGCATCATGCCTGCCAGGGGCCAGAGCGCCGGATAAGGACGGGCTAACACGGTCTCCGGCGCCAGTTCCCACATCTTGATAACCTCATACTCGCAGCGGATGGTCGCTTTGCCGCCCGGCCTGCTCGGAATGAAAAAAGGAGGGTCAGGAAGCTGGCTGGCACGCTGTAAGTAAATGACCACTGAGGTGATGGGCAGATGCTCCCGTTCGTAGAGGCGCGTGACATAGCCGCCACACGTTCGCCCATCTCTGCCCGCGTCTGATCTTCTTTCTTGAGCTGAAACTCCAGATGTAAGAGGAAGATTTCGCCCTCTGCCTCTACTCGCCAGACGACATCAACCTCCCAGACAGCATCAATCAGTTCTTTAGAGAGTTTGGCGTCCAACAAGGTCACTGGCCCCCGGATGGGGACAGCACCTCCGTCAGCCAATCCAGCAAGCCTTTTGGCTCTTCATCGGCGATGCGCTTCAGGGTGCGATCAAAACGGCGCCAGCGTGATGGCATCTGTCTCTCCTCTTACTTCCAAGTATACCATGAAGACGACCGTCTCTTGTAGCGCCGTTGCTCTGCTTGCAGAGTGGCGCTGCGGGCAGCGTTCAGCCAGGTGGGGTCTTAGATTTCTATTGCTGCGACCTCAGTTGGCGCCTCTGCGTGTTCTGGCCTGGCTTTGATGGCGGCTGTGCGTCGCCGCTGCCTGAGCAGGAGCGCGCTCAGCAGCGCGGCGGCAAGCAGCGCGATGCCGGCAATGGCAAAGGAGACGTGCAAGGCGCCGGTGAAGGATTGGCCGATGGTGAGATGTAGCGTTGCTGGCGTGATGGGCAATCTGCCGGGCAGGTGGATGCTGCCAGCCTCTGCGCCCGCGCTGGCGATGGTCGTGGCGATCTTCTGGCTAACCTGCGCGGGCACGCCCAGG
>JBJKSJ010000155.1:0-12470 GCA_046704085.1 Ktedonobacterales bacterium | reverse complement strand
GCTCTGGGCGCTGGTCTGGGTCTGCTTCACAATGGCCTTCCTGCTGGGTGGCGCAACGATCCTCGTTACCTACCTGGCGCTACGCTGACCCGCTCGCGCCCCTTGCCCTGCTCTGCGGCCAGGGCGCGCAGTTCGTCCTGGGCGATCTCCAGGCTTTTTCGCGCCCGCTCGCTATCGAAGTCCATGCTCATGGCCTGATAGAACTTGAGCGCGGCCTGGTAGTAGAAGATGGAGCGTTTCAGGTTCGCAGGGCGGTCGCCACCCACCAGCGCGCTGTAGGCCAGGGCCAGATTGTAGCGCAGCCTGGCAACCTTGAGCTTATTCTTGGCGCAACTGGTAAGCAGCCAGCGACAGAGGACCAGCCCGGTCACGGTGTCGTGCAGGTCGCGGTGCTGGCGGGCGCGATTGACGGCTTCAAAGGCGCGCTGATCGATGCCAATGGGCGCCAGGTCGCTGGGGGCGAGCGCGACGGTTTCCATCAGGGGCGACCAGTAGGCGATCTGGCTGTTTTGCGCGGCAAAGGCGAGCGCGATGGCAAGTTCGGGCTGGCCGAGCGCGAGGGCGTGATAGGCCGCCTCGATCTGGGCCTGTTCGCGCGTGATGCCTTCGCCAGAGGCTGAGACAGTGCTGGCACGCTGGACGAAATAGGCGCGCAGGCGGGTGTGCGTCTGGTGATACGCGCTCTGCGGGGCGCGATCTGGCGTGAGCCGACGCAGCAAGAGGGTGCGCACCAGGGGATGAAAGGCGATCTGTTCTGCATCGATGGCGCGCATGAAGGGCAGGCGGCGATAACGCTCCCAGCGTTCGTGCGCCTCGCTGTCGCTGGCAAGTTGCAGGATGGCGCGCAGTGTGCCGACATCCAGGGCGCGCGGCGCGGCGCAGCAGATCAACTGGCGCTGCTCTTCCTGGGGAAGCTGGCGCAGAAAGAGATCGATCAGCGCGATGGTAAGCTGTTCGCCGCCCTGGGCGGGCACAACGGCCCCGGAGGCCAGCGGCGGCTCCAGGTCAGCCAGGGTGAGCGCGCCGCCGCGCGCCGCCGCTTCCTGCGCGGCGGCGGCGACCAGCGCCAGGTAGATCGGGTGGCCGCACGCCAACTGATAGATGGCGTCAACGACCTCTTCATCGGCGAAGACGGCAGAGCCGCGCTGAGCATCCAGCTTTGTCAGGTAGTCGCGGGCGTCTTTGGGGCAGAAATCGTAGAGCCAGATGGGCAGGTAGAGTTGGCTCAGGCGCAGCGCGCTCTTCTCCGCTGGAAGCAGCGCCTCCCATTCCTCCAGCCGCCGCAGAGCATAGCGCCGGGCCAGAATGGGCACAAGCTGTTCCTCAAAGGCTGGCTCCTGCTCGATCTCCCCAGCCAGGCGCAGGCGTTTGCGCGTGGCGATGACCAGCAGGATCGGGTCTTCGGGGCAGCGCAGGCGCTGCTCCGCCAGGGCCAGCACATCGAGCAGGCGCGCTGCCCGATTATCGGGTTCATGTTGCAGGGTCTCGAAGCCATCGAAGAAGATGACGGCGTTGGTGGTTTTGTCCCAGGCGCGGGAGGATCTGTCCGGGGGCGTGACCAGCGTATCGAGCAGATCGGTGATCAGCGCGGCGGAGAGAACCTCTTCCACGAGATAGTCGCGCTCCGGGCGCTCTGGCTGGCAGAGGAGGCTTAGCCGCAGCAAGACATCTTCTACGGAGCGGGCGTTGCGCAGGCCGAGATCGTAAGTGTGGTCACGATACCATTGCCAGCCTGGCTCGCGCTCCAGGCGGGCGAGGACGGAGATGAGTGGTTTGATGTCGGCGGCCCAGGTGAGCGCGTCGAGAACAGCGGGAATGTAGGGCACGATCTCCTCAAGCTGGACATGGCTGCGATGGAGGGAATGGAAGAGCGGCGCGCCCTCGGTCAGCAGGTGTTCCAGGTCTTTCGTGTTGGCGCGTGGCTGGGAGTCGTCGGCGGGGGTCGCCAGGATGATGGCCGCGCCCAGGTCGAAGCGCGGAAAGCTGAGATTTCTGCCGCTGCCATCGAGATGGCGCTGGAGTTGATTGCGCAGGGCGACGAGGATATGCAGGATGTCCCTGGGCGTGTGGGGCAGGCTAAAATCCAGATGGGCATAGGGCAGCGCGGGGGTGTCATCCGCGCGGCATTTCTCCTCGCGCAGAAAATCGATCAGCGTGCTTTTGCCGCTGCCGCTGGGAGCAATGAAAGTCAGGATGGGCAGGAGCGACCGGGGTTCCCTGGGATCGCGCCCGCGCAAGAGGTTAAAGAGCGCGATGGCCTCGCGCCGGTCGGTGAACGTTTGTCGTTGATCGTGAGTACACACTGTTGCCATACCAGACCATCCTTTGTTCGGGCTGTGGACCGATCCAGAAGATGGTCGCTGAGAGGTCTGCACCGCGAGGGGTGGTAGAATGGCTCCCAGCCCCAACTCCTGTGAGTATCAGGATCAGGGCGAATGGCGCGCGCCTGTGCCGAAATCACAGGCGCCGCCATGCCGTTGCCGCGACGGGATCGTTCTTCCACGCCGGAAGCACGTATACCAAGTATAGAGCCTGCTTTGGGCTACGTCAAGAGCTAAAAAGGAGCCGCCTTCCGAGGTATACCTCGGAAGGCGGCTCCTTTTGCGCGTGGTGGCGCCGAGGTTACTTTACCTCAACCTTGCCGCCAGCCTCTTCAAGCCTGGCCTTAAGTTGGGCGGCCTCTTCCTTAGAGACGGCTTCCTTCACCGGCTTGGGCGCGCTATCGACGAGATCCTTGGCTTCTTTCAGGCCAAGCTGGGTGATCTCGCGGACGACCTTGATCACGTTGATCTTCTTCGGCGGGTCAATGGAGGAGAGGATCACGTTGAACTCGGTCTGCTCTTCGACAGGCGCGGCAGCCTCGGCGGGCGCGCCGCCAGCCGCAGGGCCAGCGGCCACCGCGACGGGCGCGGCACTGACGCCCCACTTCTCTTGCAGCGTCTTCGACAGCTTGACCAGATCAAGCACGCTCAGTTTTTCAATTTCAGCAATGATGTCATCAACGGCCATTTGGGTTGCTCCTTGTAGAGGGGTGAATCAGATGATACACGCTTTTTTGACTTACGCCTCTGCGCCGCCGAGTTGATCGGCGCGGGCTTGAAGTACATAGACGAGATCGCGCGCGGGCGCGCTGAACAGGTTGACCAGCGAGGCGGCTGGGCCTTGCAGGCTGCCCACAAGCTGCGCCTGAAGCTGCGCGCGCGGCGGTGTCTTTGCCAGCGAATCGACCTGATCGGGTGAGATCAGACGCCGCTCCAGAATGCCGCCTTTGATGACGATGATCTTCTGGGTGCGGGCATAGTCGCTGACGAGTTTGGCGATGGTCACTTCGTCGTCATAGCCCAGCGCGATGGTTGTCTGCCCAGCCAGGATGGGCGCCAGCCCCTGCACGTTGGCGCGCTCGGCGGCGATGCGCAGGAGGGTGTTTTTGATGACCTGAAGATCGGCCTTGGACGCGCCCAGCTTGCGCCGGAAATCGGTAATCTCCGAAACCTTCAAGCCCTGGGTTTGCATCAAGACGCCTGCCTTGCTGCGCTGGAGCTTCTCAACCAGTTCTTCAATCCATTCGGCTTTTGCCGGTGTTGGCATAGGTTCCTCCTTTCCAGGGAATCTCAGCGCCGGACAGAAAAAACGGGCCATCGAGTAGCTGCCTGCCAACTCGAAGACCCACGCCGCCGCACTGCCTGCGATGCAAGCGCGCAGCCCAGGCTTCTGGCGCGCCCTGCCTGCGCAGGAGCAGACGCCATGCCTGCTGTATCGTCTTCGCCTCGGCGGGCCGGAACGCTCCGATTACGTATCCTCACGGATACACCTGCTGTCTCTGGCGCATGATTGATTCGATTGTGCGCGCATTGTATCACGCCTGCTGCGCAGGTGTCAAGAGCATCGCAGCGGAAGCCTCTTGACAGCAGGCGCCAGCACGGCTATACTTTCGGCAGTTGCTCAACGACCTCCGCAGCCGAGCTGGATCATTCTGGCCGAGCAGGTGGAAAGCAGCGCATACGCTTGCCAGAGGAAGGGCACGATGTCAACAACACCATACGCGCAAAACTGCCCGCGCTGCCAGTATCCGCTTGTCCAGGGAGCCAGCGCCTGCCCGAATTGTGGGCTGGCTTTTGCTGCGGAGGCTGGCGCCATGCCGGAAATCAATCCAGGTCCTCCCGCGCCTGCTTTCACGCTGCCTTTAGAGTTCGATGAGACCTATGGGGCGCTGCCTCTCTTCGAGGGTCTGGGGCGTCCTGGCTCTTTCGGCGGCACGCCCATGCCAGGCAGCGGCTTTGCTCCGCCAGGGACGGCGCCCGCGCCGAAGCAATCGCGCAGGAGCCTCAAGATTGCGCTGATCTGCGCGGCGGTGCTGCTCATCTTGAGCGCCATCGGCGGCGTGATGACCTATCTGCTGACTCGCCCCAAGCCGCTGATTACTGTGACCAGCAGTTACCACGCTGGCGGCGCTCCAGTAGCCTCGACGGCCATCAGCCTGCATATCAAAGGCGCGCAGTTCTCGGCGAACTCCGCGATTACCTTGCTGCTTGATGGGGTGCCAGCGCCAGATACCCAGGTCGTGCCCAGCGATAATCAGGGAGCCTTCACGACTGATCTGACGGTCACAGGCAGGTGGAAGGCAGGGAAACACACCCTTACGGCGCGAGATGCTGACGGATATACGACGGAGGTTGGCGCGGTGGTGCTGATCGTCTCGCCGGGCGAGGCCAATACCCCCGGCCCAAACGGCGCGCCGCCCGACGATACGCCAGCTTTTACCCTCCAGGTGACACTGAGCATCACGGACCCAACCACCGGCCAGTCCATTCCGGCGCTTCAGGAGAACCTGACGGTGCAGGGCCAGCCAGACCCGGCTGGTGGAACCGTCTGTAATCCTCAGACGGATGATGGGCAGCCGCATACGAACGACGGTACGACCTCCAGCGGCGTGCAGGTGCATGTGATCATCGCGGAGGTGTGCAGCGGCTCGTATAAAAGTGGCAAGGTCAGCTACACCGAGACGGTGACGCAGTATGAGGAAGACCTCTCCAATGGTGTCACCTGTACCGTGCAGACGCCTGCGCTCAATCAGCATCTAGAGGGGACGTTCACCAGCGCCACCAGCGCCAGCGGCGCCTTCGATACTGGCGCAGTCACCGTGACGTGCAGCGATGGCAACTCTCAGGATATTCCAGCGCAGACAGGCACCTGGACGGCCACCGTCTCCTCGTAGCCGCCACCTATGCGGCAACAGACTCAAAAGTGTATCTTCGTGACTCGCCCAGATTGGTTTCTATGGTGACTTCGACCTCCTTCACCTTGTCCGCCTGGGGCGTGCCCCTGCGCTCGGCCTGTCGCTTGCTCTCCCCGGAGGTCAAACAGCGGGCCGATCCTGGCGTTCAGGTCCGGCGGCGCGGCCCTGCTGGGACTGGCGCGGGCGCTCCTGAAGCGCTAAGCAAGCTCATCGTTATGCTGCTTCGCTGGCGCGCCTTGCTGTGCATACTCGGTTGCCTGATTGGACAATAGCCTGGGGGCAAGCGCCTGGAAATTTTTTTTCGAATGTTTTATGATGGAGGTAAGCGGACATAATCAGCGCGTTCTTACGGACGCGCCCATGAATTTCCTGGCTTCAAGGGGAACTGCTTATGCTTGCCTGGACATCCTCCTTCTTCACCACCCAGATTTTAGGCAACAGCGTGTATGCCTATGCGCTTGCACTCGGAGTATTTTTGGTTCTGTTTTTGGGGCTGCGCATCCTGTTGTTTCTCCTCAAAAATCGGCTGGATGTCTTCTCCAAAAGAACCAAAACCCAGGCAGATGATGTCCTGTCCCTGGCGCTTCATCATATCCACCGCGCCGACTGCGCCGGAATCGCTTTGTTCCTTGCCCTGCAAACTCTGACCTTCAACGCGGTTGTTGGCCGGATGATCTCCATTGCGTTTATTGCCTTGCTCACCTACATTGCGATTAATTTTGGCAGCCTTTTGATGACCTCTTTCTTGCAGCGAACGGTGAGCAGTGAGACGCATCAAAACAGCACGTCCATCGTGGTCAACCTGATTATCATCGGAAAAGTCCTGTTGTGGATTTTCGGCATCTTCATCGTGTTATCCAACGCGGGCGTGAATATCACCTCACTCGTTGCCGGACTGGGCATTGGCGGCGTGGCCGTTGCGCTGGCGCTGCAAAGCATTTTGAGCGATCTGTTTGCTTCCTTTGCCATTCATATTGATAAGCCGTTTCTGATCGGTGATTTTATTATTGTTGGCGACAAAATGGGGGTGGTCGAAAAAATCGGCATCAAGACTACCCGTATCCGCGCGCTGCAAGGGGAAGAGATTGTTTTTGCCAACAAGCAGTTGACGGACGCGCAAGTCCAGAACTTCAAGAAAATGCGCGAACGACGGGTGGTGTTCTCGGTTGGCGTCCTCTACGAAACGTCACAAGAGCTGTTGGAGCAGATTCCCACGATGCTGCGCGCCGCCATTGAAAGCCAGCAGATGGTTCGATTTGATCGGGCGCATTTTGCCCGGTTCGATAACTCGGCGCTGACCTTTGAGATGGTCTATTACGTGTTGTCGGATGATTACAACACGTACATGGATGTGCAGCAGCAGATCAATTTTGACATTCTGAAAGCATTTTCCAGGGCACACATCTCGATGGCTTATCCCACCCAGACCGTGTATCTTCAGCAGGCAAGCTCCTGATATTCGGCTTGCGCCTGCTCTTCTCCCTGGTAAAACCACCGGGCGACCTGGCGAATCCCTCTCGCATCTATGGCCCGATGACTACCCCAATGGGGCGCAGCGCGCCGGAGGCATGCAGCGACGCGGTGGCAATCCAAAGAGCCGCGACGACTCGCGTTGGCTGGGCGGATGTGGCGCTATCGCGCATCGAATGGTCTTGATCTATTCAAGTGGGATCGGGGTAAAAGGTGGTTCTGGTAGTTCTTGCGCGCAAGCTGCCCCGCGTGTAGCCCCGGCCTTCCAGGCGGCCAGCGCGTGTAGCCCGGCCTCCGTGCCGGGGAACGCTGGGCTAGACGTATACTTCCCCGCTTCAGTGGCTTTTTGAGGGGCGGATGGCGCGCCAGAGGCTGAGCGCCAGGAAGAGGAAGACGACGATGGGCAAGAGCCACCAGGCGGCAATAATCTTCGCGTTGGCGAGCAGGCCGGTGAGGACCAGCGCGCCGACGACGGCGGCAGCGATCATCCAGTCGTCGCCGATGATGAAGTCATACCAGAACTTCGCAAAATTGACGATAAATGACATCTGCCCCTCCTTATGCAGCAACGGCCTGGCGCTCAGCGGCGGCAGTGCGCAGGCGCCGCAAGACGCCGACGTAGGCGAACGAGACGATCAGGTAGACGGCGATCAGCACCAGGATGGCGGTGTCTGAGCCGGGCCAGTCGATGCCCAACCCCTCCACTGCCCAGAAGGTGCCAAAGGAGGTGAGCAGAATGCCAACGCCATACTTGAGGGCGTTTTCGGGCACGCGGCTGAGGGGGCGATGCACGATGAAGCCGATGCTCAGCACCAGCACCAGCGCGATGGCCGCGCCCAGCGCCGCCAGGGGCACCTGATTGGCCGTTGCCCCAAAGGTGATGACGATAAAGACGACTTCTAGCCCTTCGAGCAGCACGCCCTTGAAGCAGAGCGTGAAGGCATACCAGTCCATCCCGGCGCGAATGGTCGTGCCCTGCGCGCGCGCCTCCGCCAGTTCTTTCTCGTAGAGCGCGGCTTCGTTGCGCGTGGCTTTATAGCCGCTGGCGCGCAGGATGGCCTTGCGCAGCCACTGGAGGCCGAAGACCAGCAGCAGCCCGCCAACGACCAGACGCAGCCAGTTAATCGGAATCAGCGTGAGCGCCGGGCCGAGGATCGCGGTGATGGCGGCCAGCACAATGACGGCGCTGCCCACGCCGATCAGCGACGAGCGCCAGCCGCGCGTGACGCCTGCCGCCAGCACAATCGTCAGCGCCTCGACCATCTCCACCGTTGAGGCCAGGAAGCTGGCAATGAGCAGAAAGACCCAACTTTCAGTATTCATAAGAGCGATGGTCTCCTTTCATGCGCATAGTATATGTCACGCACATAAAAATGTACAGGTGTAACAGTTTGATGTTTGTACAAAAGAGCGTTGATTCGCCTGGGGGGCGGCGCTGCCAGTGGCTCCAGCAGCGTTGCTATCCTGGCTGCGGTGGGCTATCATAAGAATTGTAGCATTGTCTTGTGGGGAAAGTGAAGCAGAACGATGGCGCAAACTCGACAGACCTATCACCTCTTGATCTATCAGGTGCCGGTGCAGCCAGCAGCGGCGCGCGTCAGTGTCTGGCGCGAACTCAAGCGGCTGGGCGCGCTCTATTTGCAGCAGAGCGTCTGCATCCTGCCCAGCGTCCCGGCGGTGCGCGCGCCGCTGGAGCGTATCATTGCCCGCATCAGCGCCCTTGGTGGCACATATCATCACCTGCCCATCCGCTCCTTGCCGCCGGAGGAAGAGGCCAAAATCATCGAAGGCTTCAAGACGCAGAGCAACATCCAGTACGAAGAAATCATCGAAAACTGCGAGGTCAATTTCTCCAAAGAGATTGAGTTCGAGACCTTCCGCCAGAACTTCACCTACGCGGAGGCCGAAGAGATTCGCCACGACCTGGATAAGATTCACCGCTGGTATGATCGCGTCGTCGAGCGCGATTGGTTTGGAGCGTCGCGCCGCGACGAGGCGCGGCAGTGGATTGACCGCTGCGAGGCGCTGCTGGAGGGTTTTGAGGAGAAGGTCTTTGCCGCCCAGCAAGAAGACGAAGCCAACGCGCTCGCCGCGCCGGGCGCGCCGCCCCTGGCGCTGCCCGAACCCCACCGCAGACGGAGCCACCGCCGCTCGCCGGTCAAGAGGGGCGCTGGCGAATGATTCTGGCGTACCTCACGGTTGGCCTCCTTGGGCTGGCGATCATTGCTTATGCGGCGCTGGGCGGGGTCAATTTCGGCGGCGGCATCTGGGACTTGCTGGCCTCCGGTCCAACGAAGCTGCGCCAGCGCCATCTGATCGATACGACCATCGGGCCGGTCTGGGAGGTCAACCACATCTGGCTGATCTTCCTGATCGTCGGCCTCTTGATCGCCTTTCCCCTGGCGTTCACGGTCCTCACGGAGGCGCTCTTTGTGCCCTTCATTCTGGCCCTGTTCGGCGTGGCGCTGCGTGGCGCGGCGTTCGTTCTGCACCTCTACGCGCCGCGCGCTACGCGCCTGCGCGCCATCCTGGGCCGCACCTTCAGCGCCGCCAGCACGATCACGCCCTTCTTGCTGGGCGCTATCGCCGCCGCGATTGCTAGCGGGCGGATTCGCTGGCAAAACGGGCGCGCCCAGGCAGACATCTGGGCGCCCTGGACGGCGCCTTTTGCGCTGACCATCGGGGCAATGGCTATCTCGCTCTGCGCCGTGCTGGCGGCGATCTATCTGACCGTGCGGGCCGAGCAAATGAGGGATGGCGACGTGATGGTCGCCTTTCGTGTGCGCGCCATCCTCGCGGGCGCGGTCACGGCCTTCTTTGGCGCGCTTGGCCTGATTCAAGCTCCCTTTGCCGCGCCGCTCCTCTGGAATGGCATGATCAAGCACGCCCTGATCGCCATCATCATCACCATGCTCGTCGGCTTGTGCGCTGGGGCCTTGCTGCTCTTCCATCAGCACCGGCTGGCGCGCGTGCTGATTATTTTGGAGACGATCTGCTTGCTCGGCGCCTGGGGGCTGGCGCAGCTCCCCTATCTCATCCCACCCGACGTGACCGTTGCCAACGCCGCCGCGCCGACCGAGACGCTGGTGGCTTTGCTGGTCGGCATGGGCATTGGGCTGATCGTCCTGCTGCCCGCGCTCTGGTTCCTCTTCCATGCCTCCAAGGGCAGGAGCTACGCGCCAAAGCCCTAGCGAAAATCTGGCTGCAAGGCAGAGAGCAGACGCTCTGTTGCCGCGTCTTGTGTGGGCGGCAGCGCCCAGGGTTGCCCTTTGCGTTCGCGCTCCATCGCCTCGGCCAACTGCTGGATAAAATCCTCTAGCTGGGCGGCGCGCTGCGCCTGGAGCGTCGTGCGACCAAGACGCTCGAAAAGCAGGTTCAGCGATTGCCCCAGCGGCCAGAGCAGACGCCCCTCTAAGTGGGCGCGCGCGTTCAGGTCGCCGTTCGCGCCCCTGGCATAGACCGCTTGCAGCACGCCGATGTCTTCCTCCAACTCGGCTTTCTGACGCGCTAATTGCTCATAAGCCACCTGAAGTTCCCTGGCGCGATCAATCGCCTGATATGCCTGTCGCAGACTGCTCATCCCATAGTACATCAGCAGCGCGGCAATGGCTTGCAAGATCGCAGGAGCGATCACGGCAATGGGCAGCCCTACCTGCTTGAGATAGGCGTCGAGATCGGAGGTATGCGGCGCCCACAGCAGCAGGCCCGTCGTCAACAGCGTGCCCAGCAGCGCGAACCAGACGGACGCGATGGGAGAGATGACGATGCCTGCGGCCACCGTCACCAGGAGGAAGACGCTCACCAGCGCCAGCGACCCCAGGAGCGCCCCGCTCGGCCTTAAGATGAGGATCACGGTGACCGCCACTTCGAGCGAGAGCAGCGCCAGATAAGCGGCGCCCGCCACGCGCCGCGGCGTTTTGACCTGATTGAGCCAGTAGGCCACGCCCAGGATCGCTAGTTCAATGGGTATGCCAAGCAGACCAGCCGCCGTCTTGGACTCGTACAGCAGCACATAAAGCAGGAACAGGAGGGTGCTGAGACCGAGCAGACTAAGTAAGATGCGCCGCAGCACGTTGTGGCGGCGGAGCAGGTCTACCTCGGCAACGCTGGAAACCTGATACGGGCGCAGCGCCGGCTGCGGGCCAGTCGAGAAACGCGGGGTTTTGGGCACGGAATGTTGCATGGCAATCTCTGCCTTCCTCTGCACCTCAGCGCGACATACATCAGCCTCACGAACTTCACATCCCTGGTTCGGCATTCCCTGATGGTTGCTTCCTGCGTGTGCCCCCCTAGTATAGAATATTTCAGCTTAGCTTGAAAAGTCCCTCGCTTCCCCAGTCAACCAGACCTGCACCTGCTGATCGTCACTGGCTGAGGTGATGCGTGTCCCATCGGGCGACCAGGCAACGGCCAACACGTTCCCGCTCTGCCCGTCATAGCTGAAGAGGTTCTGGCCTGTGACGGCATCCCAGACCTGCACCGGGTTCTGGTTGGGAGCGCCGAGCGATCTTTTGCTGCTCGACGCGATGCGTCTGCCGTCGGGCGACCAGGCCACCGAGGTGATGCTGCCCGTGTGGCCGCTGTAGGTCAGCAGCAGCCTGCCGCTCGCGGCCTCCCAGACGTGGATCGCGCCCTCATCGCTGCCGGAAACGATGCGAGCGCCGTCTGGCACCCAGGCCAGCGCATTCACCCCCGTTCGATGGCCGGTGTAGGTCAGCAGCGTCTCCCCACTGGCTGCGTCCCAGACCCGCACGGTCTGATCCGCGCTGGCCGAGGCCACCCGCCTGCCCTCTGGCGCCCAGGCCAGCGCGTTGACATGCCCGCTGTGGCCGATATAATCCACTAGCAGGGCGCCGTTGCGGGCATCCCAGACCTGTACCCCGTTGGGCAGCGCAGTGTTGGGCGCGTGATAAAAGCTGGCGGAGGCCAGACGTATCCCGTCCGGCGCCCAGGCCAGCGCCGTGATCAACCCAAACTGCCGGTCATAGTTCAAGGCCGCCTCGCCCATGTTTGCATCCCACATAACGATCCAGTTCCTCTCCATCTGGTCGCCAATCATCTGCCAACTGCCCGCAGCAAGGTGCGTACCATCGGGCGCTCTATGCCATACAGACCCCTTGACACGCCAGCCATGCTGAGTTAGAATACGCCTATTCTGAAAGCGAGCGCGAGTCAAGTCCTGGTGATCCAGGCGCCAGAGGGAGTGGTCTCCGATGACTGATCGGGTAGGCCAGCAGTTGGGGCAATATCGCCTCACCCGCCTGCTGGGCAAGGGCGGCTTTGCCGAGGTCTATCTGGGCGAGCATGCGCGCCTGGGCACCGAGGCAGCGGTCAAGGTGCTGCACGGCGAACTGGCCTCCGAGGAAGCGGAGAGCTTCCAGCAGGAAGCGAAGACGATTGCCACGCTCAATCACGCGCATATCATTCGCCTGCTGGACTATAACCTCTACGAAGGCACGCCCTATCTGGTGATGACCTACGCCCCCAATGGCACGCTGCGCCAGCAGCATCGCAAGGGCGAGCGGCTGCCCCTGGAGGTCGTCCTGCCCTATGTGCAGCAGGTGGCCGACGCGCTCTATTACGCGCACCAGCGCCATCTGGTCCACCGGGATATCAAGCCAGAGAATATGCTGCTGGGGCGGCAGGGCGAGGTCTTACTTTCGGACTTTGGCATCGCGGTGGTGGCGCAGAGTTCGCGCTATCAGAACCCGCAGGAGGTCGTCGGCACAGTCTCGTACATGGCCCCGGAGCAGATTCAGGCGCA
>JBJKSJ010000154.1:0-3576 GCA_046704085.1 Ktedonobacterales bacterium | reverse complement strand
TCCTCTTGCAGCGAGGCCTGAGCTTCCACGGGCCACATCACGGCGCGTTCGGCAGCGATGCCGAAACCGGCCAGCCTTTGCTGAAGGCAGCGGGCGCGCGAGCCGAAGGCGAGAATGCGGGCCCCCGGTGCCCGCAAGCGCCCGCCGCCGCAGGCAAGGCGAATGCCCAGCGCCGCCAGCGCCAGACCGAGCGCCAACAGGCTCGCGTGCAGCCCATCGGCGTCGTTGGCGACCAGCGGCAGGGCCGCCAGCCCGCCGAAAAAGGCCGTAATGACGCTGCTAAAGATCGGCTCGCGCTCGCGCAGCCCGGCGCTAAAAGCCGCCGCCGCGAAGGTCAGCAGAACCTCGACCTGATAGCTTGCGGGATGGCTGGGCAGCAGTCCGGTGGTATAGAGCGCGTTGCCCAGGGCCACCAGATAGATCGGCGCGGCAAAGCGCCGCGTGTGCGGATGAATCCCCACCGCAATGGCCGCCGCCCAGAGCGCCAGCGTCAGCGCAAACGCGAACGTTGCGCGGTTGTCAGCGATCAGGTCTGCCGGGAGCAGTGCCGCCGCCAGCACGAAGTAATCCATTGTCAGGAAGAAGCCGCCCGCCAGCAGCCACCAGCGGCTGTCGATCTGCGCCGCCCCTATCGTGATCACCAGTGCGGCGCTCAGCGCGATCACCAGCGGCCAGTTGGGGTCTGGATTGCCCAGCACAATGAACGCGCCGCCGCTCGCCAGCCCGACGGCCAGCGCCTCCAGGAAGACGCGCAGCGCGTGGCGCTCTGGCTGCCAGCGATGCAGCGCCAGCGCCAGCCCAAACTCTGCCAGCGCCGTCGCCGCCAGCGACACCGCCATTGGGCGATTCACCAATCCCAACGGCAGATTGGCAATCCAGAGGGTCACACCGCCAACGGCCTCGGCAAAGAAGACGGCATTGAAGCCATCGATGGTATCGATGATCGCGCGCTGCTGGCGCGGGCGCCAGGTGGGCGCGCTCAGCCTCCAGCCCGCCGTGATGGGCACCTGAATGCAGGCGCCCAGCGCCAGCGGCGCGGCCAGCACATAGATGGACGGGAAGGCAGTGGGAACCAGCGTCTGGGTCAGTCCAATCGCGCCCAGCACCTGCACGCCGATGACCACCGGGATTGTCGCCAGCGCGGCCAGTTGGATCGCTGGCTCGGCCAGGATGGCGACCAGCGGCTGATGGCGCAGGTGATGGGGCACGATCAGCAGCAGCGTCACCAATCCCAGGGTAAAGACCCACCACTGCTCATCGATGTTCGTCCAGGGGATGATCGCCAGCGCCGCCACTCCCAGCGCCGTCCAGCCTAGATAGGCGTAGGTGGCAAAGCGTGTCTGCACCGCCAGCGCCAGATAGACGATAGTCGCGTAGACCGCCGAGATACACAGCATCCCCGCGACAGGGAAGTTCAATTCCTGAAGTTCATAGCGATAGATCGCCAGCGCCACCAGCGGCGTCATCAGCGCGAAGACGGCCAGATACACCCGGCTGACCGTGCGCAGCCGCTCAATCCCCCGCAGGCCAAGGCCCGCCACGCCAAAGCAGGCATACACCAGTGTGACGATGGCTAGCGTCAGACTTGGCAGATTTTCTCCCTTGCTGACCACCAGGGTGAGCGTGGCAATCAGCGCCAGAAAGCCACCCAGATAGGCCATGATGGCGATGGCCTGGTCGGCGGCAAAAGCCCGCCAGGAAAAAATCGGCCCGGCAGGCGCGGGCGGTATGGGAGGAACCGGCGGAGGCGCCGCTTCAGGAATCGGCGTGGGCGCGGTCGCTGAAGGTCTGGCGAGTGTCGAAAAAGCAGGCAGCGGCGCGTTGAGCGGTGGACTGCCTGGCGTCGCTGGGGCGTCAGGTTCTGCCGGAATCTGTTCGCTCGTGCGCGCCTCCGGGCCAGGCGCGAGCGTTCTGAGCCTGGGCGCGTGGCGCAGTTCTTGATAATGCCCGTAATACTCCGCGCGCAGATCGGCCACCGTCTGGCTGCCCTTCTGAGCGGCGATGCGCGTATCCAGATCGCGCAGAATCACCGTCAGCCGGTTCAGTTCGAGAAGAATCTTTGGGTCCAGGATTTCGCCGCAGCGTGGGCAATAGGCCGTTCCCGTCGGCGCTGCCGCTTTGCAGCGGGGGCAGGTGATCTCAGTCGCTGGCATGTCCGACCTCCTGAGGGGAGTGCGCTCGTGGGACTCCTGGCTTTTCCTCTTAACACCGCGCAGGCACACCGAACGCTGCCGCGCCAACACGGCGCGGCATAAAATTGGAAACCGGCACAGATCCGCCAGATGATGCCAGCTCTACTATCTCTACCGCACCACCTCTCCAGAAATGGACATTCTCGCTCGCATCATGCAGACAAGGCGCTATCATGTACTACGTCGGCAGAGCTTCAATCCTCTCCGCGTGAGAGGTCTTCTGAAGATAAGCCTGGCGCGGGCGCAAAACTTGCGAGTGATGGGTACGCTTGCGCAGCGAACAGTTGAGGCCAGAGAACCCCTGGCCCCTTTTCAGAGAGCGAGGAATATGAACATGCAGATGAGCGCCCGCAACCAGCTAAAAGGCACGATCAAAAGCGTCAAGCTGGGGACGGTCATGGCCGAGATCATTGTTGAGTTGCCCGATGGGCAGGAGATCGTCTCGGCCATCACTCGTAGCTCCGCCGAGGCGTTACACCTCCAGGCGGGCGATCAGGTCGTCGCCATCATCAAATCCACCGAAGTGATCATCGGTAAGGAATAGTTGGTGGTAAATGCCCTACGCGCGTGAGCGGATTTTGCCCGTCTTCGCGAGCAGTTTGCCCGCCAGCATGAGCAGCACAGCCATTGGCAGCAGATCAAGCCGCTCCACAAGCGAACAGGTGTACACCATTTGTGTGCATTCGGCACGGGAGCAGACCGGCAAATTGAAGACGCGCGCTCGCCCCTGCAATCCTTGCGAGAGAGGGCTATTTTGTATTAATATAAATGTATGACTATGACCAACAATGCAATCTCCGGTGGGGTTGTCCACGAATTGCCAGAGGACTTACGGAACACCCTCGCTTCTGACGCGGAGGCGCTAGCGGCATGGGAGGATCTTACGCCTCTGGCGCGCAATGAATGGATCTGCTGGGCGATCTCCGTGAAAAAACCAGAAACCAGAAGGCAGCACGTTGAAAGGGTGCGCACGGAACTCAAAGAGGGCATGCGCCGACCTTGCTGCTGGTATGGCTGTATTCACCGCGCGGATAAGCCAATGAGTCCTTCGGTACAATATGTGCTCAACAGACACTCTAAAAAGTCATCATAAACAACGGCTTTCATCTATAGCGGGTTAATTTGCTTTTGACTGGTTCAGCCCCACAGCTTCCAGAATGAGCGCTTTTAACGCGGCTTCATTGATGGTCGCACCTTCGTGAAAGTCGATAGCACGAACCGTCTTGCTATCCAGGCGCGTGTTAAAGAGCTTTTGCGGATCTTTCATCTGAGCACCCTTTGGGAATGTCAACCTTACGGCGTTCTTGAGGGTATCGCACACGCAGAGGATTCCATCCTGAGACCACACGGGGACTCCCTCGGGCCTTGAGGGCTTTTTCCACTT
>JBJKSJ010000153.1:0-10971 GCA_046704085.1 Ktedonobacterales bacterium | reverse complement strand
GTCGGTCACATCTTCGAGGCAGCCAATCTGCGCGCGGATGGCGACTAGAATCCCGATACTTCGCTGGAGGTCGTTGTTTGCCACTTCGATTATCTGGTGGAGCATCTGGGCATTGATGGCGTCGGCTTCGGCTCGGACTTTGACGGTGGAATTGTGCCTCCGCGAGAACTGAGCGATGTTTCCAGTCTGCCCAACCTGATTGCCGCCTTGCGCTCGCATGGCTACGACGACGCGGCCCTGCGCAAGCTCACCCACGAAAACTGGCTGCGTGTCCTGCGCAAAACCTGGCGCTGAAGCAGGGTCATCATACTTGCATAAATCGCGCTTCTCCGGTATCCTATGGCAGAGCAAAAGGCGAGGGGACGATTTAAGGGACGGAGAAGCGGCAATGAAAGTATTAGTTACTCTATTGGATGCCAATCTGAAACTGCACCGGCACGCGGCCAAAGCCCTGGCAAAAGCGGTTGAAGAGCAGCGCTTTCTGATGCGCCCGACGTATCTGCTCAATGAGCATCTCTTCTTCCAGGCATATCTCGCGCTGCGCGAGGTCGAGGTGCGCGAACTGCGTCTGTTGCATGAAACGGCACTGCTGGAGGAGCGGCTCAAGCGCGAAGCACAGGCGCGCATCCTGGAGCAGAAGCTAGAAAAGACCCTCAAAGCGCAGGCAGCAGGCGATGGCAAAAATGGTGGCATCGTCACCAAGAAAGACCTCAAGAGGCAAGAAAAGGTCGTCAATAAAGACCGCAAGCAGATGGTGGAATGCGCCGAAGCCATAATAGCCATCTACCTCAAGCAGCATGAGGCGCTAATCCAGGCCGCCACACTCTTCAAGGGGCTGGATCACTCTCTGGTCCTGGTCCAGCCGCGTGCCGACCGCAAGTTTCTCAAAGCCTACACCCGCGCGGGGGGGAAAGAACACAGCTTGCTCAAGTTGGTAGTCGAGGAAGTGCAGTTTGCCCAACCGCTCGATCTTGCCAAAGGTTTGGAGGCACACCGCCGCAAGATGCGTCATCACATGACAGCGTTAAGCCACGCGCGCCGCCAGTTCACCACCCTCATTCACGCGCATATCCCCATAGTCGGCGTCCTCTAGGTGATTTCTGGGCCAAGGAAAGTGTAGGAGATGGAACAACATTCAGGGCCAATTGTTGCTCCCGCTCAAGCGCAAGCTGCTGAGCGGGAGCAGCAAAAAGATCGAGCGACAAAGACGCGGCTCTTGCTAAAAAGGTGGTCTTTCAAGGGGAAACACAACGTAACCATCCTCGGCATATTCTGCCTGGCTTTTGTGGTCCGCTTCGTCTATAACGTGACGGCTGCCCGCAATTATGTGCCTATCTATGACGCTAACCTCTATAATATCATTGCCCAGAACTTGCTCGATAAACACTGCTATTGTTTGCATGGTCTTTATCCGACGGTGAGCCGGGCGCCACTCTGGCCCTGGATCATCAGCAGCATTTACTTCTTCACCGGCCCGCAGAGTTTCTACGCGCGCCTGTTTTATTGCTTTCTCGGCTCTGGGACATGCCTGTTCATCTATCGCTTCACCAGCGATCTCTTCGGCAGGCGCATAGCCCTCTGTACCGGCGTGATTGCGGCAACATATACCGGGCTTTTCCTCTATGATGGCTGGTTGTATACCGAATCCCTCTATACCTTTTGTGTCACCGGGTTCGCGTATTCCCTTTTTCGCTTACAACACACCACGCCAGGAACAAGGCCAATTGGACGGACCAGGCTCAGCGCCTTCTGGCGCGCAATCAAAGAACACCAGTGGGCGATTCTGTGTGGCCTCTTTATCGGCGCGGCCTCGCTGACCCGCCCGAATGGATTGCTTTTAATCGGTCTGGTTTGCCTCTGGGCGCTGATCCTCATCCGCGCTCACCTCAAACCCTGGCGAGAGATGATCGGCAACGCGCTGCTCATCACCGGCATTGCCATATTGCTGGTTGCTCCCTGGACCTATCGCAATTATCTCGTCACGCAAGCGTTTGTTCCCGTGGAAACAGGCATGGGTGAAGTTCTGTTAGGGTCTTACAACGATGTTGTTGCCGATCCCGCTTCAGTAAGATATGGCTTTTGGAGACCGCCCAATGGGGCCAGAAACCATGACGACCTCGGTTATACACCGGCTGATGACACCATCGATACAGAAAAGGCGCTCGCCTGGATGCGCGCACATCTGACGGAGGTGGCCTCTTTGATGGGCCTGCACGTGATCAATATGTGGCAACCCTACACCTATTCACACGGCTTGCCCATCGAAGAATATCCTGGCCGGCTTTCATCGCGGTTTATTGGGATGATCATCCCTCTGGAGTCGATCCCTATCTTTCTGCTGGCAGCATTCGGGCTGTTCTTCACCTGGAAACAACGAAAAAAAGAACTGCTGGTCATCTATCTCGTCGTCGCTGCCACAATAGTTCAGAACGTCGTCTTCTACGGCATGATGCGTTTTCGCGCCCCCATCGAGCCGCTGCTCGTCATCTTGACTGGTGGCGCTTTGTGGTGGCTCATCAGTCGTTGGCAGCACACGCGCATGCAGCAGCGCTTCTTAGAGAAAGAAGCGCTCCAGTAATGGAGCAACCATTGCTGGCCGCTCGATGGCCGGATAGTGCTTGCAGCCAGGCAGCACCTCAAGCTGGCAATGCGGCAGCAGTTTAGCCGCGTTCCGGGCGTGCGAGACTGGAATCGTCTTGTCACAATCCCCCCAGACCAGCAGTACCGGATTTTCCATATATGGCAGCCGCTCCACCGCGCTCACCGTCTGCCCGGTGATGTCGCAGACACTGCGGAGCATGCGCATAAATGCCCAGCGATTGTCGGCATTCGCCAGCCTCGTCCACACGCGCGTCTGCTCGCGCTCCAGCAGTTCTGTCAGTCTGGCAAAACGTAACCGCCCCAACAGCCGCAGCCAGATGGGGGAAGTGATGCCCGAAAGAACCAGGGATGCGCCGGGCAGTGTGGCTACGCGCAAGAGCGGGCGCACCTCGCGGCCCAGCCCTCCAGTGGCAAGCAGCGCCAGCCGATTGACGCGCTCAGGATATTGATGGAGTATGTGCATGGAGATGCCTCCGCCATGCGAATGCCCCACCAGATGCGCGCGCTCGATCCCCACAGCATCCATGAAGTAGCGTGTATAGGTCGCCAGCGCCCAGAGGCTATAATCAATTCGAGGCTTATCCGACGCCCCGCAGCCGAGCATATCCAGGGCAAAGACTCGAAAGCGACGCGCCAGAAGAGGTAGCACACCATCCCACACACTGTACGCCTGCCCAAGGCCATGTAAGAAGACGACAGGTTCCCCCTCGCCGCCTGTTACATAGGCCATACGATAACCGAGGACAGAAGCTACCCCCTCTTGCAGCGCAGGCAGAGGAGAAACGCTGCCAGAATCAGCAGCAGAGATCGTTTCAAGCATACTTCTCACTCTTCAAGCATTGGAAATAGATGAGAACCTGAGCCATGCTAATTATACCAGCCCTATGTTATAGTAGGATTATCGATCAGGCTTTTTTGCAGAAGGCATGCCTGAATCTCAGTCAAGAGGGCGCTTGATGAATCACCCTGAGCAGGAAATCGGCCCCAACGAGTTTGAGATCGAACCCGACGATGCCTCCCTGCCAGATGGGTCCGCCTACCGCTGGCAGCCCTGGCCGCCACGCGCGCGCGTTGCCCGATGGCTGCGGATGCGCTGGCGCGAGACCAGCGCGCTCCTGGCGCTGCTGGTCATCACGCTCAGTCTGGCAGGTGCCATGCCGCCGACGCTACCCAAAGCGTCGGCCCCGCCAGTCGCTATCGATGTGGGGAGGGATGGCATCACCTGCCTGCAAGAACTTACCTGGGCGCCAGACAGCAGGCGCGTTGCCATTCTGGGCTACTGGCTGAGTTGCCCCGTGCAGGACTACAGCTACAAGCCCAGTCTGCTGAACATCTACAGCGCCGATTCCGGGCGGCTGCTCAGAAAGATAGCGCCAGATGCCGCCATCTTGCAAGCGCTTCAGCAACTCTCCGGCGCAATGGCGCCCACAGCCAGCAAAACCGCGCCGCTCATCTTCTATACAGCCCTGATCTGGTCGCGCCAGGCACAGCGGCTGGCGCTCACCTTCTCGATCTGGATTACGCCGCCACCATCGGCCAGCGCGCTCAACGGCGTCTTGCTGCTAGATGAGGACGGCGGGCACGAGCGCGCGCTGCTTCAGCCGACGATCGTCGCTGCGCCTTATGAGGAATGGGATGTGCAAAGCGGCGCCCTGCTCCCTGTCAGGACGCCTTTCAGCGATTCTACTCCCTTCTTTTCCAATCTGCCCACTGCGCCAACCTATCGCTGGGGCAAAGATGGAACACTGCTGCCAGAGAGCCAGGACGGGCCAACTTCGCCCCTGCCAGACCTCATTGGCAATCCAGTTGGCGATGCCGCATTCTCTTTTTGGCAGCCAGGGCAGGTTGATATGATGACCGCAGTCGGCCCAACTTACAAGCTTCCCGGCGCGTATCTCTGGCGCAGTTCCTTCGCGGCGTGGTCGCCAGATGGGCGCTATCTGGTGGATTCGCTCTCTCTGGTCGGGCGGATGCAGCCAGCAGACATCGCGCCGCCCAGCCATCAGGCGCTGGTAGCCCTCAATGTCGATCAGACACCGCTGCTCGCCGTGCGCGATGCCGCGCTGTTGGGCCTGCTGCACTTGCTGGCGCTGGCGCATGGCGGCTTCTCGACTCAATCGCTCGTCCTCGCCTGGCGGCCAGATGGCCGCGTGCTGGCCGCCTATGGCTATGTCGTCAATAGAGGGCTGACGGTGAACCTCTATGACGCCACAACCAACCAGCAAGTGGACGCCTTACCTGCTGCTACGCCAGGCGGCACGCCAGAACTCCTCTGGTCCCCAGATGGGTCGCGGATGCTTATGCAGAACGGAGAGGCTATCACCATCTGGCAGCCAGACCTGCCAGAGTGGCTTTAGCCGCGCATCGTCAGCGTATTAAGCAGCTCTGACATAGCCCAGGTCAGGTCTCGTGCGCCCTGCGGCTGACCAGTATCGCGGTTGATCTGCTCGGTGATTGAGCCATCCTCCGGCTGATGCGCCAGCACAAACTGCAAATAGGCATCGCCACGCCTGCGCAGCGCCGGAAGCAGGTCCGTGAGCATCTGCTGGGGCGTGATCTGCCCTTCAACGTGGGCTATCTCCTGATCGGTGAGGCGATTGAGATAGTCTGCCTGGCGCTGATCAATGATGGGGAAAGGCCCGCCTGTCGCCAGCTTTTCCGCCAGCCGATAGCAGTATTGCGCGGCCCAGAGCGTTGTCAGCGGCCAGGGATTGCCGCCAGTCGAACCGACCCCATCGTTGGCATCCTCTGGGAAGCGACCCCAGCCCATCCCAGCGTGCCCGGCAGCGCGCCAGGCGCGATTCACCTCGTAGAGCGGCGCAAACGCATCCTCCAGCGCCAGCACCGTGCCCATGACGGCTGGATGCGTCAGATTGAGAAAATCATCGTTGGAGTCCCACGCCGTCAGAATCGCCCCCAGCGTCGCGGCATCCAGCCCGCTGATCGCCGCCATCCAGGGATTGGCGGCATCTCGGTTGCTGCGCAGATAGCCACGCTGCGGATCGATAAACGCTTCGATCTCCGCCTCTAGCCGTGCCGCCTCGTCTTGATAGCGCCGCATGTCCTCAGCCTCGGTGAGAATATTTGCCAGGCGCGCGGCGGCGCGAAACGCCTTGCGCTTGAGCAGCAGCGTATTCAGGATGCGCCCATAGACGAATTCCCAGGCGTCATAGCACGGCCCCTGGCCCTCAGCCGTCAGCAGATAGTCAAGATAGGCGCGAATCTGCTGATAGACAGGGCGCGGGTCCAGCAGACGAGTCATCGCCAGCGCGCCAATCGCCGGGCCGTCAAGCTGCGGGTTGCCATAGCCGGTCACGGGCTGCTCATCAACGGTATACCGGCTGACACCCAGGTTGCCGGATGCCTGGCAGTGCGTGAGGAAGCCCACATAGCTGTTGACCGCCGACTCTATCGGCTCCGTCGGCAGGCCAAACGGCGAGCGCCGCGCCCAATCGATCATGCTGAGCAACACATGCCCAGCGTCGCGCTGCCAGACAAACCAGTAATTGGGCTGGCCGGGCTGCTCGCCCTTTGCAGGCGAGGCAACGATAGCCCCATTCGGCTGGATATTAAGCTGCACTTTCGTCCAGCAGCGGTCAGCCAGGGAGCGCAGCAATTGTCCATCCAGGTCTGGCGCAGGTGGAACCAACGCAGACTGCGCCTCGCTCGCCGTCGTTCGCCCAAAGGACTTGATCAATCCCTCAAACAGCGCATCATCGAAGGGCGCGGACGTAGGCGGCGATTGGCCTTGCGATGTGGCGCGAAACGCCTGCCCGGCTTTCTCCTGCATCAGCGCCGTCCCATAGAGCGCCAGCAGCGCGTCGGTTCCTCGCGGCCCCGGCAGACGGGAGGCCACCGCCCCGACGGGCGGCGTGTCGCTGCCCAGGTAAAACGCATGGCTCCCGGCGGGCGGCGCCTCTGTCCCTGGGGCGAGAAAGAGCAGCGCCTCACTGGCTGGAATGCCCGCCTGGGCCAGCAGCGTGCTGAGCGCGGCTTCCTGCCCATCTGGCGCCAACTGGGGTTGAAAACGCCCGGCGCGCGCATCTCCCCCCAGGCGCTGCCGCAGCCCATCGCTGACCCCGCGTATCACCACTTGGGCGCCCTCACTCTCCGCCAGCAGCGCCAGCTTCTGAAGTACCGCCTCATCGGGCTGATCGCCATAGGCGACAGCCCCCGCATCCAGCACGAACAGGCGGGTTTCCCCCTCAAGGGTGATTGAACGACGGTCGGTAGGGTTATGATGTGTCTGTAACGATGCCATAGCGATTCCTTCCTCCACAGAACTCAAGACGCTCTGCCTCGTCTACCCTGCAAGCCTGGGGCCACGATTTTTCAGCGCCAGCCAAAATTGGCATTTATTATGCTAACCCCTTGATGAGTTGACCGCTCCCATCTGCGTGGAAGATCGCGGAGCGTAGCATGAGGAACTTGCCTGATGACACATCTCTTGACCGCCAGCGTGCCGATCCTGCTGCTTGATACCGCTCAGCCTGCTTCGCTTCCGGCGATGCAACTGGCGGGGCTGCTTGACCTTATGGGCCTGGCCGCCGCCATCTGGATGCTCTGGTCATCGACCTGGCTCCCGCTAGGGCGCCCGCTTCAACGCGCCTTCCGGCTCATTTCGTTTGGCGCGCTGGCCTTTGCCGCCGCGCACTTGATTGATTCGCTCGTGCAAGACCTGGGCGTGCTGAGTTATGTGCAGGCCACTGTCCTGCACCAAGGCGTCGTGATGGTCTCCATGCTCTTCTTTGTTCCAGGGCTTGCCAGCCTGGCAGATGCGCTCCCCCGGTTTTCCTCCAAACGCCACAAGCCTTTCCCACGCATCTGGCCGCTCGCCGTCGGCCTGGCTATTCTGATTGGCGCGTTGAGCTTCATTGTCTATGGCCTCAACCCAGAGGCCGAGGTTGCCGCCTTCATCGGGCTAGATGGCAGCCTGATCCTGATCGCGATCCTCTGCATCATCCTGCTGCTCTGGACCCAGATCGGCAGCGACATCGGGCGATCATTGTGGTTGGCAGCACTGGGTCTGCTGATCTTCAGCCTGGCCCAGCCCTTCCAGGCATGGCTCTACGAGCAATCCGGCGTCTCACCAGACGAGCTATCCATTCTCCATCGGCTGATCGTCATCCCCGCCTTCATCCTCTTTGCCATCAGCATCACCCAACTGGCGCGCAGCATGAGCCGGATGCTGATCGCCCAGGCCAGCGGAGCGCTCGCCCAGCAGGTGCAATCTGCGCGGGTGGCCGCGCATGAAGAAGAATACGAGCGCCTGGCAGAAATAGACAGCATCAGCCCCAGGGCCAGGGCGCGTCAGAACATAGAGCAGACCTTGAGCGGCCCCATCGACCCCTATTCGCTTGATCTCCCGCCGCTGCCCAGGCGCTGGTAGCCTCGTCATCTCACTACGATGGCTGCTGGTATTTTTTTACTAACCCGATGGGCACGTTTTAGGCGGCAACCACCTGAGCAAGGTGCAAAGGCGGGTTGCCTTGGACGACATTTACGAGAACGGCGACGGTATGCATCAAGACCTTGCGCAGCAGCCGACGCCACAGGTGCCAGGCATCACGTGCCCAGACGCGCTTGACGGTCGTGCGGTCGACCAGTTGGGCAAAGACGGTGTCCATGCTGGAGCGCACGCGGCTGAGCCGCGCACTCCAGCGCGGATTGTTGTCACGTTTGGCCCAGCGGTAGGGCGCCAGTAGCTCACCTCCTTCCGTCTGCCACTCGGCGGCGAGACGCGGCGCTCAGCGCAGTTGTGCCGATGTTCCACATGTTGTCGGCAACGTTGATCGTGACTCCGGGGGGAACGATCTGGTCGATGCGATCAAGCAGATCACTGGAGAGGTCGATCCCGTCGGCGGCAAGGTAGGCGTCCAGGTGTTCCATGGTGCGCGGGCCGATGATCGCGGAGGTGACCGCGGGGTGACGGGTGGCGAACGCGATCGCCATCTGGATGAGAGTGATCCCAGCCTCGTCGGCGAGCGCACCGAGGGCATCGGCGGCGTCGAGCTTTGCGGCATTGGCTGGGTTGGTCGCGTCATATGCCCCGGAACGCTGGGCGCGAGCAGCCGAGCCTGGCCCACTGACCGTTTGGCTCTTGCGGTATTTGCCCGACAGCCACCCCCCGGCGAGCGGGCTGTAGGTCATGACGCCCATTCCGTGGCGCAGGCAGGTCGGCAGCACGTCGTACTCAATGGCGCGGGTCAGGAGCGAGTAGGGCGGCTGCTCGGTGCGAAACCGTCCGTGGCCGCGGCGCTCGGCGGTCCACTGGGCCTCGACGATCTGAGAGGCGGGAACCTTCGACGTGCCGAAGGAGCGGATCTTTCCGGCGCGCACGAGGTCGGAGAGGGCGCCGAGGGTCTCGTCGATATCGGTGTTCGGATCGGGAACGCCTACCTGGTAGAGGTCGATCCAGTCGGTCTGAAGCCGTCGCAGCGAGCCCTCGACCGCTTCGGTAATCCACCGTCGCGACGCTCCGCGATGGTTGGGGTCCGCGTCGAAAGGAACGCCGAACTTGACGGCGAGTACCACGCTCTCGCGCCGTCCGCCTGCCAGCGCCTTGCCGAGGATTAGTTCCGACTCGCCGGCGGAGTAGCCATCGGCGGTGTCGATGAAGTTGATCCCGGCGTCCAGCGCCTTGTGGATGATCTGGACCGCGTCGTCGTGATCGGAGTTGCCGAAGGCGCCGAACATCATCGCGCCCAGGCACATCTGGCTGACCGAGACGCCGGTGCGTCCCAGAGGTCGGTAGTCCATGGAGAGTCTCCCTAGCTAGCCGCGAACTGGTCGCGGCAGGTCGGTATGATCGGATGCGTCAGCAGGCGGAGAGCAGGGTCCAGCCTTCGTAGGTCGGTCCACTCGGGTCGCCGTAGATCGGCATGAGGTGATCGAACAGCCACGCATGCTCGATCTGCGGGATGGTGTCCGCCTCGCGCTAGACCCGCAGCATGTCTTTGTAGTCGACCTGTGATGGGGCGGTCGAGATCCCGAAATGAGGCCGGGGTGTTTGCGGCATGGGTTTGTTCGTCCTTTCAATACGGGATGGGATACACGTCGATGCAGCAGCGGGGATATGCTCCTTGTCCTCGATCACGATCGTCCGCATGACCGTATGCCTCCAGAGGGGGATGCGGATGTGACGGCAACGTGTGCCTTGTTGACCAGCCCTCCGCGCTGGTATAATGAGAAAAAGGAGCACTGCTCCGTATAATCATACGGAACAATGTTCCGTTTGTCAAGGGTAGTGAGTGAGGGCATGACGCAGTGACCAGCAGCGACGAGGAAGTAGGGCAACCAGCCCGACAGAAGCGGGCCGACGCGCAGCGCAACGAGCAGGCGTTGCTCGAAGCCGCCGCCGCCGTGTTCGTCACCTCCGGTGTCCAGGCGCCGGTGCGTGACATCGCGGCTGCGGCGGGCGTCGGGATGGGGACGATTTACCGCCACTTCCCGACGCGAGCGGATCTCGTTATTGCCGTGTACCGCCATCAGGTCGAGGCCTGCGCCGCAGCCGGTCCGGTCCTGCTGGCGAGTTGTAGCTCGCCGCACGCGGCCCTCGGTCGGTGGGTCAACCTCTTCGTGGATTTCCTGGTCACAAAGCATGGACTCGCCGCTGTCCTGCAACCCGACAGCGTCGGTTTCGACGCGCTGCACGCCTACTTCCTCGACCGCCTTGTGCCCGTGTGCGCGCAGTTGCTCGTCGCCGCCGCTGAAGCTGGCGAGATCAGCGCCGATGTCGATGCCTACGAACTGATGCGCGGCATCGGCAGCCTCTGCGTTGGCGCCGACAACGACCCGCGCTACCATGCCCGCCGCATGGTCGAGTTGCTCATCGCGGGACTCCTCCAATCGCGCTCGGCCAGATCCTGCTGATCCACAGAAGGAGCACCTGCAATTCCTCGATACGGGTGGTCTACGGGCAGAGCCCGGACGACATGGAGCGCTGCGAAGATGAACTTGCACATCGGGTTAATACTACTCTGTTAGTTTCGTGCTACGATAGGGGTATGAACACACTGACCTTGCCTAAAGGCTCTCCTGATCCCTTGCCTGAACTGGCGGCATTCTTGAAGCCATTTGCTCCCTTGTTTCGGCGGGCCACCAGCCGTCGGTCGTTGGAACGGTACGTCACGGGCTTGTTGACCGATCTGCCCCGGAAGAATTGCGAGACCATCGCCCAGGCGGTCGCCCATACCTCGCTGGAGCAGTTGCAGCACCTCCTGACCGACGCCGCCTGGGATCCCCTGGCCCTCGATGAGCAGCGCGTGCGGCTGCTGGTGGACCGTAGTCCGGCGAACGGCGTGTTGGTGCTGGACGATACGGGCCTGCCGAAGCAAGGGAAGGCGTCGGTGGGGGTCCAGCATCAATACT
>JBJKSJ010000152.1:0-13483 GCA_046704085.1 Ktedonobacterales bacterium | reverse complement strand
ACGACGTGACGGATGCCCAAATCACGGGTGGTCTAGAGACGCGCAATGGCATCCAGTCCTGGGCACGGCGCGGGATCGCAGGACGGGGTGTTCTCATCGATTATCAGCGGTGGGCCACCAGCCAGGGCATCCACTACAGCCCAGGGGAGCGCCACGAAATTACCGTCGAGGCGCTCCAGGCAGCGGCGCAGGCGCAACAGGTCCACTTTCAACACGGCGATATCCTGCTGGTGCGCACTGGTTGGGTGGCCTGGTATCTGGAGTTAGGGCAGCGGGAACGGGAGGCGCTCGCCAGGCCGCCCCACACGGCAGTGGGCCTGTCCCAGGGGGAAGAGACCTTGCGGTTTTTGTGGGAGCAGCACTTCGCCGCGGTGGCAGGTGACACGCTGGCCTTTGAAGCCTATCCGGCGCATCCGGTGCATGGATTCATGCACGAGACTCTGCTGGCGCTCTGGGGCATGCCCATTGGGGAACTCTTTGACCTGGAGGAGCTGGCGGCAGACTGCGCGATCGATGGACGTTATGAGTGCTTCCTGACCTCGGCGCCGCTCAACACGCTCGGAGGCGTGGCTTCCCCACCCAATGCCCTGGCGCTCAAATAGCTTGTACCGCTCCTGGACAAGCGGCGGCTGGCGGGCAGGAGAAAAGGCTCCTGTTGATCCTCCTCAGGGCGTGACGACATCCGTCACAGTGGCCTGGTTAGAAGGCCAACTGGCATCAGCGGTGTAGCTTCCGGAGGCGCCAGCCATATCCTGGCAGAGCGTGCTGATCGGCGAGATGGTTACGGTGGTGCTTAGGTCCGCTGGGACCGTTCCGCTGGTCCCGTTGACCGAGGCCCAGACATTGGCTGCTGGGTCAGTATCCGTGATGGTGAGCGTCCAACTGACCGCAACATTGCTCACGGTGTTATCGAGCGTTACTGTAAAAGGTTGCACGGGTGGTGACCCGCTGCAACTTTGTCTCAGACTCGTCGGGGTCACCAGCAACATGATGATTGGGCTGGAGTCGGGGTGGGCATAAGAATGGGAGGAGCGGTGGGAGTGGAAGGAACAGTAGGGGTGGGAGGGAGCCCAGGAGTCGGTGAGGGAGTATCATCTGTTCGTTATAACGAATATTCCAGGGAAGGAGTACAAATGATACGGCTTGCTGCAATGAGGTACGCCAGCACATGCGTTATAAGGAACGAGGCCGCATAGGCGAACTCTGGACTTAGCCAGCGCGCAGTCTGGCGTCTTCGCCTGGCTTGTGACTGCTAGCTCGACTGCCCAAAGCCAAAGCGTTTACCAGGATGGGCGTGCCCACGGCTGGTCTGGCACACGGTCTGGTAATGCCTCCCCAGTAGGTGGCTCAACCGGGCGCCGGAAGATCAAGCGTAACAGCGTGGGTTTGTCGTGGCGGTAGGCATAGTGGCTGTGGAAGAGTTGCGACCTTCGGCGCCTTGCTGGTTGGTGTAGGTATGGATGGTGGGAGCGGTCTGTGCCGCAACTTGCTGGTTGCTGGCATAGGAGAGATACCAATCAGGTTCCACAGAAGGAGTGGGTTGGCGGACTTCAAAGGTGACGAACAGGTATTCCCAGGCTTGCACAGAGGTTCCTTTCTGGAGCGAGCGATGGCCAGATTGATAGACAGAACAGACATTCTAGCCTCGTATACCTCAAAGCCGCGTACCAGAAAAGAAGCCAGCTATGCTGTGCGACATCCGTGTACAGGCAGGTGCGTTGTTGTTGGCCCGCGCCAAGGATTTGTCTCATACCATGGCAGCCCCTTCCAAACCCCATGCGTCTGGTATCGTGCCGCCAGGAGATGTGACCCAGCGGGTGGGGCCAGAAATGCGCATCCACCGCCTTGCGCAGCACCTGCCTGTGCCACGAGGGGGCACCCTTCGTTGACAGAGAGGTAACCCGCCGCAAGCTACTGTGGCTTTAGCCCAGACGGCCACTTTCAATCCAGCAACTCGGCGGAAGGCGCTATAATGAGTACTGGTCGTGTGGCCCACACCAGAGGTTGCCTGCGGCATCCCAGCGCCAGCCCGGTAGCTCAAGGGTCACCGCGCAGTGCTGCCAGCCGCCAGCCATGCGCTGCTGTACCGTTTCCCAGGCTGGCACGGCGCTGCTCGCATCTGCTGCCTCCACACTGCACGCCCCCACCGCCACGGCGCCCTTCAAGGTCCGCTCCGGCCCGGCGCCGCCCAGCAAGCCCGTCAGGAAGCCCGCTATCGTGGCGTCGCCCGCGCCTGTCGTGCCCACCACGCGCGCCTGAAAGCAGGGAGCGAGCAGTTCACGTCCGTACCAGTCCTGCTGAGTACCACCGAACGCCAGGCCGATCCTATCCAGTCGGCGCCGATCAGTCGTCGTTCGGAGGTAAAGTCCCTGGTCGCCTACTTTCAGCGCGACGACCGCCGCCCCCAATGACAGGCACGCTTCGGCCAGCCAGGCCAGGATATTGCCATCCATGCCCAGAACGATGCTGCCGCCAGCAGAGCGGGCCTGCAACGCTTCAAACAGCGGGCGGTCCAGCATGAAAAGCAACTCTTCGGCACTGGGCAGAAAGAGATCAACCTGCGGAAGTGTCTGTTGCAAGAAGGCCGTCCAATCGACTTGCCCGGCCTCGGATGCGGGATCGGGTAAGGCCATATCCAGCGAAGTTGTCACCCCTTGCTGGCGCGTTCGCTCCAGTATTGTCACCAACTCCCGCCCATCGTCTCGATAGATACGCTGCATCAGGGGGGGATAGCCAAAATGCAGGATTCGCGTGCCGTCCAGGTCTACCTCGGCCAGGTCCGCCGCCGCATAGGTATCGTTGACGCCAGGACAATGCAGGAACATGCGGTCCACACCAGGCGGGCTGATGACCACACTATAGGACGTTGGCTCGCCAGGCGCCACGATCATCCTGGCGGCGAGTTCGGGATCCTGTTGGTGGAGCAGTGCCAGCAGAGCGCTGCCCAGCAGATCATCGCCCACTTTGCCGAAGAGGCGCGGTGGCACGCCCAGGCGATGCAAAGCCAGGCCCACATTGGGAACCGGCCCGCCAGTGGCAAAGCGTGCCGGGCCAACATGCACCAGCTTCCCCGGTGTCAGGGCTGCCTCTGCCCGTCCGATAGTGGCCTCAAAGGTAGGGATGATGTCAACACAGCAGTGCCCGGCGACGGCGATGGGGCGCTCGACCATAGCCATCCTCCTTCCTGGTGGCGCTAGAGCGCCACCGTCTGGCCGGTGCGCTGCGAGGCCAGCGCGGCAGTGAAGAGATCATGGCAGGCCGCCACCTCTTCTGGTGTCACACAGCGGAATGGCTGGCGCATGCCATCCTGCCCGTGAGCGAGTTCGTCGCAGAACGCCGCCCACATCTGCAACAACGCATCGGTGAAGCCGAACTCGAAGATGTCGCCCGTGATCGTCGGATAGGCCGAATGAAACGGCACATCCAACACACGCCACGCCTGCTCGCCGCCCGACATGTAGGGGAGGTATCGGATTTGCTTGGGAGACTGCGTCGTGAACTCCGCCGAGCAATCGGTGCCCAGAATGCGTAGGAACATGCTGCTCTGATGCCCTGGGGCGATGCGCTTCATAGAAACGGTCAGCGGGAAGGTAAGGCTCGTCCCACGCACCTCGCAGGCAAGGATGGCATTGTCCCAGGTCTCACAGGGCACAGGCTTACCATCGGGGCCAGGCCGCTCGTGAATAATCTTCGTCAGCAAGGCGCGGACATTCGCCGGGTGCCAGCCAAGGCGCAGCGGCAGGTGCAGCGCGTGCATGCCAAGATCACCCATGCAGCCATATTCCCCGCAAGTGGCAATACGCCGCTTCCAATTGATCGGCTTTTGCGGATTCAAGTCGCTGCAATGCCAGTATCCGGCCTCCACTTCAAAGACGCGCCCAAAGCGGCCCTCCCGCGCCCACGTGAAGAGTTGCAGCGTGCCAGGAAAGAAGGGATATTCAGAGGAGCAACGCACCAGCAGTTCTGGATGGCGGCCAATCTCAACCGCGACAGCTTGATATGCCTCGCGGTCAATGCCAAACGGTTTTTCGCCTAGCAGATGTTTGCCTGCACGCAAAATATCGATATATAACTGCTGGTGCAGGTTGTGTGGCACCGCGCAATAGACCGCCTCGACCTCAGGGTCGGCCAGCAGATCATGGTAATCAGAATAGGTGCGCACAGCAGGCAGCGCGCGGGTAAACCATGTCAGTGCCGCCGGATTGGCATCGCAAACAGCCACGATGCGCGGCGTCACATCCAGGTCTTGCAGATGACACCATCGCGCCGCCGCGCTGGCAAATTCGCGGCCCATCAGCCCGCAGCCAATGACGCCAAACCGAATGACACGCTCAGTCGCCATCACCTCATGCCTCCTTCAGATAAGCACGAGCCTGCTCAGGCGTCGCGCCATCGTGAACAATCGCCATGAGTGCCCGCGTCATGCCGCGTGGGGAGGCATGCTGAATCACATTGCGGCCATAGACGATGCCCGCCGCGCCCTGCTGCATCACCGCCGCTGTGCGCGCCAGGATTTCGTCGTCCGGCGCGCGCCCGCCGCCGCGTACCAGCACCGGAACCCCTCCGGCAATCTCGATAACACGGTGATACTCCTCAATATGGTCGCTAGGATCGGCCTTGATAATATCCGCGCCCAGTTCCACTGCCTGGCGCACCAGCGGCAGGATCTTCTGGAGGTCGCCATCGACCATATAACCACCGCCGCGCTCGTTGGGCTGCATCACCAATGGCTCAATCATCAGCGGCATGCCAAAGCGCGCGCACTCGGCCTTCAGCGCGGCAACGTTGGCAACGCATTGATGATAGAGTTCTGGCTGATTCGGCAGCAGCAGCAGATTCACCACCACGCAGGCGGCATCCAGCCGCAGCGCCTGCTCGACAGGTTCAGCAATCAACTGACTGAACACATACGCGGGCAGAACAGATCCATATACATTGGCAGTGTCGGTGCGCAGCACCAGCGATGGCTTGGCCTTGCCGGATAGCGCCTGGAGGTGGTGTGCCTGGCCCACGCTGAGTTGGATGGCATTGGGCGAGGCGTCAACGATGGTGCGAATGGCAGCGGGCAACGACTCAATGCCCCCCAGGAACGAGTACTCATTGAAGAAGCCATGATCGATGGCAACATCAAAGCATGTGCCGTCTGGCGCAAAAAGCCGGTTTAACCGGGGCTGGACGCTCATGGCAAGAACTCCCGCTTAATCGATAATCTCAGGGATGCGCTTGATGCGCGGATCGATAAACATATCAAATTCGTCCCGGCTGGTGCTGGAAAACTCCGACACAATCGCGCCCTCATCGCCAGCCTGAAACCAGTGCCAGGTATCGGGCGGAATTGTATACTGCTCGCCAGGCTGTAGCTCAATTTCATGGAGGACGGTGTAATAGTCTTCGCTGCCCTCAGGAACATGGGCTTGCGGCTGTTTCACCGCTTCGCCTTCGACATAGAGCCAGACCTTGCCCCAGCGGCAGCGAAACGTTTCCATTTTGCCTGGCTCCTGCCCAATGGGAGGGTGCCGATGCTGCGGGCACGTCTGCCGGGGAAACAAGATCAACTCCTTGGCACAGTAGCGGTCGGTGTTCACGTAGACCACAATCTGCAAGCCAGTCCGTTCCAGTTCACCTAGCCCAAGCTCCACCACCTCGATCTTTTCACGCTCTGTAGGAGTCAAGACCACCCCGAGGTGGGCCAGCATCGCCGCAGCGCCTTGCTGCGCCTTTTGTGCCTGGCTGCGTGTTAACATGGTTGTGCCTCCTCTTCAAAGCTCTGGGCGTTTTGGAGAACGAAAGAAGAAAGGACAAATGTGATCGCGTGTGCCAGCGATGCGGGCAGGCAGCGTTCTGGCTGAACACCATCAAGCATACCCATTGGTCCGCTCACGCATCATCCCCCATCTCCAGGCGTTCGTCAATCCCCTTGTACCAGCTACCCACCGCGCTCGTCGCCTTCATCCCAAACGGGGAGTCTGGCGGGCAGCGTTGCTGCCCGTCTCAGAGGAGGTCTCAAGACCGTTCAGAAGCGGTCGAGGATTCGGGTAAATAATGATCTATCCTTTTTTTCTGCTTCTGCCTCTGCTGCTTCTTCTTCGCCCAATTCGTCGATCAGCGTCTTGTTTTTGTGCCTTCTATATGAGACCTCCTTGACGCCTGGCACCGTATGTAATCGTTCGGCAAGGAGCGAAAGGCTATTAGCGTGCCCTCCGTGCAGGTCCAGCGTGATCATGCTTTCGTCATCGGCCTCGCCTGGTCGGAGATGCAGCCCCTCAAGCTCCATGCCGGCATCTTGTACGCTGGCCTCGATGGCTGCAACCGGCACCTGCTGTCGGGTGACACGAATGATGAACGCGGCATTCCGTTTATGGGGAAAGAAACGCTGCTCCAGTGGCCTGAGTCCTGAGAGAATGATGAGCAGAATCCCTGTGGAGATGGCGGCAATGATGTACATGCCTGCTCCGGCGGCCATGCCAATAGCCGCTACGGCCCAGATGCTGGCGGCAGTGGTTAGGCCATGTACGGTGTTCTTGCGCAGAATAATCAGCCCGGCGCCCAGAAAGCCAATTCCACTGACGACCTGCGCTGCGATACGCGAAGGGTCTATCGCAATTGTGCGATTTGGCAGGACAAGGTCATTAAATCCATAGGCTGAGATGATAGTAAATAAGGCTGATGCGATAGAGACCAGCGCGTGCGTGCGCAAACCGGCGCCGCGATCCAGGCGCTCTCGCTCCAGGCCGATCAGCCCGCCAAGGCCAGCAGCGACGAGCAATCGAAATATCTCTTGTTCAATCATGGCGCGTCCTCTATAGCGCCAGCTTGATGCTGGAACGCTCTTGCTTATGGACCTGTTTCACCTAATTTTCACTTATCATAACCCCGTTTTCTGGCGAAACCCTTTATCACTCCCTGCTCGTCTTTCCGCATAAGATGTTCCACTCATTTGATCATGTCAGGGCCACGCGCGTCACGTTTGCTTGCAGCCATCCTCTCATATGGTGAGGGCGTGGGCCATCTCTCTAGGATTATTGACATTGCCGCCTTGTTGTGCTATGCTAGGAATGAAAATTGCATCGTAACGCGATAGGAATAACGGTCAAATGACAATGGCGTCGTTTGACCGCTTGCCAGATCGTCTTGCAGGCTCCTGGGTCTTGCGAGGCGATCTGACAAGCGGCTTCGGTCTTCACACCAAGAGGCTTGAGCCAATGCAAGTGACAAACTCGCCCGACAGGGCATCTGAGATTGCTGAGCTTGAACAGCACATGCGGCAAGCTGATGCTGATTGGGAAGCGGCAGATCGCTCTATGCAGGCTGATATGCGCAGCCTGGCAATCCTCCAGCAGCGCCTGGAGAACTTTCGCCTGCTGCTTATTCTGACGCAAGATAGCCCGACTGGCGCGACCCAGGCGCTCCATGCCCAGATGGAGCGATTGGAGCAGCGCGTTGCAGAATTGGCAGAGCAACTTGCAGCGCAGCACGCATCTCGTGACAGGGCGGAGCAGCAGTTTGTCCAGGCGCGCCTGGCGCTGGCGGCTTTGCGTCGCTCAGCCCGGCAGAGACACGATGGGCGGTTCGCCTGGTCCAAGAAGCCCCTGGCGTTCTGCGTGAAGCGCCCGGTGCAGGGACTCTGGAGCTTCCTCTGCCGGTCGGGCGCTGGCGGCGAGATTATGCCGAACGATCAGGCGCTGAAGCGCCATGCCTCAGCCGGCGGCGCCTGACAGGATGCTCAGCCCAGGCGCTCCAGAAACCAGGCGACAAACCGCTCAGCATCGACGCCAACCGACGCCTGCACGTTGGGCGCGGGCGCGCCGGGGCGCTGGAAGTGGGCCACTGTTGCGCCGAGCGTCAGCGTGCCCGTCAGTTCGACATCCCCCGAGGCGGGTTCCCATGGGAAGACGTCAGGCCGGAAGGCGGCTGCCAGGCAGAGTGGGTCGTGCAGGCGCAGCACGTTCGTGCCATAGGCCGGGGCGAAGACCTCGAAATAGAACTCCAGCATCTGCTCGATACACTGGCTGACCGGACGCTGCTTCTGGGCAAGCTGGCGCACCTGTTCGCGGCTCATCACAGTCTGGTTGGTGACATCGAGCGAGACCAGCCGGATGGGCCAGCCGGCCTGAAGGACGATCTGGGCGGCGTGCGGGTCGGCGTAGATATTGAACTCGGCGGCGGGCGTGACGTTGCCGGGCACGCGCAGGGCGCCGCCCATGATGACCACCTGGCGCGCGTGCCGGGCGATAGCTGGCTCGCGGCGCAGCGCGAGGGCCAGGTTGGTCAGCGGGCCAATCGCCACGAGGGTCAGTTCGCCTGGCGCGGCCAGCACGCGCTCGATCAGCAGGTCAACGGCGGGCTGTTCGACGACGTTTTGCTGGGGATCAGGCAGCGTGAGCGTGCCCAGGCCGGTTGGGCCATGTACGTATTTGGCGTTGACCGGCGCGCGGACCAGCGGCCCGGCGCTGCCACGCGCGACGGGAATATCGGAGCGCCCGGCCACTGCGAGCAGGCTGAGCGCGTTGCGCGTGGTCAGTTCGACGGGCACGTTGCCATGCACGGTGGTGACGGCCTCTAGCTGGACCTCCGGGGAGGCCAGCGCCAGAAAGAGCGCCAGGGCATCATCGATGCCTGGGTCGGTGTCCAGGATGATACGCGGCATCTTTGCAGCCTTCCTCAAGAATTTACAGAATTTACGGAATTTACGGGAGATGCCCACAGAGGCCAGGAGTTTACAGGACGTGCGCCTCCTTTTGGGAGCGGCTGAAGTCGCGGCTGGGGTCGAAGGCTGCCAGGTTGATGCTGTGCGCCGCGAAGGGCGGCGGCAGCGGCGCCAGCCCGTTCTTGACGCTGCCGCTGAGCAAGGCTTCGACCAGCACGGCGGTGATGGGGGCGTGCATCAGGCCATGCCCGGAGAAACCCGCCGCGTGGACGAGATTGCGCAGGCGCGCGTCGAAGCCGATCAGCGGGTTGGCGTCGGGGGTCATGCCGTAGAAGCCGGAGGTAGTAGCGACCAGGCCGCCTTCGTCCACCAGGCGCGGCGCGAAGGTTGCCACCTGCTCCAGCACGGCGTAGCCAAAGTTCTCGATGCCCTCGCGGTGCGAGAAGCCGGGGCGGATGGCGTCCTGGTCGGTATCAGTGAAATCAGGCTCCGGCGGCGTCTCGCGCACCCAGGCCAGCAGCAGCAGATCGCCCTCCGGGCGAGAGTGCGCGCCCCGGCCAGCGCCCATGCCGTAGATGGTCATGGGTAACTGATGCCAGTGGTCGGCGTCCATGATGGGGCGGGTTGGCTTCCAGAAGTAGAGGTAGCGTTTGTGCGGCGCGATGGGCAGGTCCATGCCGCCAAGGCGTCGGCTGACACGCGGCGCCCAGGCGTTGGTGGCGTTGACCACCCAATCGGCTTCAATGGAGCCTGTGCTGGTCTGGAGGGCGACGATGCGCTCGCCGCGCACGATGGCGCCCAGCACCTCGGTGTTCTCGCGCAGATCGACGCCGAGTTCCTGCGCCCGGCGCAAGCCTTCGCCGTAGATCATGTCGGGGATGAGAAAGCCATCCTCGGCGCACCATGTCGCGCCGATCAGCCGCTCGGTGTCAAGGTGCGGCCAGCGGTTCTGTATCTGGGCGGGTGTGAGGAGTTCGACAGGGTGGCCCAGGCGCTGCTGCATGGTCGCGTGGGCCTGCGCTTGCTGCCAGGAGGCAGCAGCGGCGGCGCGCAGGGCGGGCTGCTCTGGCGGCGCGGCCTGATCGGGGTCTTCATAGAGGAAGAGATAGCCGTTCTGGCGCATGACCGGATGCAGGCGGCGCTCCGGGGGTGTCTGCAAGTGGTCGTGGAAGTGGGCATACCACCATTCGGAGTAGCGCATGCCCAGCACGGTTTCTTCGACGCCAAACTGGGCGCGGATGCCCGCCGCCGAGCGCGAGGAGGAGCCGTTGCCGCGCCTGGCTTTTTCCAGCACGGTGACGTGAAAGCCGCGCTCGGCCAGGCGCACGGCGCTCAGCGCGCCACTTGAGCCGCCGCCGATGATGACCACAGAACTGCTGCTTTTCGAGACAGGTGAACCAGACGACATGACGGCTGGCTCCTTTCTGTTGCCCAAGATTGCCCCACCCCCGCCAGCAGGGACGCATGGCGGTACAACCCCACCCTTTCACCAGATGGGGTATTTTCTTGCTTCAGGCAGGATAGCAGAAGAGCGGCAGCGTGGCAAGAGGCGAACGATTCGCCGCCAGAGACGGCGGCGCTACACGCAAAAGCCGCCTACGTGTAGCGCCAGCCTCCGTGCTGGCGAATCGTTCGCCGCTGGAGATGGCGGCGCTACAGGCGATTGGCCGCATCAGGCGGGGTCTGATGAGGCGATGGTCGGCCAGACCTGGCGCATGATCTCGGCGAAGGCCAGGCGCTGGTCGGTGGTGCCGACGGTGACGCGGATGCAGCGGTCCAGGGGCGGCGCGCCGGGCATGCGCACAAAGACATCGCGCTCGGCCAGCGCGGCCATCAGGGCGCGCGCCCGGCGTGGGCCGCCGACATCGATGGAGACGAAGTTGGTCGCCGATGGGATGGTGGGCAGCCCCAGGTCGCGGGCCAGCGCCTGATAGTCGCGCCGCCCCTGCTCTACTGCCGCCACGACGCCGCGCAGGTAGTCGGTATCTTCCAGTGAGGCGAGCGCGCCCGCCTGGGCGACGAGGTTGACGCCGAAGTGCAGGCGAATCTTCTCGAAGGTTCGGATCGTTTCGGTTGTGCCGATGGCATAGCCAATTCTGGCTCCGGCCATGCCGTGAGCCTTGGAGAAGGTGCGCAGGCGCAGGATGCGCGGGTTGCTGGCGTCGATGGCAGGGATGGCCTCCGCCGGGGCAAATTCGCAATACGCCTCGTCCAGCAAGAGCAGGCAGTCATCGGGCAGGCTTTCCAGGAAGGCGTGCAGATCGCTCGCCGTGTGCCAGGCGCCGCTGGGGTTGTCGGGGTTTGCCAGATAGACCAGCCGCGCCTGCACGCGCCGGGCGGCTTCGGACAGTCCTTGCAGGTCGTTGGTATCGTTGCGATAGGGGACGCGCTCCAGATTCCCGCCATAGCCGGCAACGTGATAGTTGAAGGTGGGATACGCGCCAAGCGATGTGACCGCCGGGTCGCCAGGTTCCAGGAAGGCGCGCACGACCAGACCCAGCAGGTCATCGATGCCGCTGGCGACGACGACCTGCTCGATGCCGACGCTGTGATGGCGGGCGATGGCCTCGCGGAGCAGATAGTTTTCCGGGTCGGCATACCAGGCGACCTGATCGACGGCGGCGCGCATGGCCGCTTTGGCGCGCGGCGATGGGCCAAAGGCGCTCTCGTTGGCGCCCAGTCGCAGCCGGATCGGGCGCCCGCTCTGGCGCTCCAGGGCTTCGGGGGCGACGAAGGGGATCGTTGCGGGCAGGTCGGCGACCAGGCGGGTCACAGGGACTTGGTTGCTCATAGGCGTCACATCTCCGCTGATGAGTGGTTGGAGGGCGCTTTGTAGTGTATCCGATCTGCGCTGGTTTTGCCAGCCGCCAGCCCCGGCGAATGAATGACGTTTGGCGTTTTAGCCAGGCCACGCGCGCAGCGGGGCTGGCGGATAAATCCGCGCCCGCGCCACAAAGCCCGCCTGCGCGGGCTGAGACGAAGACTCAATGGAAGAGTCAAAAACCATACTTCGCCGAATTGTTGTTGGAGGGGTCTTGCCAGGATTCGCTTTCTAAGGTAAGCTAGTGCTGCATTATGCTGTGCTAGAGAAAGGAGCTGCCCTGGCCTGTCCTCAGGAAGACGGGGCGGAGAGATGAAACCGATGTACGAGAATCTATATGCCGCTGCATCAGGGATGGGCCAGGGGGCGCCTGCTGGGAAGCATGCCGACCCGACGGGAGGCGCGCGGCTGGACGCGGCGATCATTGGCGAGCGCGTGCGCCAGGCGCGCTTTGCCGCCAGGCTGACCCAGCAGGAGCTTGCGGGCGACCGCTATTCCAAGAGCTATATCTCTGCCGTGGAGCGCGGCAAGATGACGCCCTCCCTCCAGGCGCTGGGCTGGCTGGCAGAGCGCCTGGGCCAGCCGATGTCCTTCTTTCTGGGCGAGAACACGGGAGACCTGAGCGGGCTGGCGGGCGCCAGCGGGCCAACTGACCACGAGCGCCAGCAGCGCGAAGAGAAGGCCAGGCAGATGCTGGATAAGGCTGAGCTAAGAATGACGCAGAACAATCCAAAGGAGGCGCTGGCGGCGCTGGATTCCGAGGATCACGAGCCACCCCCCGATTTGCCGCTGGAGGAGCAGGCACGCTGGTACTGGTTGTCAGGATGGGCAGCGACGCAGTTGCGTCAGTTTCCAGGAGCGATGCGCTGGCTGGAGCGCGGATTAGAGGTAATGGAGCGCCTGCGCGCCGAGCCGTCGCTTTCCCAGTCGGCGAGTCTTGCCCAGATGGAGGTGCGGATGCGCGACCTTCTGGGAGGATGCTACTATGAACAGGAGCAGCCAGAGAAAGCTCTAAAGTCTCACCTTCCCAGCCTGGTGGCAATCTCAGATGGAACCGTGACGGATAGCGGTCTCCAACTGCGCATCTTTAAATCGCTGGGCAACGATTATCTGGCGTTAGGCCACCATGACGCTGCCATTCAGATGTTCAAGCGAGCGAAAGAGTTGGCAGGGGATTTGAATGATCCCAGGCAGCAGGGACTTGCCCTGTGGGGTCTTGGCCTGACCTACAAAGCAAATGGCGACCCGTTCCACGCCAAGGTCAACTTTCAAGAGGCAATAACCATCTTTGAGGAGTTGCAAGATGCGCCATTGGTAGCGCGGCTACGTTCGATGTTGGCGGATGTGTTGATTGAGCTAAGGGAATACGAGGAAGCAGAAATACTCTTGCACCTGTCCCTGAAAGCTGCCGAGCAGAAAGATAACGCCCTCGCCCGCAGGGTTGTCCTGGGTAATCTCGCCCGGCTGCATCTCGCAAAGGGAAACCTGGACGAAGCAATCAAGTATGCACAAGAGGGGATCAAGGCAGTAGAGTCAGGTGAAGATCGCCGGACAGAGGGACAAATTTATCTGACTTTAGCTGAGACATACGAGGCCAGGCACGACATTCCAGCAGCAGAACGGGCGTATAAAGAGGCAATTGCTATGCTTGGTCAAGGCCAGGATGGTGTGTTCATTGGCCGGGCGCACGAACGCTATGGACGGTTTCTTGCGGCACAGGGGCGTCTGCAAGAGGCTTATCAGGAGATGCAGCTTTCCTGGGCGGTTGTGAACCGACGATCATCTGGGCAGTAGCGATCAAGAACAGCAAAGGGAGCAGCGTTTATATTCTCTGTAAACGCTGCTCCCTTTGCTGTTCTGCTCAGCATACACCGGATGTAGCGGGCGAGCGGATGCCTATTCGCTAAGAACGGCGCAGATCAAGCTGGACCGTCAGGTGGGGCTGTGCATGCTGGACGATGCGGATAGGCGCGCCACAGACAGGGAGCGCATCACAGGCCAGAGGGCGGCCAGCG
>JBJKSJ010000151.1:0-8223 GCA_046704085.1 Ktedonobacterales bacterium | reverse complement strand
CCATGCCACGTCGCAAGAAGTCATCACCGTAATAGTGCAGCTCTTCTTTGACCGAATCCAGCCCAGGACTCAGGATGACGACTGGCGGCTTCGGCGTGTGCCAGGGTTTGCGCAGGATGCCATACATGCTCTTTCCCGCCTCGTAGGGAATGACTATCCGCTCGCCCGGAAAGTCTCCATAGGGCAAGGCTTTTTGGTAGGTATGCACCACACGCTCATGCGCCGCGCGCAGTTCATCAGGTTTCTGTACAAATAAGAACTTGCCAAAGTGATAGGCCATCGCTGCGTGGAGATAGTGGTAGGCCGCCGACTGATAATATCGCTGCGCCTCGGCCTCGTCGCCCATCCGTTCGTGCATCGCGCCACAGACCGACCATTCCCGGCTCCAGTCATCCCAATGAGGGATGCGTTTTGTGACTCGCTGAAAATCATTGGGGTCTACACCGTTGGCGACGAATCTGGGCGCCCAGTTCTCTATCGCGCTCTGCACCCGTTCTTCACTGCTCACCTGCTTATCCTTTCACCCATTGCTTTATCCAGTTGCGCTGGCTAAGATAGCTTGAGATGCTCATCAGCCTGGCGATACCAGCGTAGGTCGTGATACACTTTCGGCGTGCCAGGTAGTATTGATGGAGCGCCATAGGCGACACGCAGATCAATGACCTGCTGAAGGCCGGCTTCATCGAGCCTCCCATCGACACCATAGCCAGCCACCGAGTCCACAAAAGCGATATAGGTGCGCGCTGCCAGAGGCGCAGCCACGCCAAATGATGGCTCCTGGGCGATCATGGCCCGTATGGCTTCGGCCTGCGCCGGGTCATAAATCCAGCGCAGCGCCTGTCGCAGCGCGACGAGATAGCGAATGACACTCTCGGCGTGTGTCTCCACCCAGACCTGGGTTCCGGCAGTGGCGAGCGAGGCATAGGTCGGGTAATAGTCCGTTGATGAGGCAAGCCGTTGGAAGCCTGCTTCATCTGCCAGCAGATCGAACGGCGCGTAAAGGATGGTTGCTGTAATGCTTCCTGTCTTGAGCGCATCAAGACGGGCGCTAGTGCCGCCGGCAACTACGAAGGTATAATCACGATCCAGTTGCAGCCCATTGCGCGCCAACATATCGCGCAGCACCAGCGCAAAGCCAGAGCCAGGATTATCCACACCAAGAACCGCTCCGCGTAACGCATCGAACCGCGCCACAGCAGGCTGTGCATACAGGCGTAACGGGCCGACGCTGCCACCAAAAAGCATGAAGATGTGGGGTGTCGTGGCCGGATTAAGCCCAAATGCGGCAGGGTTGGTGTCTACATTGACGACGTTATCAGGGGCCGTCTGAATCAGATCATAGGCGCCATGAGCGAGGCCAGCAAGTTGAGGCAGCGAGCCGGAAGTATATATGATCTCCACGTCCAGACCTTGCCTGGCAAAAAAGCCCTGCTCCCTGGCAACGAGGAGCGGCAAAGCTTGCAGACCTTTGAATGTGCAAACACTCATCTGAGATAATGCTGATGTTGCGCCCATAGCCCTCGCCGTATTACAAGATGATTGCCAGCGCATACGGAGGCCCCGCGTTAGACAAAGACTCCGTCTTCCCAATGCTTAAATCGAATCACGCGGTCGGAGAGGCGGATCAGATCATCATGGAGGTCGGTATCGAGGGTGCCGATGATGCCTTTCGTGGTATTCCGTTGCAGTTGAGCTACCACCAGCAAATGCTGATCAGTCGCATCATTGGTATTGCACCCTTCGATGAGCGCCTTCAGCAACGACTGGTAATCTTCTGCCGCTGCTACCAGCGCATCATACGCTTCTTGAATCGTGCGTACCTTCGCTTTGCAGGAATCATAGACCCCTTTTTGTGACGCCATCGCTGCCTCCTGTACTTTCTTTACATCCGCCGCCAGCGGAAAGGGAGTTCAACCATCGTGCCAGGCTCTTGAATCGCGCTCAGTTGCTCAAGCACAGCCAGGAGCAGAGTTCGCTGTTGATCGGGCTTGTGCGGTTCCCCCATTGGGTTTCCCGTTGGGAAGCGCAGATAACAGGCGCGTGAGACGTTGGCATGCGCGGTGATCTCTGGTCGCACCGTTACTGAGATACTTGGAATCCCCACGCGCTCAATAGCCCCTTGAAGCAGTCCCACGGACTGATGGCACATTGGTCAGCCAGGCGTAAGGACAACCACGTCTGTTCCCTCCGCCAGCAATCGCTCGGCGACAACCGGCGCCGTTGTATCGCGCAGGAGACGACCATCAGGGATAAAGCCCATAAAGCCAAAATGCGTTGGCGCTATGGCTCCCACGATCCCCATCTCCACCAGTTCACGCAGCCTGTCAATAGGGAAGACACAGTTTGGGTCAGCGTTTGCATCCGTCGTATCATAGTGAACATGATCGACAGCCAGGTCTTGCGCCCTCGTATTCCCTGGAATCTCACGAAAGCTCGTATCACCGTGAGGATTGAGCAGATCATGTTTCGGTTGGTTCTTCAGGTGTACCCCCGCCGTTGAGACAAGGGCAACCGCGCACGCGGCCAATGGCTTACGCAGAGGCGCCCAGGCGACTGATTCATTGGCAGTAAAGCGAACGCCGTTGTGCATCTCAGCGATCAACTTGAGCCATCGCCGGAAGCGTTCTTCCAGATCAGGTGTTGGCATACTTTGCTCATCTCTCACTAATTGCTCTGCCCACACTGCAAATGTTCGCCTGGCCCTGTGGCTAGCGAGTCAGCATGCGCTGGAGCGTAAAGGCAAGGAGGCTCCTGGACTCAGCCATCATGCACTGGATAATGTCCCACCCAGATAGAGGTGGCTGATCTCTGGATTATCCAGGATTTGCTGATTGGTGCCTTCCAGCCGGACCTGCCCGCTCTCCATGACGACCCCATGCGTTGCGAGACTGAGGCCAGCGCGCACATTTTGCTCGACCAGCAGAATCGTTTTGCCAGTGCCGTGCATCAAAGACACGGTGCCAAGCACTTGCTTGAGGGTCTGCGGGTCAAGGCCCATCGAGGGTTCATCCAGCAAGATCAAGGTCGGATCGAGCATCAAGCAGCGAGCAAACTCAACGAGGCGCTGTTGTCCACCTGAAAGGCTCCCCGCCCTCTCTCTGGCGCGTTCTTTTACGATGGGGAAAAGCTCCTCAATCTCACCCAGGCGACTATTCACGAGCGCCTGGTTGTGCAGCATATATCCACCGAGCCTCACATTTTCTCTGACGGTCAGGTCAGTAAACAAACTATGGTTTTGCGGCACCTGCACAATGCCGCGCGCCAGAATCTGGCGTGGATTCATCCCCGCAATCGAATGCCCATCAAAAGTGACCTCGCCAAGACGCGGTTTCAACAGCCCGCTAATGACTCGCAGTACGGTTGACTTTCCAGCGCCATTTGGGCCGACGATGCAGGTAATCGACCCCTTTTCAATCACCAGGTCAACTCCCTTGAGGACGTCGCTGCCGCCGTATCCGGCCACAAGATGGTGCATCTTCAACAGCATGATCTCAGGCTCCTAAGTAGGCTTCTAGCACAGCCGGATTATTGCGCACCGCTTCAGGCGTCCCTTCGGCGATTTTGGTTCCACGATGTAACACCGTGACCGTATCGCAGAGGCCCATCACAAACTCCATGTTATGCTCAACCACCAGGAAGGTCACGCCTCGTTGATTCAGGGTACGAATGCGATCTGCAAGGTGGTGAATCATCGTCGGGTTAATGCCACCCGCAGGTTCATCCAACAGGATGACCTGCGGCTCGGCGATCAGAATGAAGGCAAACTCCAGCAACTTCTTTTGCCCATAGGATAAGTTGCTCGCAGGCATGTTCTTGAGCGAGATGATGCCTACAAAGTCCAGGAGTTCCAGGGCACGCTGCTGCTCATGCGATGAACTCCAACGGCTGAGCAGCCCCTTTATATCCCTGCGCTGCGCGGCAACGTGCATGTTCTCCAGCACAGTCAGCCGGGGGAAGATGCGCGTCAATTGAAAGGTGCGGCCAATGCCTAATCTGAAGACCTTATCTGGTGGCGCGTTGGTGATGGATGTTCCCTGAAAAGAGATAGCGCCGGTATCAACGCGCTCATAGCCCGTCATCACGTTAAAGAGCGTGGTTTTGCCCGATCCATTCGGGCCGATCAATCCGCTAATGGTCCCCTGCTCAACAGTGATCGAGCAGGCATCCAGAGCCTGGATGCCCCCGAATGCCTTGGAAACGTTGTGGGCTTCCAGGATGCTCATCGGTTCACCCCTTCTCCTGATTCTGCCTGCTCCACCGCTAAAGTCCCTACCTCATTCGATGCCTCCGTATCGCTGGGGAGATTATTGAGGTTGGTGCGCGAAGCGAGCCAACGTGTCCACCACTTCCGCAGCGTGGGGATGATACCCTCCGGCAGCAAGAGAATGATGACCAGGAACAGGACGCCATAGATAATGAGATAATACCCGCTTGCCCCATAATAGAGCGTGAAGTATTGCCGCGTCGGCTCTAAAATAATCGCTCCAATGATGGGACCGGCGAGCGTTCCCAGGCCACCCATGAAAGCCATAAGCGCCACAATGACATCGAAGAGGGCGTCAAAAGCAAAGGGTGGGTTGATAGAACCTTGAAAGTATCCCCACACGCCTCCGAGCATGCCAACAAAGAAAGCAGAGATGACGAAAGCAACCAGCTTGGATGTTCCCGTCTTCACTCCCAGTCCTAATGCCCGGTCCTCATCGTCGCGGATTGCCAGCAGCCCCAGCCCATATTTGGAATGGCGCACCCACCACGAGACGCCCAAGGCCAGCAGCAGGATGCTAAGCATGACGTAGTAAAAGGGGAAATTAAAGAACGGGTATATCCAGGTGGGGATGGGGAACTCCAGACCAGATTGACCATTCGTAAGGTTTGCCAGGTTGTTTTCTGCAAGAAGCTGGAAAACAAAAAACATGGCGATGGTAATGACAATGAAGGTATGGCGTCGGGTGCGCAACGCAATCCATCCGAGTGGCAGGGCGATCAGGCTAGCAATCAAACCGGCTAAAGGAACCAGCACAAACGGCGCGTAGTCTGCCGGGATGTTCAGAAAGAGGAGGGAAAGGTCTGTGCCCCCCCCAAGGAGGCTATTCCCGATGTGCCATTTCTCGCACATGACTCCCAAGGCGTAGGCTCCTGAGCCAAAGAATACGGCATGCCCCAGGGCAATATAGCCGGTGTAGCCCGCGAAGATATTCCATGCTGTGGCTGCCGCCGCAAACATGAGGGTATACACTGCAATACCAGTGGTCGCTGTATCAGGAGAGAATTGCTCTGGAAACACAAGAGCAATAATGAGCAGCGCCAGCAACCCCACGATTTTGAGTATTTTTATAGCGGCCTTTGTCGGCCCTGCCTGGTCTCCCACATTGGGTGCAGGCAGCCTCAAGGATTTGAACGTTTTCATTGCTTTCTTCCTTCACGCTGCCCAAAGATGCCCTGGGGGCGAAATAGTAAGAAGATGACCAGCAAAACGAAGAAGACGGTGCTTGCCCAGACAGGCGACCAGGCAACAGATGTGATGTCCTCTACGACCAGTAAGGCCAGTGAAGCGACCAGAGCGCCTCTAAGACTCCCCATGCCTCCAAGTACAATGATGACCAGCAGCCGCGAGATCAGGTCATAGGAGCTTCCTGGGTTGAAGGGGACCGTTGTGCCGAAGGCCATACCTCCCGCTGCTGTGAGGGCTATCCCAATCCCGAATGTGATTGCCGATACCCGCTCTACATTGATGCCGATCAATTCAGCCGCTGTGCGGTTTTGCATGGATGCGCGCAGGCTCCTGCCAAACTCAGTGCGATACAAGAGCCAGTACAATCCAGCCAGCAAGACGGCACTTAACGCGAACGTAAAGACATAAACGCGGGGAAGATAGAAACCACCGACGGGAAATGATTCAGTAACATACGAGGCGTGCAGTACAACAACGTTGGTGCTGAAGATCAGGCTCAGCACGCCCTCGATGATCAACGCAATAGCGAACGTGACCAGGATGGAGAACATGGTACGTTCACGTTTGAGTGGACGGATAAAAGCCCATTCGATTAGGATGCCGAAGACAAACATGAAGGGCATCGTCAGCAGCAGGCCCAGGAACAGATCAATATGGAATTGTTGCTGCAACGCATAACTCAGATAGGCTCCCAGCACAACAAGAGCGCCCTGGGCGATATTGATGATCTCCATCACGCCAAAGATCAGGGTAAGTCCCGACGCCATCAGGGCATACACCCCACCACTCAGCAATCCTGTAACGACTGCTTCAATGTAGATCGTCATGCCAACACCTGTTCACTAGCCCAGAACGGCGCCAATTTGCCCGCTCCAGAGCGCCTGATCTGTGCTACAGCGAAAGAACCTTGAGAACTGAGCTGCCGTCGGGCAGGGTTCAACTTGCGCCCTGCCCGACGCTGCACAACTCAGCCGCGTGTGCGCTTGCGTGAAGAACGCCTTCGCTTAACTTGTCGGCCACTGCGGCTTAGGAAACTCTGGCTTGCCCCCCTGCGCCACATCAGCCGGGTAGACGGGGATCAAGTTTCCCTGCTGCCACTGGAACAGGTAGGCTATCGCCGCCGTATTCTGGCCGGTAGAATCGAACTTCACGTCCCCCTGGACGCTCTTGAATGTGTCGCCGCTGTGGAGTTCAGTGATCAGCTTGCCATTGTCGATGCTGTTGATTTTTGTGGCGGCCTGCTGCAAGACTTGCCCCACTGAGTAAGCTTCAGCAACATCCGAACTGATGCCATCGTAGGTGCCGCCATATTTGGCAATGTACTCCTGAACCATCTGAGTGTTCTGGTAGGTTTGGATCTCTGGATACCAGCCGCCGTTGGGCACAAAGATGCCTTCAGCCGGACCAGTACCGCCAATCGCATTCAAGAATTGCGCGCCCTGGTCGGGACCAGCGGTAGCAATCAGCGCCTGTGGATTATAGTGCTGCTGCCGGAAGGTTTGGATGAAAGCCGTCACATCCGGGAGCAGCGTGCCAAGGATGTCCACCTGAGCGCCAGACTGAATCACCTTATCGGCAATTGGCGTATAGTCTGTCGTCTCTGCCGGATACACCTGATAATCAACCGTTTTGAATCCGGCGGCTTCCAATTGCGCTTTGGCGTTGTCTATCTGCGGCTGGGTAAAAGGATCATCCTCAGTCGCGTAAGCCACCGTCAGCGGTTGATTCAGTGACTTGAGGTAGTCAACAAAATTAACCAGGCTGTTTGCAACCGGGAGAGAAACGTCGAAGACGTTGTGTAGCCCTTGCTGGAACACAGACGGTCCACCACCAGCGCCTTCGAGCATGGCATATCCATAGCGGTTGGCGGTGACTGATGCCGGCTTGGTGAGCAGCGTGGAGAATGGTCCGAAGACCAGATCGACTTTATCCACACTGATGAGCTTGTTGTAATTCGTGACGACCTGATTGGGGTCACTGGCATCCGAAACGATGTCTAGCTTGACCTGGCGGCCAAGCAGCCCACCGCTCTTATTGATGTCATCTGCCCAGAGTTTATAGCCTTGCTCAAACGCCATGCCATCTGGCGAGAAATCCCCGGAGAGCGAGAGGGAAATGCCAATCGTAATTGGCCCTGAAGAAGTTGTGCCTGAGGGAGAATTCCCACACGCTGCAAGCCCCATCAGCAGCAAGCTGATCGCCCCAGCAACGGAGAGAATGTTTCTCAGCCACGAGGTGTGTCTTCCACTCATTGCCTTCTCTGCCTTTCAATACGTGTTGATTGCTGTCTGTGATTGCCCTCTAGACCTCAAGAGTGCTACGGCTCACCTCCTGTCTTGTATTTGAGGCTCCTCAACAGCATCACGCGGCACAGGATAGCAAAACGATGAGTCACTTGTAAAGCTGCGAGAACCTCTGTAACCTCGACCCTTAGCTTAAAAGCCCCAGCGGCTCCTCGATGACATCCGCCAGGGCCGAGAGAAATTGCGCTCCCCGCGCGCCGTCTACAACGCGGTGATCGCAGGCGAGGCTGAGCGCCATGATGGGCTGCACACTCGCCGCGCCATCCACAGGTACGACGCACTGAGCAATGCGACCCACCGCCAGGATTGCTACCTGGGGCGGGTTAATAATCGCCGTAAAGGCATCTACTCCATACATCCCCAGGTTGCTGATGGTGAACGTACCGCCGCGTATATCCTCTGGGCGCAGCTTGCTGGCCTGCGCGCGTGTCACCAGAGCCTGGCGGCTTTCGGCAATCTCGCGCAGAC
>JBJKSJ010000150.1:0-18335 GCA_046704085.1 Ktedonobacterales bacterium | reverse complement strand
GACGAACCCTGTCATGCTGATCTACTTTATTTTCTAGCTCAAACACGCTCACCACGTCACGCAGGAAGAACGCGCTTTTCATCGGTCCAACACCACAGATACTCTGGAGTCTGGCATCTACCTCTCCAAGCCGATGACTCTCTATCTCCTGAATTGCCCAAGCAACGATGTTGCCTTGGGCAAGTGATCCAGCGAGGGCCAGAGAATCTATCACCATAAGCCGATCATTACGTTTATTAACACCACCCGAAGACAACTTTTGATTTATCAAGTTGTTGGCGTCGCTCCGCAATGAACCCTCAAGCCAGCCCGCGCTTTTTAGACGATTTAGGGCGGCAAGCGTCGCGGAGGGTGAACTGGTATCAGATGAACCACCTAAGAGATCATCAAGACATCGAAGCATCCTCAGTTCGAACATGAGTGAAACTTCATCACGTCGGCCTCCATAAAAGATTCGACCGAAAAGGAACTTAAGCGCAGAGTACCAGTCCGTGAGAAGGCGTTCCCGATTATCGATGGGGTTCCTCAGATTAACCTCTCGATAGTGCTTCCGCCCTAGTTGGGCAATGTGACTAATCTTTTGATCAATACTCGTAGCCACTTCTTAATCCCTCTCGGTTCTATTGTTCTCTACTTCAACTTGCCGTCAACGCTGGCTCCCTCCTATTATATTCGACATGTTTTCCTCATAGAGAGGACGCAAGCGCTACCTCTGGCCGTTCCCGATCTGCCACCGCCCAGCCTGTGCGCGCGCCGCAGTAGGTGGCGAGCATGGCGCATAGCTCCGTTACCGCTTCTTCGACCAGCGCGGCGGTTGGCTCCAGCGCCTGCACGGTCAGCACGGCGCGGGTCGTGGTGGCGCTGATCGGGCTGCGCGCGTCCTGATACCAGTTCCAGCGGCGGCAGAGCAGCTTTTCCGCGTCGGCGTAGACCACCTCACCCGGCGCGGGCGGGTCCGGCTCCTCGGTTTCGTCGCCCAGAGCGATAAAGCTATCGCCGGGGCGCGCGTAGCGAAAGCCCAGCGGCGAAACGACTTTATCGAGATCATCGGCGCCCACCGGCATGCGGTAGCGCAGCGAAATCAGGTTATAGGCATCCACCAGATTGTTGACGCGCGGCAGCCCGCCGCCCTGCTGCACGCGCTTCAGCAATCGCTCGACAGAACTGCGATAGCTCGTCTTCTTCACGCCAAAGGCTTTATACGCCTCGCGCCAGTAGCGCAGTTCGGGAATATCCGCCAGCGCCGTCGCTGCCAGGGCTGTCTCCGCCTCCTGCTCGGCGGCGTGGATGGCCTGCTCAAGTTCTGTGGGCCGCTCCGGCTGGATGGTCAGCCCTTCAGCCACCACAACGCCAATGCGAAAAGCCCCAAAACGCTCAATGACCTCTTGAATCGTGAATGTCAGCATCGGCTATGGCCTCGTTTGCAGGCGCAAAGATTCTGGCGCCTGGTCGTGCTGGCCTGTGGGCAAGGTCGGGCGTCCGTGCCGGGCAGACCTGGCATTCGCCGTGAACTGCGCAATCTTGCCCAGGTCTTTCTGGCCGTCCGTCTCCACGCCGCTACTGACATCGACGCCCCAGGGCTGCGCGGCCTCCACTGCGCCGCTCACGTTGTCGGGCGTCAGCCCTCCGGCCAGCAGCGTCGGATAGCGTCGGGCCATCTGCCGCGCCAGCGACCAGTCGCCCACCGCGCCGGTCCCGCCCCACTGGCCTTCCACCTTCGTATCCAGCAGAAAGGCCAGTACGCCCGGACGATACCGCTCCAGCGCCTCCAGGTCGTCAAGCCGCTGAGGGCGCGCGGCTTTGATCACCGGAACCTCAATCGCCCGGCAGGCTTCGGGCGATTCGTCGCCACTGAGTTGAGCCAGGTCCAACCCGCATTCGCGGGCCAGCGCGTTAATCTTTTCCGGTGGCTCATTCACAAAAACGCCCACTGCCCTGGGCGCGGACCCGCCAGCCGCCGCGCGCTCGCGCAGCGCGCGAGTGATCGTGGCTGCCTGCGCGGGTGTCACCAGCCGATGGCTGGTCGGATAATAGACCAGCCCGATAAAGTGCGCGCCCGCATCGGCAGCCGCCAGCGCCTGCTCTGGTGTGCGCACGCCACAGATTTTGATGCGCAGCGGCGCCAGTTCGCGCACCTTCGCCGCCACGTCCTGCGCCGTCACCAGCGCCTCGCCGATCAGGACGGACTGCGCGCCCATCAGCGCCGCCGCCTGCACATCCTGGCCGCTGTGCAGCCCGCTCTCGCTGATCACGATACGATCTCTGGGGATCAAAGCGCACAGGCGGCGCGTGACATCGGTGTCTACATGAAAATCGCGCAGGTCGCGGTTATTGATGCCGATGATCGCTGCCCCGCTGGCAACAGCCCGTTTTGTCTCCGCTTCGTCATGCACCTCGACCAGACAGCGCATCCCCAACTGGCGCGCCAGCCCCAGCAGCAGGCTGAGTTCCGCGTCATCCAGCAACGCGCAGATCAGCAAGATGGCGTCGGCCCCGGCGGCGCGCGCTTGATAGACCTGATAGGGGTCCACGTTAAAATCTTTGCGCAGCACTGGCAGCGCCACTACCGCGCGCACCGCCTCCAGATGCTCCAGCGACCCCTGGAAGAAATGCGGCTCCGTCAGCACCGAGATGGCCGACGCGCCGCCCGCTTCATAGGCCCGCGCCAGCGCCAGCGGATCGAAGTCCGGCGCGAGCAGCCCCTTCGACGGCGAAGCTTTCTTGACCTCGGCGATCAGCGTCGCCTCACTCTGAGTCGTGGACAGCAGCGACCCTCTGAGCGCGCCCAGGAAGTCGCGCGGCGGCAGCGCCTCGTGCGCGCGGCGGCGCATCTCCTCCAGCGGCACGCGCTGCTGCTCCTCTTCCAGATCGGCGCGGGTGCGCGCCACGATCTTGTCCAGAATAGTTGCCATAATTTCTCCCGATGCGCTTCATCGCTTTTGCTCAAGGCGCCAGCCTCGACACTAGCCACCGATTCGCAGGCGAGACGCCTGCGGTACAAGCGCCCCACCAATGCGCCGCCAGGGACGGCGGCGCTACACGCAGGGCGACGTCAGGCTATCTGGCTCAGCGCGGCGACCGCTGCGAGCGTTTGCGCGGCGCGCCCGGAGCGCAGCGTTTCGCGCGCCAGCTTGACACCCTCGGCGAGTGTGCCAACACGCTCGCTCGCCAGCAGCGCCGCGCCCGCGTTCAGGCTGACCATCTCGGCATGCGCGTCGTTCAGCCTGCCCGCCAGCGTATCGCGCAGCACCTCGGCGTTAAAAGCCGCGTCGCCGCCGCGCACGGCCTCGCGGCTCTGGCGCGTCAGGCCAAAATCTTCCGGCGTCACGCGATACTCGCGCAGGTCGCCCTGGCTGCCCAGCACCTCGCAGATCAAGGTCGGCGCGCCCAGCGAAATCTCGTCCATCCCATCCTCGCCATAGACGACCAGCGCGCGCTTGCAGCCCAGGCGCAGCAGCGCCTCGCCCATCTTTGGCGCCAGGCTGGGATCGGGCACACCCATCACCTGATAGGCCGCGCCCGCCGGATTGGTCAGCGGCCCCAGGATGTTGAAGACCGTGCGAATGCCGATCTCGCGGCGCGTCGGGCCAACGTGCTTCATCGCCGGATGATACGCCGGAGCGAACATAAAGCCAAACCCCGCCTCGGTCACGCAGCGTGCCACCTGTTCCGGCTTGAGTTCAATCTTCACACCCAGCGCCTCCAGCACGTCGGCGCTGCCGCAGCGGCTGGTAGCCGCGCGGTTGCCGTGCTTGGCGACGGGCTGCCCGCAGGCAGCCACCACCAGGCCCGCTGCCGTCGAGACATTGAACGTGCCTGCATTGTCGCCGCCGGTCCCGCAGGTGTCAACCGGCGAAATGCCTGCGGGAATGGGCACATGCACGGCCTTCTCGCGCATCACCCGCGCCAGCCCGGCAATCTCCTCGACGGTCTCGCCTTTCAGGCGCAGCGCCGTCAGGAACGCCCCAAGCTGCGAGGGCGTCGCCTCGCCGCTCATCATCTCTTCCATCACCGCGACGGCCTCTGGCTCCGTGAGCGACTGGCCCGCCGCCACATGCGCAATGGCTTCTTTAATCATCGGATTGCCTCCTGGTATGAACGTGCCTCAACCAGCGCCAGAAAATTGCGCAGCAGGTCTTTGCCGGGGAGGGTCAGCATGGACTCTGGATGGAACTGCACCCCCTCCACCGGAAAGCGCCGATGGCGCAGCGCCATAATCAGCCCATCCTCTGTCTCGGCGGTAATCTCTAGGTCGGTGGGCAGCGTGGCGGGCTCGACGATCAGGCTATGATAGCGCACCGCCTCGAACGGCTGCGGCAAACCAGCCAGCACCCCCTGCCCCTGATGAGTAATACGCGAGGGTTTACCGTGCATGGGAACCGGCGCGCGGATGACGCGCCCGCCATAGACCTGGCCGATGCACTGATGCCCCAGGCAAACGCCCAGGATTGGCGTCTTCGGCCCAAAAGTACGGATTACCTCGTTGCAGATGCCCGCCTCGTTGGGTGTACAGGGGCCGGGCGAGATGACAATGCCCGCCGGAGCCAGCTCCGTAATCCCTGCCAGCGTGACCTGATCGTTGCGCCGCACGATCACCGCCGCGCCGAGTGCAGAGAGATATTGATGGAGGTTATAGGTGAAGCTGTCGTAATTATCGAGCAGCAGCAACATACATGGCTCCTCCCTGCTCCAAAGCTTCGGCCTGATCCAGCGCCAGCAGCGCCGCGCTGGCCTTATGCAGCGTTTCTTCGTATTCTTTCGCTGGAACCGAATCGGCCACAATGCCAGCGCCCACCTGCCCGTAGGCCATGCCGTCTTTCATCACCAGCGTGCGCAGCGTAATCGCCATATCCAGGTTACCGCTGTGGCTGAAATAGCCCACCGCGCCTCCATAGACGCCACGCCGCTCGCCCTCCAGTTCGGCAATGATCTCCATCGCGCGCACCTTGGGCGCGCCGGAGAGCGTGCCCGCTGGAAAGGCCGCGCGCAGGGCATCATAGGGTGTCAGGTCGCCGCGCAGCCGCCCGCTGACATGCGACATCAGGTGCATGACATGCGAATAACGCTCTACCTGCATAAACTGCGTGACCTGCACGCTGCCCGGCTCAGCGACGCGCCCGACATCGTTGCGCGCCAGGTCCACCAGCATCAGATGCTCGGCACGCTCCTTCTCATCCGCCTGGAGTTCCTGCTCCAAGGCCAGATCGCTGGCCGCGTCTTGTCCACGCGGGCGCGTTCCTGCCAGCGGGCGCACGACCACCTCGCCATCCTCCACGCGCGCCAGAAGTTCCGGCGACGCGCCGACCACCGCCATCTCGCCCAGATTGAGGTAGTACAGATATGGCGACGGATTGATCGAACGCAGCGCGCGATAGACCGTAAACGGCGCGGCGCGCACCGGGCGCGCAAAACGCTGCGACAGCACGACCTGAAAGATGTCGCCCGCCAGAATATAGTCTTTGGCGCGCTCGACCATCGCCTCAAAGCGCGCGCGCGAGGTGAGGAAGAGCGGCTCATCGCAGGCAGCGCCCCGCCCTCCATCGGCGCGGCGGTGGTCCCCGCCCAGGGGATGAGCATATTCGCCTGGCGTGCCTGGGGTTGGGGGAACCCGCGCAGGCGGGTTTGGCGGCGGAACGCCCTTAGGCCGAATCGTTCCCGTCATCCCTCTGCTCAGCCGCCCCTGAATGCTCTTGATTGTCTCTACCGCGCGCTGATAATTCGCTTCCAGGTCATCATCCAGCCGGACATGCGCGACGATGCGCAGGCTGCGTCGCAGATGATCGAAGACCAGCATCGTTTCGGTGAAGCAATAGATCGACTCCGGCAGGTCCAGCGGGTCGGCCTCCGGCACGGGCAGGCGCTCGAAGCGCGCCACCGTCTCATAGCCCAGATAGCCCACCGCGCCGCCGTGAAAGCGCGGCAATCCCGGCAGCCTGACCAGCCGCGAGCGCCCTAGCTCCGCCTCAATCAGCCGCAGCGGGTCATCGCAGGGCACGTCCTCACACGCTCCGGCTTTGGAGCCGCTGCGCCAGGTGAGCGCTGCGCGTCGGCCCTGCACGGTCATCACCAGATAGGGGTTCAGCCCGACAAAGGAGTAGCGCGCGATGCGCTCGCCACCCTCCACGCTTTCCAACAAAAAGGTGTAGGGGGCGTCCCCCGCCACCTTGAGGTAGACCGAAACCGGCGTCTCTAGATCGGCGAAGACCTCGCACGAAATCGGCAGCAGATTCCCCGCGCCGGGCTGCTCCGTGCGCGCGACATCGCGCAAGCGCCGCGCCTCCTCCAATGTCGGCTGATACATGATCACACTCCTTACCTGCCTCGCAGCCCCATTTTGATCTGCGCTTCCCGCAGCGTTGCCTGGGCCAGGGGGCGCACCCGCGCCGCGCCAGCATCCAGAATCGCCGTCACCTGCGTCGGGTCGGCCATCAGGTCATAGTAGCGCCGCTGGATCGGCTCCAGTTCGGCGATCAGTGCCTCGGCAACCTCGGTCTTCAGGTCTTTGTAGCCCTTGCCCTCGAAATGCGCCTCGATGGCCGGGCGCGTCTGGCCGGTCAGCAGTTCGTAGATCGAGAGCAGGTTATAGACGCCGGGCCGCGACTCATCGAAGCGAATCAGGCGCTCCGAGTCTGTCGTGGCGCGCGCCAACTTCTTTCGGATGACCTCCGGCGGGTCAAGCAAGGCGATATAGGAACCCGGCTCGCTCTTGCTCATCTTCTTCGTCGGCTCGTCCAGCGACATGATGCGCGCGCCCACCTCACGAATCAGCGGCTCCGGCACGGTAAACGTTGGCCCGAAGAGGTAGTTGAAGCGTTCGGCAATATCGCGGGTCAGTTCCACATGCTGGCGTTGGTCATCGCCCACCGGAACAACATCCGTGTGATAGAGCAGGATGTCGGCAGCCATCAGCACTGGATAGGTGTAGAGGCCCGCGCTGGCCTGCTCTTGATGCTCGCCCGCCTTGGACTTGAACTGCGTCATACGGTTCAGCCAGCCGGTGGGCGTCACGCACCCCAACATCCACGCCAGTTCGGAATGCTCGTGCAAATGCGACTGCACAAAGAGCGCGCACTTTTGCGGGTCTAGCCCGCAGGCCACATAGAGCGCCGCCAACTGCATCGTGTTGGCGTGCAGGTCCGCCGCGCGAGCCTCCGGCTCGACGGTCAACGCATGCAGGTCCACGATGCAGAAGATGTTGTCGTGTTCCTCCAACGTGGCAACCCAGTTGCGAATCGCCCCCAGATAATTGCCGATATGCAGATTTCCCGATGGTTGAATGCCTGAAAAAGCACGTTTCTTCCGTTCAGTCATATGCCTGCTCACCTCCATTACATCCGGTCTCGCCAGCAGTTGCGAAACCGCATCCGTAATACAAAAAGCCTCTCATCCCTCAACGGGACGAGAGGCTCAATCAGCATTGGCCTTCGTGGTGCCACCCCACTTCGAGCGATGTCCTCAGCCTGCGGCATGACCGCGCTGGCTGCATCACTCCTCATTTCAGGTACAGATCGGCAGATGTTCTACACGCTCGATACCCTGCCTGGATAACGGTAGGCTTCTCCGGCGAACGCCTACTGGCGGGGCATGCGCCCGGCACGTTCGGCTCGCGGCTCCCAGGACCATTCAGCGACTGCGCCGGTATCGGCTCTCACCTTCCCCGACTCTCTGTTCTCTGCGCCGTCGCGTACTCTTCCTGTTCAACGCCATGCTTTCTTTCAGCAATGACTTACCAGAAGTATAACGCCGCTCCGCCCAGAAGTCAAGGCCAGGATGCACGGCCTCTGACCACACAAGCGCGCCTGGGAACTCGCATCAGCTTCGATGCGATGACATTTTGGCTTTGGCAAAGGATGCAAACGACGGTATGAAGCAGCCCACAACCAGAGCGTGAACCACGTCATGGGCAACCACAAAGAGAGCGCATATACTTGAGACAGAACCATCTCAGCCTATCTACCCTATTTGTCGGCTATGCTATACTTGTGCGCATCCATCCAGCCGTCTGGCGCTGCCGACGAATGGGTGGCTGCTCGTTGAAACATTGGAAGGAGAAGGCGGCAAAAGCACCTCTCAATGATGCCGCGCTCACGCTATGCAGTATCATGTAACGCTTTCCCACTGGATGCGCCAGAGACGCGCGATGCGTCTCTTCCTGGGGTTAGGGACGCTGCTGCTTTTGCTGGCCGCCTGCGGCGGCCAGCATACGACTCAACAACAATCTACTCCAAGCCAAAGCACTCCGACCCCACTTCCGCCACTACCCCCCATCGGGACGTTGCCAGCCGGAGCAGCGAGCGCGCAAGTCACCGGAGCAGTGCCTGCGAATACGCGCCTGCAATTGACCATTGGCCTGGCAACCAATCGGCAGGCGCTTGCCAACGACCTGGCCGCCATCTATGACCCGAACTCGCCTCAATACGGTCATTTCCTGACCCCCGCAGAGGTTGCCTCGCGCTACGGCGCGCCCCAACCAATGATCGACGCGGCAACAAATTTCCTTTCCTCACAGGGCTTCCAGATACTCTCGGTTTCCTCACTCAAAGATGCTTTAACCGTTTCGGCCACCGCCGCGCAGATTCAGCAGGCATTTCATATCTCGCTGCAAGTCTTTCAGCAAAATGGCGCCACATTCTTTGGACCAATGGGACAATTTGCCCCGCCACCAGGGATCGATCAGATCATCAACTATATCGTGGGTCTGAGCGATTTCAATCTTCCCCATCCCAAGCCACCCACGCCGCCTGCGCCGCCACCGATCTGCAATGGCGCGCAAGGCGTTTCGCCCAGCCAGATCGCAGCGGCCTATAACTACTCAAACGCCTATCAGGCGGGCTACACTGGCAAGGGCATCACTATTGGCGTCGTCGAGTTTAACGATGCTGTCTCTCCGGCTGACCTGAACACCTTCCTGAGCTGCACCACTGGCGGCAAGCTGCACCACAGTATCACTCAAGTTGACGGCGGCGCAAAGATTACTGATAACGACTCCACTGGCGAGGCAACCCTGGATTTGGAGTATTTGAGTACGCTGGCCCCCGACGCGCAATTGCAGGAGTATCAAGCCTCCTACTGCAATCTGCCGGTCTGTGGCCCCGACATTCCCTCCTTTGCTCAGGGCTACACGGACATTTTGGAGAGCATCGCCCAGGATGATCGCGTCCAGATAGTCAGCACCAGTTGGGGCGGCGCCGAAGCAAGCTTCAGCGCGGATGAAATCCACGCGCTCGATCAAGCCCTGCAACGCCTGGCAGCCGAAGGCATCACCGTTGCGGCGGCCTCCGGCGATTGCGCCGCATTTGACGATGGCGCTTATAACCAGCTTGCCGTTGATTTCCCGGCTGCCGATCCCTATACGCTGGCGGTTGGCGGCACACTCTTGCAGACCGACGCACACGGGCGCCGTACCACCGAGCCTGCCTGGTACAATGCCAGCCCGGACACGAACAAGTGCAGCAACGATTGGGGCACAGGCGGCGGCTTGAGCTTGGACTTTAAGCAGCCGTCCTGGCAGAAAGGCGCCGGGGTCCAGAACTCGTACTCGAACGGCGCGCGCGAAGTCCCCGATGTATCGGCCATCGCGCTGAACGTGCCACTTTATCTCGCTGGGACATGGTATAGCAGCGGCGGCACCAGCCTGGCTGCGCCCGTCTGGGCGGCGGGCATCGCGCTGGTTGATCAGGGCCTGCTCCAGCACAAGAAATCACAGGTTGGTGGGCCGGCCACCTTCTATCACCTGGCGAATCAGAGCGGGTCGCTCCACCCCTTCTATGATGTGACCGAGGGAAACAATATCGCCTATCTGGCCACCGCAGGCTTCGACCTTGCCACCGGCCTGGGCGCGCCCAATATTATCGATTTTGGTAAAGCTCTGGGCGCTTTCTAGCAGGCCAGGCGCCGTGAGGCGGGCAAAGCTCTCGCCCCGAACAGCCACGCAGGAGCGGATACCATTGCTGGTATCCGCTCACCTGTTCCTCTTGGACAAGTGATTGATTGTGGGTGGCGCGTATGGTACAACACAAGAGATCGCTCCTTCCTGGAACGAGGGTTGCTGAAAGGGAAGGCAGAGTGTGAGCCATGATCCCGCCTCTTTTGAAGAAGAACAGGAACCACCGTGTCTGATCAGCAGAGAACCTCTCACCTTCCGACAACACCCCCTTCTGGCGAGAAGGAGCCAGCCCCGCTGCGGACCATCCTGGTCTGCGAGGACGATGATGGCATCCGGGAATTGTTGGTAGAGGCCATCGAGAGCGAGGGCTTTCATGTCGATACAGCACGCAATGGTCGGGAAGCCCTGGCATTACTCAGGGGCGGCCAGGGCCGCTATCTGGTGCTGCTTGATCTGATGATGCCCGATATTAGCGGCTATGACATTCTCGACCGCATGGATGCCGATCCCCAGCTACTCAGGGAGCATGTGGTCGTGGTCATTTCAGCCACCGGCTTTGTGCGCCCGGTCAGCCCTGGGGTGATCGAGAAACGCCTGATAAAAGGCGTTCTTAGAAAGCCGTTTGACCTCGACGAACTGCTTGCCATCATTTATCAATTGGCATAAGCGCAACGTGCGAAAAAGTCCCCGCTCGCCCTGACAGGGCGAGCGGGGACACCCATCCTCGCGCTCTTACTGGCTGACAGATTCACCCTTACCAGGCGCAGCCTGATCGCCTTCTGTGGCTTCCTTGCGTTCCTTGCCAAAGGGGCGGAACAGGAAGCTGGAACTGGCGCCGCTACCGCTGGCGAGCGGTCCGGTTGACTTTGCAGAAGCCGCGCTGGCCCCACCAGAAGCGCCGGCAGGGACCGGCGGGGCGATCCCATTCGTCACACTGCCGGTCAGGTTATTAAATGTCGAAGCTCCACCAAGCGCCCCTGTAGCGACAGGCGTTGGTGCGGCAACAGGCGCTTGACTGGGCGTGATGATGCTCAACTCATTACTCAGGATGCGACGCGCAATAGCGATAGCCGCGCCATAGGTAGAATCCATCCCAAAGTACGATAGGCTGCCTGCGCCCAGGTTCTTGCCGCGCGTATACGGTGTATCTGAAGCATAGTGCAGGATACCCAGGTCAAAAGGCAGGCGCGCAAAATTGATATTCTCCCCGGTGGGATAGCGCGTCGTGTAAAGGGCTTCGTAAACGGCGTTGAGATAGGGGCCGCTCTCCATTTCCACGACGGTATAGTTGGCGCGATAGTAGAAGTCCAGGTACTGGCGGTTCTGCAAGAAGGTGCCCTTGGAGGACACCGCCTTCTGATTATCCAGCACCGAGCCATAGACCAGTTGGGGGCCAACATCCCCAGCCGTGAAGCAGTTCTCCAGCCAGTAGACGTTCTGGCTGTGTTCATCCAGAACTACATCCGAGATCATCACATCGCCGATACTGCCGTTGAGGGTCGCCGCTTTTCCCAGCACATAGATGCCGCGTGCCTGCGACAGATTCTCCATCACTTCACGCAGCATCCGATAGGCCGCCATGCCCAGCGGGTAATCAATGTTCAGGATGATAGCTTTGCTGCGGGCCAGCCGCTCCAGCCCAGGAAGGCGACAGCGAGGGTCAGTATCATCAGCACGCACTTTAGAGAGATCAATAATCTGGGCATCCACTTCCACACCCTGGCGCGCAGTGACATTCCAGATGCCGCGCTCTTGATCTTCAGCCGGGCGGCTGCGAATGAAATCCTGGCCGTCGGGAGTCTTGATATATTCACGGGCCGCATAATAGAGAAAGTTCTGCCAGTTGCCGGGGACACGCCCCTCCTGGAGCTTGCGGCACTCGTCAGCCAGCATCGGGTCTTTGCCGCTGAGCGCAAAGCGCGTGATCTCCGCCTCGCGCCGCAGCACCGTGCCAGAAAGCAGATTCACCAGGCTATGCGTATTGCTGGATACAAAATACATGGGGCGATCCGTCAGGCCAAGATCATCGAGGAGCTTGCCAACCGGCGCCCACCATTTGCGCGTTGCCCGCACATAGCCTACATGCGAGCCACCCAGCATACGCAGCGTGAAGTTCTTGCGCTCGCGGCCAATGGTCAGCAGGTTTGCCCACATCTGGTCGCCCCAGATCACCTCCAGGCGGCGCCAATCATCTGGTGAAACCTGCAAACGCTCGCGCAGCACCTTGGTAATCTCGGCAAAGACAGGAGAGGCTTTATCAACCCGGCTCTCCAAAAGCTGCATCGTCGTCGGGTCCGCGTTGAGCAGCCAGTTAAACTTATTCCACTCAATCTGCATCGCCACCAGGACAGGCACAATATCTTCGGTGTCGCTGACGCTGGCGACGTAGGCGGCCAGGGTATTCTTGCCATCATAAAACCACTTGCGCCGCCTGGCAGAAGCCGTCACCGACTCCCACGTACTCACCTCGTAGCCCTGCTGCTGGAAGACCTCTTCCGACTGCCCCAGCAGAATGCGGTTACAATTCAGCACGGCATCGGGCAGGCGCAGCGCGCTGTAGATAAAGGCCGACATATCCGGTTTGGTCGAACGAGCATCGGGATGCAAAGCGGAATCAATATTGTAATGCGCCTGGACCAACGCCTTCAGTCCCACCTCTCCAGAACTGCGCAAGAGCGTATGGAAGGTGCGAATATACATCTCGACTTCGCGCTTGCCCGCCTCGTGCCTGGCCTCCCCGCTCTCTAGCGAGTTCATCTCCATCCCATCACTCTGCCCGCCCAGGTTACGCTCGCCGCCAGGTCGGCGCGAAAGGTTGTATTCTGCCACGTTACATCTCCTCTTATAAAGGGTTACAGGGAGCAGGTTAAAAAGATGGTGAGGAGCATCGTATGACCCTACCTGCTTTCTCCTCCGCGCGCTCCCTATTCCCAAAATGGCCCGCCTCTGCTGGCCGGGCCACCAATAGATCTTTCTACTCGACGATATTTCGCTTATTATACCTGACGGGCGAACGCTTGAAAAGTCTCTTAGCGCGGGATATGCCCCCAGGATTGACAAGCAGAACCAGCTTGCTCCTGTTCCGCGCTCCTCTCGACGACTGATTATGCCACGTCGGCAGCAATCGCTTTCAGTTGTTTGACATGCTCATCCAGATGATCGATCAGCCACTCCTGAATCGCCTGGCGCACGGTCTGTGTGCCAAACTTCATATGCTCGCCCGTCGTCTCCAGATCGGAGGGTTGCAGCCGCTGAAGCAGCGCCAGCGCCGTCGCGTGTCCCTGGTCAAGCAGCGCCGTCACCTGTTCAGGCGTCGCGCGCGCATGCTCTGCGATATAGCGGATGCGCTCAGGGTTGCTTGCCACGCGTCCAAACGAGGCGCCGGGCTGGCGCTGAAAGCGATCAATCTGTTCCGACCAGAAGTTGAGCATCTCGGCCACATGGGCCAGGTCTTCCATTGGCGTCCAGCCGCCCAATGCTGGCTGGACATACAGCCGGGCAGACGGAATCTCGGCCAGGGTTGCACACAGTTCGCCATACAAGCGGTTGAGTTCTTCAGTAAAGCGAGCCAGGTCGCTGTTTGGGCTGGCAGCCATTGCGTTCCTCCCTCCAGATCAGGAGCATGCGGGGCGACGCGATCACTTTCTTCACAATCTTCCTTTCGCTTGCATTGTAGCATACCTCATGACACACTCTCAGCGAGGCGCTCGCTCAACGATAAGATCAAGTGGCGCGCCCCTTGCTCTGGCATAAACCAGTTTCCATTGGAGCGCCGTCGGCACGGCGTGGCGAATCACTGCGCCAGCGATCATTCAACACGATGGGATATAATGCGATGGCAACATCGCTACTCAAGCTCACCTGAAAGGTGCAGGAGCCAGCATGATCGGAACGTTTATCATCGTCCTGCTGATTGCCAGCATAGGCTTCCTCTCAGTCGTGTTCTTGATGGTGGCCTTGCGCATGGGCAAGCACTTCGACCAGATGGGCAGCCGACCATCATCCTCAGGGCAGACCAGGCGCCACACAGGGACACGGCGATAGTCTCTCCACTCTCGCCGTGTCCCTGTCAAAAGAATGCCTGCCGCCTGGAATTCCAGCCTCCGTGCCGACAAACGGTTCGCCTCCAGGGACCGTTGCGCTACACGCAAGCTGCGCTACAGGCGCACTTCAGCCAGATGTGGTGTCATTCACTCCCCGCGCTCAATCACCTCCAGCTTGCCACTCTGCACATCGATCACCAGGGCATGCACGGGAATCTTACGCGGCAGATAGGGGCTGGTGCGGATGGCACGGGCCGTGCGAGCCGTGTTTTCGCACACATCCTGGAACGTGCCCAGCCAGCGCAGCAGATCGGCGCCCTGTTCCGGCAGCGTAGCCGGGTCCACGCCCAGCGCCTGCATCGCTGCGGTCACGCGCGCCAGATCACCATGCGAGAGACCACAATCGGTATGCCCGACGACGGCCACCTCGCGCACCCCCAGCAGATAGATCGCTCCTGCCAGCGAACGAATCAGGTCGCCGTTGATCTCTTGCCCCGCTGGAATCGTTGCGCCCGCCATGCGCAGTTGCAGCACATCGCCGCGATGAAGACCCAGCGCCTCCTCAAAGAGATGCGTCAGGCGTGTGTCCATACAGGTGACAACTGCCATCCGTTTGCGCGGCAGATGGCTCAGTTGTGCCGGTTGGTGATGGCTCACAAAGGTTTCGTTGGCCGCCAGAATCTCGTCGATAACCACGATTGCGCCTCCTCAGCGTAATATATGAGCGCCTGGCGTTCATTGCCAGGCGTCGAACCCCAGATGATTATCGCTGCATTGCGGAATGGGCAGGGATTAACGCGGCGCGGGCAGCGCGAGCCATCTGCGCCGCCTCCTGCGCGCTCTCGGCCAGGGCCGTTAGATGCCCCATCTTGCGGCCAGGGTGCGGCGCGTGTTTACCATAGAGGTGCAGCTTGACGTTGGGGAAAGCGCAGGCCGCCGCCCAATCCGGCTCGCCGACCTGCCAGAGATCGCCCAGCAGGTTCGCCATCGCCGCAGGCCGCAGTTGCTCCGTTGAACCCAGTGGCAGGCCGCAGACCGCGCGCAATTGCTGCTCAAACTGGCTGGTGACACAGGCGTCAAAGGTCAGGTGGCCGGAGTTATGTGGGCGCGGCGCCAGTTCATTGACCAGCAACTTCCCCGCGCGGGTCAGGAAAAACTCTACGCACAGCACGCCCACTACATCTAGAGCCTCCAGAACCCCTCGCGCAATTTCTACCGCCTCGGCGTTTATTTCTGGCGCCAACGCGGACGGCGCCAGCGAGACATCCAGGATATGGTTGCGGTGATGGTTCTCGATCACACCATAGTGCGCAAAAGCGCCATCCAGCCCGCGCGCCGCGACAACAGATACCTCTCGCTCGAAATCGACAAACGCCTCCAGCAGCGCCTCCAGGCCGCCCAGCGATCTCCATGCGCCTGCCGCCTCGTCGAGCGCGGCAATCTTGACCTGCCCCTTGCCATCGTAGCCAAAGCCTGCCGTCTTTAGCACCGCCGGACATCCCAGATCACCCAGGGCGCTGTGCAGATCATCCAGCGAGCGAACAGGCCGAAACGGCGTGACTGGAAAGCGGTGACTGGCAAGAAACGTCTTTTCGCGCAGGCGATGCTGCGTCGTGTGCAGCACCTCGCCCGCTGGGCGCACCGGGGCGTACTCTGCTGCCGCCTGGGCAGCAGCAGCGGAGACATTCTCAAACTCGAAGGTCACGACAGCGACCTGACGCGCAAAGGCGCGCACGGCGTCGAGATCGTCATACGCAGCGGCAATTTCCAGGTCGGCCACCTGGCCGGTGGGCGTATCCTGCTCTGGCGAGAAGGTATGGATGCGATAGCCCATACGCCGCGCCGCAATCGCCAGCATGCGTCCAAGCTGGCCGCTGCCCAGCACGCCAATCGTTGCGCCAGGAAGAATGGGCTGGCTCATGGCAGCGTGTCCTTCATCACTTTTTCGGTCTGTTCGGCGCGAAACTGGCGCAGCTTCTGGCGCAGCTCCGGGCGCGTGTTGGCAAGGATGGCGACAGCCAGCAGCGCGGCGTTGGTCGCCCCGGCCTGGCCGATAGCCAGCGTTCCGACGGGCACGCCCGCAGGCATCTGCGCAATCGAGAGCAGCGAATCCATGCCCTTGAGTGCCCGGCTCTCAATGGGCACTCCCAGCACTGGCAGGGTTGTATAGGCAGCGGTCATGCCCGGCAGATGCGCCGCGCCGCCCGCGCCTGCAATAATCACTTCGATTCCGCGCGCCTCGGCCCCAGAGGCAAACTCGGCCATCCAACCCGGCGTGCGGTGCGCCGAGACAATGCGGCATTCATGCGCCACGTCAAAGCGCGTCAGCAGCTCATCGGCGTGGCGCATCGTCTCCCAATCCGACTTGCTGCCCATGATGACAGCAACCAGCAATTTATCCATGTTATACTTTAAGCAATGAATAGCACTACAGACTACAAGGTCATCCCAGGCCATTGTAGGCTACAAGCCCACAGAACGCAAGGAGAGCGAGACACGTTATCTCTCGCTGGCATACGACTTGCTCGCGCCAACCATTGAGAAACGCAAGGGGCAGTCTGATTGGCAGCCAGGACGGCGCCGTGATACAGAAGGGCGAAGAGCATGAATACAGAAGCAGCGCAACAACGCCGGTTGATAATCGCCAGCAATCGCGGACCAACCGAGCATAGTATCGATAAAAACGGCATCCTCAGAACCAAACGCGGCGCGGGCGGCATGGTCACGGCGCTGCAACCGGCGGCGCGCTATGCCCCGCCGGGCGGTTTCACCTGGATTGCCGTCGCCATGACCGACGCCGACCGGACCATCGCCGAGCAGCAGGAAGCCGCCAGAACTGACGCTGAGACAAGTGCTTTTCCCACGGACGGCGCCAGAGCGAACGGTCATCAACCTCCCAGCCGCCGACACAAAGAGCCGGAAATGCCACCGACCCGCTTTGTCAATGTGTCCCCAACGGTGTATCAGCGGCACTATGATGGCATCAGCAACCGCATTCTCTGGTTCTTGCAGCACTACCTCTGGAACACGGCTGAAGAACCGACCTTTACCGCCCAGACCTATCACCTATGGGAGCAAGGCTATAAGCAAGTGAACCAGGCCATTGCCCAGGTTGTCTACGAAGAAGTTGTTCGCAATCACGCTCCGACGCTGGTCATGCTCCAGGACTATCACCTCTACCTCACTCCGGGCATGCTCCGCGAGCAATTGGAACAAGAGGGACTTACCGAGAATACCATTATCCATCACTTTATTCACATCCCCTGGCCGAACATGCGCTACTGGCAATTGCTGCCACGCGAGATGCTCATGGGCATCTATCATAGTCTGCTGGCAAACGACATCGTAGGCTTTCAGACCAGCCGAGACGCCGCCAACTTCCTGTACGCCACGCGGTTTCTGGTCGAGGATGCCAAAGTGACCGAGGATCGGCGTGGCAGGGGGCACATCGCCTGGCGTGGGCATACTACCCTGGTGCGCGACTATCCCATCTCGATTGATGTCAACGAGGTGCGCCAGGAAGCAGCGCGTGGCAAGCGCCACCACGAGAGCGAGGTGCGCAAGCTGCTGGGCGAGTTTACGTTCATGCGCGTAGATCGCGTGGAACCGACGAAAAATATCGTGCGCGGCTTCCACGCCTTTGAGAACTTGCTCAAGCATCGCTCGGACCTGATCGGCAAAGTCAAGTTTCTGGCGTTTCTGGTGCCCTCGCGCCAGGGCTTGCCCAGCTATCGGCGCTACGAGCGCGAGGTGCGCAAAATCATCCAGAAAATCAACGAGACGTATGGCAACGACGACTGGAAGCCCATCGAAGCCTTCTTCGAGAACAATCGCGCCAGGGCAATGGAGGCCATGCGCCACTACGACGCTCTGCTGGTCAACCCAATCATGGACGGCATGAATCTGGTGGCAAAAGAGGGGCCGGTTGTCAACGAGCGCGATGGCGTGCTGATCCTCTCCGAAACCGCCGGAACAGCGCAGCAGCTTGGCGAGAGCAGCCTGACCATCGTTCCCACCGACGTGGAGGAAACGATGCGCGCCATGATCCACGCGATGGAGATGCCGCAGGAGGAGCGACAACAACGCGCCAAACAGCTGCGCGCGCTGATTGAGCGGGAAGATCTGGCGGCATGGCTTAATCAACAATTAGCCGACGTGGAGGACCTGGCGCAGCAATCCGGGCGGGCACTGAGCCAGTCGGGCGCCAGATAACCTCAGCGTCTCTAACGCTTCTCTAACACTTTTCCTACAGACCTCTAACACTTCTCATATGCCCTTCTAACACCCATATGTGATACTCTCATTCGGACTTGAAAGTGACGCGCAGCACTTCAGATCGCCGCAGCAGGCGCGTCTGGCAGAGTACAGCAGGGACTTTTTAGAAGGCAGCATGAACACGGTATATT
>JBJKSJ010000149.1:0-6037 GCA_046704085.1 Ktedonobacterales bacterium | reverse complement strand
GCTGGATCATGCTTTGGATGAGAGAAGGTGTGGTTATGGCGAACAATCAGAACACGCAGTATGGCGGCGGGGGACAAAATAGCAGTTCTGGCGGCACTCCCCCTGGCGCTGCCAATCCCGGCGGCGCTCCTCTCGGCGGTTTTCCGGTGCAAGCGCCCAGGAATGAGACACGCATGGCCGGGATCGCTCATCTCAGCAGCTTCTTCGCGCCATTGCTTGCCCCGCTGATCATCTGGATGGCCGCGCGCGATACTATGCCTTACGCCGCGCGCCAGGCGAAGCAAGCCCTCTTCTTTCATATGGCGCTGGTCGCGCTTGGGGTGGTGGTTGCCAACGTGCTGATTTTCAATGTTGTGAACACGCTCTTTGCCACTGCTTCTCAGGCAATAACCAGCGATACGGTGGTCAATCCCACCTTTCCTTCCTGGCTGTTTGCCTTCCTGGCCTTTGCCCTGATCCTTGGCCTCACCGCTCTAGTCCTGAGCATCTACGGCGCGATCCAGGCGTTTCAGGGCAAAGACTTCAGCTATCCGCTGCTGGGCTGGCTTTAATAGCCTGTTTGGGCACAGGTCATCTGCCGCGTTGCACAACACGTTGTAACGCTGGCGTGCTGGCTTCAGGGCAAACCTGACAACAGGTGTCTGGAATATCCAGCTATGCTTGAGGATGAAGCGCGCCAGGCGCGCTGATCACGCCAGGAGGTGATTTCGTTGGAAGCCCAGACACCTGATACCTTCGAGCCAGAAGCCAGCCGCCCGCGCATGTATGGCGGCCATCTTGAACCGAAACGGCTGCCCTGGAAATGGGCCGTCGCGCAGTTGGAGGTGGCGCGCAACTACTGGATCGCGACGACGCGCCCCAACGGCCAGCCGCACTGTCGCCCGGTCTGGGGCATCTGGCTGGATAATGTTCTCTACTTCAGCACCGGCTCGCTGGCCTGGAAGAACCTGGCCCAGAATCCGGCGACCACCGTTCACCTGGAGAGCGCCAGCAAAACGGTGATTCTAGAGGGCGAGACCAGAGAGATGGCGAACGACCCGGCCCTGCTGGAGCAGATCGCCCGGCTCTACGAGGCAAAGTATCATTGGAAGCTGGAAACGAACGATCTGCCCTACGCCTTCCTGCCCCAGGTTGCCTTTGGCTGGCGCTCCGATGACGAGGGGCTTGACGGGGGATCGGCCTTTCATGGCACGGCAACGCGCTGGAAGTTCCGCCGGGCTGGCGGTTAAAACCGCGCCTAAGGGCCTGCGGCCACCACGTCCCTCTTCAGGGACTCCCCACTCCCTCTGCGCCAGGCATATCCTCAGTCGTCGCAGATAGGAAGACTGCCGGGCCAATGGGGGAGGGGAACCCGCGCAGGCGGGTTTGGTGGCGGCTCTGCCGCCCTTAGGCGCGAATTCATTCGCCTGCGTGGGGCGGGGCGCCGCGTGGCCCGATCAGAGCCGCTGCCAGCGGGCGGGGACATCGCCCCACTGGATGATGGCGGCGTTGGCGAAGTCGCGCCGCTGTTTGACCTCTTCCAGCCGGGCATAGTAGCGGCCCAGCATGTCTACGCCCGCCTGGCGCCAGCTTTTGGGAATCATCGAATCGTCGAGCCGGTCGTGCAGCGCGCCGTCCTGAAACTGAAAGTTATCGTTGGTCGGCACCTGATAGGCCAGCAGGGCGTAGGCGCAGGCGCCCAGGACGATGACATCGCGGTGAACTTCGGGGATGGTGCTGCCGCTGGAGTCAAGCTCGTGCTTCGTGCCGAAAGAGACGCGCAGCACCAGGCTGGTATCGACGGGCAGTTCGGCATCGGCCAGCTTGAGGGTGAACGTGCCCAGGCCGACATCCTCGGTGTAGGCACGGCGCACGGGCGGATAGGCCAGCAGCCCCGCCGTGTTGACCGTTGGCGCGGCTGCGCCCAGCGCGCTGTCGGCGGCGCTGTCCAGATAGCTGGTCGTCGTGTTGTCGGCCAGGGTCGCCAGCAGGAGCAGCCCGTTCCCGCCAGCGATGGTGCGATAGAGCCGCCGCGAGAGGACGGTGACGCTGGCGCTGGTCCCGCTGAGCGGCGCGGGCGTCGGGCCGAGCGGGATGCTGCTCAGGTTGACCTGCTGGTTGCCGCTGGTGGTGGTCACGCCTGCCACCGGGCCGGGGATGGTCTCGCCGCTGGCGGTCACTAAGGTGACGGCGTATTGATACGCGCCGATGCCCAGCCCCGCGCCAGCCGCTGCCGCCAGCGTGGGCGCGCTGCCCGGCGCGGCAATGGCCGAGCCAGGGACAAGCAGCGGATAGTCTACGCGCTCGACCCACCACGCGCCGCTCGCCGGACTCATGCCCGACGGGAAGGGATAAGTGCGCTGGCCGGGGATGCTCGCCAGAGCGACCTGCACGATATTGGGCGCGTAGGCGCTGTAGCGGTCCACCGCTTTGTCCAGCGCGCGGTCAATGTCGCTGGTCTGCCAGCGTTGGTTTGGCCCGGCGGGGTCGAAGAGGTCCTGGCGCACGGCGTTTTCGAGATCGGTCAGATTCATGGTCATCATCCTTTCAGGGCCAGTTGCGACCAGTAGATCGAGGCAGTGCTGACAGCCAGCGCCTCGGAGACCTTGGTTTGCAGGGTATGCGCGCCAGCGGCGATGGTTTGATAAAAGGCGCAGGTGAACTGCTGGGCCTCGCTTGTCTGGTTCACCAGCATGCCATTGCCGGCGATGGACGCCTGGGGGCCGATCTGCGCGCCATCCAGCCAGAAGCTGAGATGCAGCCCCGCGCTGGCCGGGCCATAGCGATAATGGACCGTGCCCAGCACCAGCGGCGTCTCGCTCGCCGCGAGGGTGAAGCTGAGCGTGTTGAGGACATGCAGGCTGGTATCGGTGATCGTGACGGTTGAGGCGTTGGTATCCACGAGCGGCGGGCTGCCAGAGCCGCCGCTGGCGTCGATAACAATCTGCTGGCCGCTCTCGCTGATGCTGACGCTGCCGGAGGGGCCAGGGACAAGCTGCACGTCGCCAGTGAGGGGCGCGCCCGCGCCGCCAGCCAGGCTGGTCACTGGTGGCACAGGCGCTGCCGATGGTACGCTGTAGACTGCGATAATTACGGCATCGGCTGGGTTCAAGTCATCGAAGAAGAGGACGGCGCACTGATCGCCGGGCACGATCTCTGCGGCGCGCAGGTGTTTGGCGACCTGGACGCTGGTGAGATAATTGCCCTGGCTGGGCAAGAGCTGCACGGTGGCCGTCCAGTTGGCCTGGTTGAACGACTGGATGATGCCGCGCTTGATGGATGTACTCATGGGTTGCTGTTCTCCTGTTGAGGTTGCCATGCAAGAACGACCTGATCCCCGACGGCATCCATTGCTTTCGCGCCACGCGCTGCGCCTGATCGTGGGCGCGCTGGCGGTGGGACTGCTGCTCAGTTCGTGCGCGGCGCTGGCACTGGTCCCCATCTTTGCCGCGCACACGCAGCAAGAGTCGCAGACCGATCACGCCTTTCAGGTGCTGTTTGCGGCGCTGTTTGCGCTGCTGGGGATATTGCTGATGCTGACGGAGCGCCAGCTTCGGCAGCAGGGGTGGTCGCGGGCGCCGGTCTCCTTTGGCACGCTGCTCTTCACCACGCCCTCTGGCCTGACGTTCTGGACGGGCCTGGCGCTCTTTGGGATCGCGCTGGCGCGGCTGGAGGCGCCCGCCGCTGCGGACCCGCTGAACATCTCGTTCTGGGCGCTGGCGGCGCTCTGGCTGCTGGCCGAGATCGTCCTGAACACGCGCCACCTGCTGCGCCCGCGCCGCGCCCGCGCGCCGGGGCGAGATGGAGAATAAAATCGCCTGCCCTCTTGCGCCGCTGGCCGCGCTGTCTTATACTTGAGCCGTTGGATCGTTGGATGTAACACTTTGCGATAGAGCGCAATCAGGGGTTGCAGGCAGGCTTTTATGGATTCGCTCCCTTCTATCCGACGGCTGCCCTGGCTGCCAGGAACGTTTCTGGTGACGCTGGCGACAATGATCGCGGTTGTGGTGCTGGCAAACCAGACACTGACGCTGCGGACGGCGCTGGTCGTTGGCGCGGTGATCGCGCTGGGGCTGCTGGGCGGTGTGTTCGTTTACCGGCGCAGCCTGAAGCAGCGCGGCCAGTGGGCTGTGCCCGCTGGCGGAGCGCCCACGCGCTTGCCTGGCAATCCTGGCAACGCCTATGAACCCACCGAGGCGATGCCAAAACTGCCCCCGCCGACACAGCCGACCCGCTGGCCGCGCCTGCGGGCGGTGGCGCGGGCCGCGCCGCTCTTTGGCGTGGGGCTGGCCTTCTGCTTCAACTACAAGATCGCCTCCGATCTCTTCTCGGCCAGCCCGACCACGAGCCTGCACGCGGTGATCTCTGTGACGCTGCTGGCGCTGGGCTTCGCGCTGGGACTGGCGGCGCGGCCCTACGCGCTGCGCCCGTCGCGCCCGGCCTGGATGGCCTGGGCGGCGCTGGCGGTGATCGTCACCGAATGGCTCACGCTCTTCATGCTCTTCACGGCCACGTTCGACGGCACGTATCGCTCGGCCATCGCGCCCAGCGTGGTGGCGCTGGGAGGGGTCGTTCCGCTGGTCGCCATCGCCCGCGAATTGATGGACCGGCGCTACTCGGCGCAGATCGCGGGGGTGACGCTCTCCGGCCCAGGGGCCAGGCCAAACCGGCTGCGGGCGCTCTGGCGCAGCGGCGGCGGGCGCTTTGCCATCGGCGCGCTGGGGCTGGTCATCCTGGCGGCCTATATGCTGCTGGCCGCGCCGAGCCTCAACGGCCCCTCGCTGGTGGCCCGCGTCTGGCCGATCTTCCTGGCCGTCGGCTGTGTGCTGATCCCACGCGGCAAGGCGGAAGAGGCGGACTCGACGTTGGCGTGATGGCGCGGGCGAACGTCCGCTTCAGAGGGCAGCGTCTGGGCACGCGCCAGACCCTCACCCCTGCCGGCTGGAAGCTGGCGCTACGAGGGATCACCCTGCTGGGCCATTGACAGGGCTGGCTGATGCGGATATACTCATGCGCACAATGGGCGCTCGGCAAGCTGGCAGGCTACCGTCCTGCGCCCCAGCAGAGAGTATACGGGAGGTGAGACAGATGTTTCGCCTGTTACAACAGCAACGCTATCCCTGGGCGCCAGGGTCATTTCTGCTGACGATTGTGCTGTTGGCCGCGCTGGGTCGGGTGCTGCCCGCGCCGGATAATTCCGGGCATTTCAGCGGCGGCGTGCTGACGCTTGAGCTTGGGGCCATCGCGCTGGTGGTGGCCGTTGTGGTCGCCGCGCTGGCTTTGATACGCCCGCCGCAGGCCAGCGCCTTTGCGCGCGTGCCCAGCACGCACTTCACCCGCGCGCGCGTCGTGCGGGCCATCGCGCGCGCCGCTGTGCCGCTGGGCGTGGGCGCGGCGCTGCTCTGCCAGGGCATCGGGCGCTCGCTGGTGCAAAACAATTCGAGCAATACGCCCAACTCGACAGGCGTGACGCTGCTGCTCGTTGCGCAGCTTTGCTTCTTTGGCGGCTTTGCCGTTGGCGTCTTCCTGCGCCCCTTCACGCTGGCGCGTGTGACGCGGCCCGCGCTGCGCACACTGCTGTGGATCGTCATCGTTCTGGAATGGGTTGTGCTTTTTGCCGCCGCCGACCTGGCAAGCGGCCTGGGCCAGCAAGGCACGCAGAGCGTGCTTCAGGCGCTGCCCTCGCTGATCTTTGTCTACGCTACCAGCCTGACGCTCATCATTGGCGGCGTGCTGATCTTCCGCCACGCGCTGGCCCACGCCGAGCGCGAGGTGGGCGGCCCAATTATTCGCAGCGACTGGCCGCGCGTTTTCTGGGATGCGGGCGGCGCGAAGACCTGTCTGTATGGGCTGGCAATCGCGGTCCTGGGTCTGGGCGCCTTGCTGCCGCTGGGTTCGCCCGACCCGCTCTGGATCAGCGCGCTGGGCGTCTGCATCGTGCTGCTGCTGGGCGCCGGGATTGCGCCCTCGCCCGCGCCTGCCACGCTGCCCGCGCCTGTCGCGCCGAATGGGACCGCGAGCGTGGCGGGCAACGCTTAAAACGTCGGTCAGATTGTGA
>JBJKSJ010000148.1:0-7092 GCA_046704085.1 Ktedonobacterales bacterium | reverse complement strand
TTCAGACCACTATCAACGATGCCGATCATATTCTGGGAGACATCCAGACACAGCTTTCTGGCATCAACCTGAACGACCTGCCTGTCAGCGCCTGCCAGCGTCTCACCTTTGGCAAGGCCATCAACCTCCTGCCAGAAGCCCACCATATCTTGGATCAAGTGAACAATCTGCTTCCGGTAGGCATCTGGGCGCTGGGCATCGATCAACCGCGCAATTTCCTGGTGCAGACGCTGGACCGCTCAGAACTTCGCGGCAGCGGGGGCTTCGCTGGGCAATATGGCGTTGTGACGATCAACGGCGGGCGCATCGGCTCTCTGGCGCTGCAAGATATTGCCTTTCTCGATTACGCGGGCACCGGAACTGGCTATGCCCTTGGCAAACGGGCGCCAGCCAAATGGAGTTGGTGGCCCTTTGGAAACTTCGGTCTGCGCGATTCCAATATCTCCGCCGATTTTCCGACCACCGCGCAGGAGGCTATCGACCTGTTCGCCAAAGAGGGCGGCGGCCAGGTCGATGGCGTGATCCAACTCACGCCGATTCCCATCGAGCATATCCTTGCCATCACCGGCCCCATCTACGTCCCAGACTATGACGAGACGATCACCGCTCAGAATCTGGAAGAGCGCATCCATTATTATCAACAAGACCCGGCAGGCATCGCCAAAGAGAAACGGATTTCGGCGAGCGATACCTCCATCACAGCGCGCAAGCGATTTACCTCGCTGGTGGGCCGTCTGCTGGAAGAGCGCGTGCGTCAATTGCCCTTCAGCCAGCTTATGCAGGTTGCCAAACAGGTGCTGGCCGACATGAAGAGCAAAGACCTGGAGGTTTATCTGACGAACCCGCAGGCTGAGGCGCTGCTTACCAAATATGGGATGGATGCCTCGATTGATCGCAGCGGCTCAACTGATACCTGGATGCTGGTGCAGTCCAACATCAGCGTCAGCAAAGCTACCCAGTACGTGCAAACGACCCAGAAAGATGTCGTGCAGCTTGACGCTTCTGGCGGCGCAACGCATCACCTCACGCTCACGTTGAATTACAATAAGCAAGGTGATGTCTACGGCTATCCCACCTACCGCGATTACGTCCGCGTCTACGCGCCGGCTGGCAGTCGGCTCATCTCCGGCTATGGATTTGATAGCGGCTCGCCCATGTGTCTGCCGTCGCTCCCGTCTGGCTGGAAAGCGCCACCGCCGCCTGCCAACCCACAGCCGAGCAAATATGCCACGTTCCCCCAATGCTCGTACTATAACCCCTATCCGGGCGGCGGGCTTTCCTGCTCAGCCGGTGGGTGGGCCACCGGCATGCCCTATTCGTTCAGCTACGTCGATAAGTCCGATGGTGTCACGCCCTGGCCGATTGACTCGATCAGCGGGCCACGCAACACCACCAGCGATGAGCCTGACCTGGCGATGTGGGGCGGCCTGGTCTCCATTCCACCACATTGCACAGCCACGATCACCCTGACGTGGTATACACCCAAGGTTGCCGCCCCTGGCAAAACCATAGGGACCGGCCAGGCGCCCTACTCGCTCCTGGTCCAGCGCCAGTCGGGAACCTTCAACACCCTCCAGGTCACAATCAACCCGGCTACCGACGCGGCGAACGCTCAGGGCAAGCAACCGGCAAGTTTCAACGGCGAACTAGACGCCAACCAGCTTATCAGTCTTCCCGCGCCTGCCTGCAACAACCCCCAAAACTGTTCTTGACGCAGCAAAGCGTTCAAGCCATCGGTTTCCTTGCAACGGAACCCACAGGATGCTCACCCATCCCTGTGGGTATCCTTTCGCGTCGGGTGATGAGCAGTAGAGCGAGACACCTCTGGCATGAAGCGCCTCTCGCACCCTATAGTTATGGCAGCATATCCCATGAGGAACCTCCCGCTTCGCTTGAGACACACGCCATCTATCGTCTGGGGCTGGCCTATGGCCGCCAGATTTACCCTTTTCGCTGGTATATTATCGCCCTCTGGGTGGTTGCCCTGCTGGTCAGCCTGCCATTTGCAAGCAAGATTTCATCGGTCCTGACAGGGGGCGGTTACTCGTTCAGTGGCAGTGAATCTGTGCAGGTCGAAACTATCGCCATTGACAAGCTGCATCAGCCGCCCTCCCAGGCGGAGGTAGTCTTCCACTCGGCCAATACGCCTGTCAGCGATCCTACCTATCAGAGCCAGGTTAACGACTTCATCAGCCAGGCGCGTGGCTTCCCCAATGTAGCCAGCGTGAACCCTGGCAGCGTCGGGCTGGACGGGCGCACCACATTCGTCGTGGTAAACTTCACCAAAGACGCAGACGCTATGCAGCAGCAGTTTGGCGACTTTCGCGCGCGAGTTGCCAGCACGGCTTCGGCTGGCCCGGCCCAGATATACATCACAGGCAATCTGGCGGTCTACGACGAGTTTAACCAGATTGCCCTGCAAGACACAGAGCATGCAGACGTCACTGCCTTGCCTATCGCGCTGGTGGTCCTGCTCATCATCTTTGGCACTCTCATTGCCGCCGTTATGCCGTTGCGCGCGGCCTGGAGAAGACCGGCAGCGTCATCACCAACGCTGCGCTGCTCTTTGTCATCGTTGCGGGAGCCATCACCGTCACCTCGCTGATCAGCACGAAAGAGGTTGGCCTGGGCATGGCCGGACACCAAGCCGAATGTTGTGCAGAGGGAGAGAAATTTCATCGAGCTAAGAGATGGGCACGACCAGGTAGGCAAGCCAAAGGGCTGAGAAGCAAGGGAGAGGAGGTAAGGGAGCAGACTATGACGGTAATGCACAAGAAAGACGGGAAATGAACGCGGTTTCCTCGAACCACTCCTTCGCACTGGCCGATTGTTCAGCAATCAGCCGCGGAGCACGCAACCTTAAGCCAACCGGGATTTTGGGTAAAGGTACTTTCTAAAGTATGTTATTTCCTGATGTCTCCACTCTTCTCTTAAGAAGAGGTATACAAACAGAACCATCGTTTGATACGATACACGCCGATCAACAAAATGGTTTTTTGAAGAAAGTGGGAAAATCGATGGTTCCTCCAGAATACTTTCCCTTCTTTATGACGGCTGCTGGCGCGGGTGCCGCTCTCATTGGCTTGCTCTTCGTTGCGGTCTCACTTGCCCCTCATCGGATAGTACAATTAGGCGCTCCGGTCGAGTCGCGTACGATGGCGAGTAATACGTTCTCAGCCCTGTTTACTGGCTTCTTCATTGCGCTGGGAGCTGTGCTGCCTCACTGGAATATCGGGATCATTGCCCTGATTCTGAGCCTCCTGGGGTTGATGAATAGTCTGAGTCAGGCGTGGCTCATGCTCAGGCCATGGCCTTCCTGGCAAAATGTGGTGCGAAGGATGTGGCTGACCGTGATCAGCCACTACCTCTACCTCCAGACACTTATCAGTGCCATCCAGCTGTTCATTTCTCCCACTCATGCTGATCTCGTCTTCGCTATAGGAGCACTCCTCCTGGGCATCTATGGCATCGCGTTGTTAAGTGCCTGGGAATTGTTAGGCGCGCACCGAACTGGTCTGTTTGCCTGGCTCAATCCCCTCTATGAGAGTACGAATATAAGCAAGCCCATTTCGAATACGGACCACGTGGATTCTTAACATTTCCTAGCAAGCAGGCTAAATTAATTTGACGGAGAGCCTTCCAATCGCCTCATTCGACGACGGGCAGGTTTGCGCTTTGTTGCTGGACGGCTGCAAGAACGGTTGCGATTTCCGGGTCCAATTCGTATGCCATGTGTGCTCTTTCCTCTCTTTGTCATGCATCTGGTGGTACAAGTCGAGATGGAGCCCGCATCGAGACGGTTTGCGGAAGAGCAGCAAGCGCATCGCTGTTCTTGCTGCTCCCCTCTTTCTTCTAATAGGCAGCTGGCGTGTTGCGGATGACAATCAGGCTCACAATCTTGCCGTCGCGAACCGTAAAGTAGTTCGACAAGATCAGGTCACCGGCTGGCAGATTGGTTTTGTCATACTCGCCGTCGTAGGCACCACGGACGATCGTGTCTCCATAGTGGTCGATCACTTCACGGACGTCAATAGTCACCTTATCACCGATCATCTCTTTCTCCACCCAACGCCTGATCGCGTCAATGCCCCAGAATTCTCGGTGCGCGTCATTGACGAAGGCATCGTCGGCAAAGGTCGAGACGATCGCGTTCGTGTCAAAAGCGTTCACCGCCGCGATGTGCTGGGCAATAATCGGGTTTAAGCTGTTCGTCATGAGATGCTCCCTTTGGTCATCTGCTCTTATTCTCTTGCGCTCATCCAGGTGGAAGGCTCTAAAGCAAGTATGGTGCATCCTGTGAGAGCAAAGTCAAGAGGCTATTTTCGGATTGACTCTCCAGTGGGTGGAGAGTGTATAGTCCTTTCTAGGGAACAACACACCACCACCTGGGGAGGGTCTCTACCTATGCAAGATGCACTGACCATTGGGGACTTTTCTCTGATAACGCACCTGAGCATCAAAACGCTGCGCTACTACCATCAGGTGGGGCTGCTTGAACCGGCTGAGGTCGACCCAAACACGGGATATCGACACTACCGCGTGGAACAAATTCCAACCGCTCAAATTATCCAGCGGTTTCGGGACCTCACTATGCCCATTGATGAGGTGAAGGCGGTGCTGGCGGCACCGGATCTTGACACCCGCAATGCGCTGATCGCTGCCCATCTGAGTCGGTTAGAGGGGGAACTGGAGCAGACTCGCCAAGCGGTGATGTCACTGCGCAATCTCTTGGAACCCGCTCTCGCACCACTCACCGTGGAACACCGAACGGTTCCAGCAACGCAGGCGGTGGGAATCCAGGAGATCGTTGATCTGAGTGATCTGCTGGTGTGGTATCATGGTGCCCTTGGAGAATTGTATGCGACGGTTGCCGTGCAAGGAGTGCAGCCGGCAGGTCCGAGCGGTGGCCTGTTTTCGAGCGAAGTATTTCAATATGAACGCGGTGAAGCCACCGTGTTTGTCCCCGTCTCTCGCCAGATACAAACCGTCGGGCGGATTTCGCCGCTGGTCGTGCCAGCCGCTGAGTTGGCGGTCACGCTCCATTGCGGTTCACACACGACGATTAATGCCACGTATGGAGCGCTTGGTGCCTACGTTTCCAAGCATGCATTGGCCATTGTTGGTCCCGTTCGAGAGTACTATCTCGTCGATGCGCGCACGACCAGTGATGCGACGCAGTGGCGCACCGAAATTGGCTGGCCGATTTTTCAGACAGCGAAGCAACGCTCAATGCCAGGAGGGTAACGCTCCGTCTCTGCTCTGTTTGCAGTCTTGCCAGACTCCAAAAAGGATCCGACCTTCCCTCCGCAGAGAGTACCCCTGAACGTTGGAGGTTGCCTGGAGAGCAGTTTCTCAGGCAGTCAATGGGGATGCTGCTCACCACGTGCGCCAACTCCTCCTGTTTCCCTTCAAAACCTGCTCTGTCTTCGCGCTTATGACCAATTCATAAATGATGTGACTATTGAACAAGGTATGCCGGAGTATCGTCTTTTCTTCCCCCTCTTTAGGAAGCCTTTCCTCTACACAGAATTCGGGATGGAGTCTATGGCCGTTGCCGTGCTGGTTGATGCGACGATCATTCGCTCACTGCTCGTCCTGGCCACGATGCGCCTGCTGGGGCGCTGGAACTGGTGGCTGCCAGGCCGCCCTCTTCCAGCCAGGCAAACTGAATAGCCTCGATATACGCAAGGAAGAACCCATCTGGAAGTTTTCCCGGGAAATCTTCCAGATGGGTTCTTCCTTGCGTGTTCCCTCCATTATCGCGCCTATGTGAAACAAAGCGCGAAGAGTGGCGCGTATAGAACAGGAGTTTTACACAGGCTCCATAGAAGGTTAACACAAGGGACAAATAATCTTCTTAGAGGAACAAAAAGGAGCCTGACTCATGCGAATTGCCCTGGTAACAGAAAACTTCTTGCCAAAAATCGATGGAGTCACGCGCGCGCTAGCAATGCTTCTTGAGCATCTCCAGCGACGGGGCCATCAAGCCATCGTGCTGGGGCCAGAAGGCGCCCCAAAACGGTACGCCGGAGCGCGAGTCTTCGGCGCGCCAGGGCTGCCACTACCGATGTATCCTGAACTACACATGCTCTTTCCCCCTCCGAAGTTCAAGCGCCTTCTGGAGAGCTTCCACCCAGATATTGTGCATGTGGCTGATCCAATGCTGCTGGGCGCGGCGGCTATCTTCTGGGCACAGCGACTGGCTATCCCGATTATCGCCTCCTACCATACCAATATCGCGGCCTATTGCAACTATTTCCACCTTGGCGCGTTGGAGAAACCAGTCTGGGCCTATCGGCGCTTCCTGCACCAGCATTGCCAGGCAACACTCTGTCCATCGCCATCAACCGCGTTTCAATTGAAGCATCAGGGATTTACACCGGTAGGCATCTGGCCGCGTGGTGTGGACGCTGCCCTTTTTACACCCAGACGTCGTTCCCAACTCTGGCGCCAGCGTATTACCCCAGACCCAACTGCCCAGATCGTCCTATACGTGGGTCGCCTCTCCTACGAAAAGAATTTGATGGCGCTTGTCTCAGCCTTCACTGCCATAGAGGACGAGCATACCTATCTGGTTCTTGTGGGCGACGGTCCGGCCCGAAACGACCTCCAGCAGGCGCTTGCCGGTCATCGCGCCACATTGACCGGCTACCTGCGCGGAGAGGCTCTCGCTGAAGCCTATGCCTCGGCTGATCTCTTTGCCTTCCCCTCCACAACTGAGACATTCGGCCAGGCCGTGCTTGAGGCAATGGCGAGCGGCCTCCCAGTCGTCGCATTCGAGGCGGAAGGGGTGCGTGATCTGGTACGACACGGTGAGACGGGCATCCTGATACCGCTAGCGGATAATGCCGCCTTTGCCCGCAGCATTCAGCAACTCCTGATAACTCCAGATCAGCGGGCGCTTCTGGGCGCCAATGCACGCCGCGCAGCAGAACAGCGGACATGGGAAAGCGTCATGGATAGCCTGCTGAGCGCCTATTGTCAGGTTATCTCCCGCGAGGCTCTCCTCCAGGCGGCCTAACTGCGATAAACGCATTCTTTCTGAGGCCGCGTATCACCCCTATGTTCATTGCAGCAGGAAGACTTCTCATC
>JBJKSJ010000147.1:0-6487 GCA_046704085.1 Ktedonobacterales bacterium | reverse complement strand
CGCCCCGCGAGGGCGGACGCTGGTCTTTGCCCCGCAGACCCCCCTGCCGTGCAGGAGTTGATTATGGGCCGACGACCTGGGTGGGCTGGGGCTTCTGCTGCTGTTGGCGCTGTTTGCGGCGCTCGGCGAACAACGGCGGCAGGGCCAGGAAGAGGAACAACACCAGCGAGATGATCGCCGTCAGATCGAACTCCAGCGGCCAGGAGTTCTTGATATAGAAGAAGCTGTTGGGGTCGGTGGCTTTGACGAACTCCTGGAAGCGATAGGCGGCATTGAGGCCCAGCAGAGCCAGCGCGAAAATCCAGTAGGTGAGGATGACCAGCAGGCCAAACCAGCGCAGGAAGTTGACGGCATCGGGCAGGACGGCTCTGGCGCGGGTGAGCAGGGCGATGGAAATGGTAATCAGCGCCAGGGCGACCAGCCCGTAGACGCCGATCTCCACCCAGCTTGTCAGCCAGTTCAGGAAGGAGGGGCCGATGCCATTCGTCCCGGTGAGGGTGGACCAGTCGGCGTAGGGGAACTTGTTCGAGGCGTGCAAATAGTCATAGACCACGCCGCTCTGCGCGGCAGCGAAGGCCGCGCCGACGAAGATGGCGAAGGGCCAGAGCAGGTTGCGGATGGAAAGCGCGGCGCTGCCCGCGACCACGCGCAGCGAGAGCAGCGCGCGCGTGAGGCCAGCCACAGCGGTGCGCGCCACCGTTTCGCCGACGGCCAGTTCGACATCTTCTTGCGTGACGGCATCGGCATCGGCGTCGCCAACGGTGGTGAAGGTGGGCGTCGAGAGATCGCCCGAAGGCGTCTGGGATGCCCTTGCCAGATCGTCGGCGCTGGGCAGCAAGCCGCTGCTCTGCGGGGTGATGGTTGGCAGTTTGCCGGTGTTGCCCGGAGTCACGGCCTGAATCTCCTGCAAGCCCTGGTTGTAGGTGACAATCAAGAGCGAGATGGTGCTGATGGCAAAGAGCAGGGCGGCGATGGCAAGGTCGAGCAGGGCCAGCGAGAAGCCCACCGAGGTGTCATTGGGGTCCGCCAGGTTGCCGCCGATGCGCAGGGTGGTCATCTTGGAGAAGTTGGTGAAGAGCCAGGTGAGGTCGGGAGGTGTCTGGCCCGCCGCCTGGGCCGCCGGAATGGCCCCCAGCGCGTAACGCGCGATGATCAAATAGAGGAAGGGAAAGACAAACGCGCTGAAGAGGAAGATGATCGCGCCAGCCAGCAGATCGCCGGAGGTATACTCGGTCTCGGCGATGGCCGGGTTTTCTTCGTCGTCCTTGAGCGTATCGCTGAAGAGCGAAGGCAGCGGCTGATTCTTGCTGCGCCGCATGCGCCGCCGGATAGTCTGATAGAGCCAGAAGAGGACAAAGAGCAGGTTGGCGATGATGTAGGGCCAGGGGTTGGTAAAGAAGTCCTTGAGTCCCTGCGATTGACGAATGGCGGTAATCAGGTCGGGCTTGGCGGTGATGAGGCCAACGATCAGCAGCGCGATGACGGTCACGCTCCAGATGACCCAACGCTGCACCGGGCGGCTGCGCAGAAATGAACCTTCCCAGACGAGGAGCAGCAGCCCCACGAAGCTATAGAAGAGCCAGGGCTTGTAGACAAAGACAGTGCCGAGGAAACTACTGTTGTTATCCGAGCCAATGGGTTGGGTAAAGGCAGTGACAAGGACAGCAGCGAAGGCCAGGAGCAAGAGCGTGACCAGCAGCGTGGTGGGGTATTTGACCAGCGCGCGCTGCTTCTGGACACAAAAGATGGTGGTGTCCGGGTGTAGTTTGCCGCAATAAGGGCACTTAAAACTCTCCACAAAGTCCTCCTTGGGACGGAGAAGTCCCAAGCTGCTCACAAGGAAGATACATACGACGATTGCCTGCGTCCAGCTTACTACCGGCGGGCGCTGCTGTCAATGAGGAACTGGCGGGTGAACCCGCGTCTAGAGGCTACGCCACCAAGCCTCCCTGCGGGGGCGGCCCACCCCAGATCGGCCTGGTGCGCATCCCAGTCGGCCAGCTACCATCTTTGTTTCTCACGCAGCCAGGCTCTGCCAGTCGAGGTGATGCGATAGCGTTGGGCGGCGAGGATGCCCTGCCCGCCCAGCGCGGCGAGACCGGGAGGAGCGCCGGGCTGGGTAGGATATGGGTCCAGTTTGGCTTCGATAAAGCCTTGTACAGCGAGGCGGGTCAGCGCGCGTTGAATCAAGCTCAGACGTGACTGCTCGGCGGGGACGCCGCTGGTGGTGAACCGCTGGTTGATCTCGAAGAGCGAGAGCGCCAGACCCAGAGGCTGTTCGTGCGCGCCGTGCTGGGGGAGCGCGTGTGAGCGCGACGCCACATCGCTGGCGAGGGTCTGGAGAATCAGGATGTCTTCGGCCTCCTCGCGTTTGCGCCGGGCCTCGGCAGCAGAGGCGTCTTCGCGCGGGCCGAACGCCTCGACGGGGTGAAGCGGGCTGCGGGGCAATGGGCCACTGGGGCCGCGCGAACTGAACCCTGGCGCGCTGCTCTGGCTATATGGCCCGGAGCCTGGGGCGCCCGCGAGGGAGGGGTACTGCGGCAGCGCGCCAGAGCGACGCACCGGCAGAAAGCGCACCAAGACCCGGCAGGCGGGCGCGCCCCGATGCTGGCACTCCATCTCGCGGACCTCCAGGGCTTCGTGAAAGCGGATGCCGACGCCTTCGATCATCCCTAGCAGAAACGAGCAGAGACGGCGGGGGCTATCGTAGACCACCTCCAGCAGTTCGGGGGCATGCTCAACAAAGGTGATCTGGGGGAAGGAGACGCCCTTCAGGTGGGCCGCCAGCAGGCGGTGAATGGTCGGCACCTGGACAAGAAAGCTGTGCGCTGAGGTCGGACCCTCCAGGAACGCGCGGTAATGCTGTTCCACCAGCGGGGCGTTCATAAAATAGATGCCGAAGTGATTCCACACGTCATCAGGGCTGACATGCTGCTGATCGGAGATTGCCTGAATCAGCCTGCTGGTAATCTGATCGGGATAATACTCGGTGGCAAGGGGAGGTCCTTGCATGCCAGCTAGCTGGCGAATCTCGCGCAGGCGCTGGGCGCCAAGCGTTTCACTGATGTAGGCTTCGAGGAGCAGATGGAAAAACCCTTGCATGTCAGTTCCTCGTTTCAGGGCTAGCTCTGCTTCCTGCAATCGGGTCGTGAGAGAGAGTATAGCATACCTGCTAGCAAGATGATAGTTCTCGCGCGGGGAAGTGGGAAGAGTGGGCTAGCCTGGCTGGCGGACGCTTGCCAGTTGCTATCCTGGCGCTGTTTTTGTATAATGACCTGGGCATCTTTCCGGTTCTCCTGAGAGCGCTTTTGATCGGCTGATCGTCCGCGTAATGCTTCCTCCAATCTTCCCTGCCCAATTCCCTGAATACGTTCTCCTGCCACTGCGGCGTGTCTTCCGGCAGACGGGCAGGTGCGCTGATAAATGAGGTAGCGTCTTTGACTTCAGAGCGTGATGGCAGCGCCAGGCCATATCCTGGCGTAGGTATTGCCACCGAGACCGACACACCCGGAGTGGCAGCCACTACGGCGCCAGCGGCCAACCCGCCGAAGGGGTGGGGGCTGGCTGTGCGGCGCTGGTTCCAGGCCAATACCTTCGCGCCGTCCTGGATGCCCGACTCGCTGCGCCATCCTGCTGTCGGCTACGCCCTGGCCGTGCTTTTGCAAGTGGTAGTGGCGGCTTTCAACTTGCTCTTGCTCCAACTCTTTCCCCGCTTTTTTTTTCATAGCCTGGTGCCTATTCTGGTCGTGGTCCTGGTCGCGCTCAACTGGGGCGCAGGGCCAGGTCTGATCGCCGGAGGCGCGGGGGCGGTTTTCCTGGCCTACTTCATCTTGCCGCCTCATCTCTCCTGGATGCTGAAAGAGAATGAGATCGCTGGCCTGTGCTTGTTTCTGGCGATTGTCGGCTGCATCAGCTTCGCGACCAGCCGCAGCGAACGGGCGCGGCGTAACGCGGAACAGGCTACTGCGCGCCTGCACACCCTACAGTTCATCAGCGACGCCGCGCTGGCGCATCTGACGCTGGATGATCTGCTGGTGGGCTTGCTGGATCGCCTGCGCACGGTGTTGGGCGCCGATAATGGCTCGATCCTTTTGCTGAGCGAGGACGGGCAGGAACTGACCGCGCGCGCCGTGCGCGGGCTTGGGGCCGAGCGGGCGCATCAGGTCAGAATCCCGCTGGGCCAGGGCATCGCCGGCAGCATCGCCGCCAGCCAGGAAACGCTGATCATCGATGATCTCGCACAGACCCAGACGGCTTTTCCCTTCCTGAAAGAGACCTTTCGCTCGTTAGTAGGCGTGCCGCTTGTGGTCGATGGGCGGGTGATTGGCGTGCTGCATGTGACGGCGGTGCATCCGCACCGTTTCAGCCAGGATGATGCGCGGCTACTCGAATTGCTGGCCGGACGCATTGCCCTGGCAATCGATCACGCGCGGCTCTATGAGGCCGAACAGCGCGCCCACGTGGAAGCCGCCGCGCACGCGCGCGAACTAGAGGCCATCTTCGATGCCATCGCCGATGGGCTGGCCGTCTATGACTGGCAAGGGCATATTCTGCGTGTCAATACCACTGGCCGCAAAGTGCTGGGTCTGCCCGTCGAGCCTGAAAGCTATGCCGCGCTCTCAGTGGAAGACCGCGCCACCCGGCTAGAACTGCGCGACGAAACCGGCCAGAGGCTGACGCCAGAGCAGTCTCCAGTCAACCGGGCGCTGCGCGGCGAAGTCCTCACCGGGGAACATACCCTCGATATGCGGCTCCGGCGCAGGGATGGGCAAACCATCTCCATCAATGCCAGCACGGCGCCCGTGCGCGACGCGGCAGACGCGATTGTCGCCGCTGTGATCGCCTTCCGCGATGTGACGTCGCAGCGTCGCCTGGAGCAGCGCACGCAGGCGGCGCTCGAGACCCTGCTGGCGATGGCCGAAACGCTGGTGCAAGGGCCAGAAGGGGCATCTTCTGAAGCGCTGCCCTCATCGGGCGGCAAAAGCATTGCCCAGCGGTTGAGCGAGCTGGCATGCAGCTTTCTGGAGTGCCAGCGGATGAGCATCTTTGTGCTGGAACCAGGGACGGCCACCCTGGATGCGGTGGCCGTGACGGGTCTCTCGTCAGCGGAAGAGCATTTCTGGCCGTTGCAGATGCCCGCGCCTGGCGCGTGGCCCGATCCTACCATTGACGCTCGCCTCAACGCGGGCGAAGCGGTGCTGCTGGATATGACGCAGCCGCCTTTCGCCGATGAGCAGAACCCATTCGGCATACGGCAGGCGCTGCTGGCGCCTATCCACGTGGGTGAGCATCTGATTGGCATACTGGCCCTGGACTATGGCGGCGAGGAGCATCTGTACACCACCCAGGAGATCATGCTGACCGAGGCGGTTGCCCGGCTGGTTGGGCTGACCCTGGAGCGCGGGCGGCTGCTGCGCGAGCGCGCGGAGGCGCAGGCCAACGCGCTGGCGCTGCGCGCAGCTAACCGCCAGATGGATGCCTTCATGGGCATCGCCAGCCATGAACTCAAGACGCCGCTCACCACCATCAGGCTGCATCTGCAATTGATGCAGCGCCGCCTGCTTCAGATGCTGGGGGAGCAATCCATTCCCGTGGCCGATCTCCTTCAGCGCCTGGCGCATTTCCAGGATCAGTTGGCGCGCACCGAATATCAGACCGAGCGGCTGAATCGCCTGGTGAACGATCTGCTGGATGTTTCGCGCATCCAGACCGGCAAATTGACCATCCGCCCCGAATCGACAGACCTGGCGGCCATTGTCACGATGGTGGTTGCCGAGCAGCGCGAGGCCAATCCCGACCGCACGGTGGGCTTGCATTTGGCAGAGGGGCAGCCAGTCATCATTTCGGCAGACACCGAACGCATTGCGCAGGTTGTCACCAACTATCTCACCAACGCCCTCAAGTACTCCTACGAGGAGCAGCCGGTCGATGTGGGCCTGGAGGTGGAGGGAAGCCAGGCGCGCATCTGGGTGCGCGATCAAGGACCGGGGCTGTCGCCAGAACAGCAAGGCCACCTCTGGGAGCGATTCTACCGCGCGCCGGGCATCGAGGTGCAGAGCGGCTCCGGCATTGGGCTGGGTCTGGGTCTGTACATCAGCCGGACGATCATCGTGCAGCATCAGGGCCAGGTGGGCCTGCAAAGCGCCCCTGGTCAGGGGTCCACCTTCTGGTTCACTTTGCCGTTCTCTCCCTCTTGACAAGCCGCCAGCTATAAGCGATAGTACGAAGAGAGCGTTGCGCTCGCGCTAATCCAGCGGCGATAGACGGGAGAGAGCGAGGAAGAGAACCCATGCGCTTGCGCCCGATCCTGGCGGTGGCGCGCAAAGATGCGCTCGATCTGGTGCTGAACAAGAGTACCCTGGCAGTTCTGCTGGTTCCTATTCTGGTGGCCGTCCTCTTTGCCCTGCTGGGTGGCGCGCTCACCGGCAAGGCGCTGCGCCTGCTGATCGCTAACCCCGGCGGCTCGCCGGTAGAGGAGGTGCTGCGC
>JBJKSJ010000146.1:0-41443 GCA_046704085.1 Ktedonobacterales bacterium | reverse complement strand
CCCACATGCACTGTTCCGGCGCGCAGGCACGCCTCCGCCTTCCAGGGAATCGGCCCATCCAGCGCGAGGTCCACCTTGCAAACCCCCGGCCCATAGCGATAGCGCATCAAGCGATGCTGATAGCCGCTGGGCAGGCGCCGATGGGCGATGCGCAGCAGTTGGCGCGGGGTCACATCGCAGAGGATGGCGCGCGCCGAGGGCAGCGTCTCCAGCGACTCCACCTCCATGCCGGTCACGATCTCGCCGCCAAGCGCGCGCAGATAGGCAGCCATCGCGTCGGCAATGCGCTGCGAGCCGCCGCGCGGCATGGGCCAGCCAACGGCATGCCCCAGCATCCCCAGTACCAGGCCAAAGGCCGCGCTGACGGGTTGTTCCAGCGAGAGCATGGCATGCGCCGCGATTCCTGCGACCAGCGCGCGGGCGTGTTCCCCCTTGAAGCGGCTTTCGGCCAGCCCGCGTATCGAGCGAATGGCCTGCAAGCCAAAGCGCGCCAGCACGAACGGATGCTGCGGCGGGACGGGCAGCGGGCCAAGGGCGTCCCCCACCAGATGCTCCCACTGCTTCACCAGCGGCTCCATCAACCGGCGATAGGCGGCAGCGTCGTCGCCCAGCCAGGCGCCCGTCGCCTTGATGGAACGCTCCAGCACGGCGGCAGAGCCATCATCGAAGGGATGGGCCAGCGGCGCTAGGGGCTGAATCCACTCCAGGCCATACTGCTCCAGCGGCAGCGAGCGCATGAAGGGCGAAGCCACGCCCATCGGGTGGATGGCCGAGCAGACATCATGCGCGAAGCCGGGCAAGGTCAGTTCAGCCGTGCGGCATCCGCCGCCGATCTGGTCCCTGGCCTCGAAGACGATGACCGAGCGCCCGGCGCGGGCCAGGGTGATGGCGGCGGCCAGGCCATTCGGCCCGGAGCCAACCACCACCGCATCATAGGCAGTATGTATCGCCATAATCTATCCTCTTGACGGCGAGAAGCCGACGCTTCGCCGAAGCGCGGTTTCAGCCGCCAGCACTCTTCTGGGCGGCGCGCTGATTGCGCCTGCGCAGCCAACGCGCGGGCGCGCGCACCGGCGTCGTCACCAGATAGAGCGTCGTGCGAACCCCGGCATTGTGCCAGATATTTTTGGCCTGGGTCCACTGAATCTTGCGGTCCACGCAGACCGCCTGAGTTTGCACCTGCGGCGTCTCAACCCCCAGGTACGCCGCCAGCGCAGAGAGCGTATGCTGCCAGAAACGATCCTCGTTCTTCGAGACGCCCAGGCGGAAGCCTAGCTCGTAGAGCGGGTCATTTGCGCGGATGAGCAGTTGGACCTGCGCCACTGTGCCCTCCTCGTCTTCATGGGCGCTGAAGGTAATCCAGCCGGCAAAGATATGCCCTTGCGGGGTCATAAAAGTGAACGACTCTTCGTCGGCATACAGCACCATCACGCCGGTCGAGAGCGGCATGCCGCCGGGCAGCGCCAGGTTAATCAGGCCCACCTCGCCAGGGGCAATGCCCGTCAGCGGCCCATAGAAGCGATTGCCCCTGGGCCAGAACTCCGGGAAGTGTTCTTTCCAGACCTTGATCACTCCAGTGGGCAACACCTTCGCGCCGGTCAGGCGCACGCGATAGGTTTTCTGCCACATCGAGCCAAAACCCTGCAAGGGGCCAACCGGGCGCTTTCCCTGCACATTCAGGTTCAGCGCGCCGCTGGGCATCACGCCGAGTTTCAACGACGAAACCTTGCGCGCCCAGTTGTCGGCATCGCGGGGCTTGCCCGCTTCAGGAGGAACATTTCCCTCTTCAGGAGAGATAGGTGAGGACATCATAGCGCAATCTCCTCTTTCACAACCCTGAAACTGTCTCAGGGCATATGCGCCGCATCCAGCGCCTCGGCCTCGCTGTCAAAAATCCTGATGGCATCGTTCAGGCGGGTCAGCTCGAAGATATGGCGGTAGTGGTCGCTCAGGCCAAAGGCAAACATCCGCTGCTTCTGGCGATTGATACGAATCAGCAAGGTTACGAGCAGGCCAATGCCGCTGCTGTTCATGTATTCCAACCCGCCGAAATTCAAGATAAAGACACGGGTAGTTGGGCTGTTGGCCTTGGTGTACGCCTCCATGAACGCATTTTCGGCAAACGCCGTGACATCGCCCTGGATGTCGATAATGCTGACCCTGGCGCTGACCTGCCGAACATTTATCTGCACTTTTGCCGGGGGCATGTCTCCCCTCCTTTTCCTCAAGCTGGCGGATTCAGGGCGCTCGCCTCGTCGGGGAAGACGCTCATAAAATCGACCAGGCGGGTAATCTGGAAAATCTCAATGTAGTGATTGCTCAGGCCGCAGGCCAGCAAGCGACGATGAGTCTTGCGTGCCCTCGCCAACAAGCCAACGATCAGGGCAATGCCGGTACTGTTGATATAGTCCACATAGGAAAAGTTGAGCAGAATGGAGTCGCTCCCCTGGTGTTCCGCTTCTGTATATGCGGCGTTGAGCGTGGCCTCGCCAAAGGAGTTAATCTCTCCATGCAGATCGACAATCGCAACGTCTGGCTGATGGCGCACCCGCGCCTCAAGCATGTTCGCTGGCATCGCTGTTGCCTCCTTCCAGGCGGAGTATCAATTCGATAGTGTGATAGGTCTCATCGCTGCTCACGCGCACCTCATCCACGAGATTCTGGATCAGGAACAGCCCCCAGCCGCGCGGCGTCTGCAACTCGGCAAGTTTGGCTTCCAGATTGGGGATGGTAGCCTCTGGGATCGGCTGCGCGCCGCCCTCATCAGTGATGCGCACGACGACGGCTTCATCCGAGGCCAGCACCGCAATCTCAACCGGCGCATCGGGCCGATAGTGGTTGCCATGCTCCATCGCGTTCATCGTCGCCTCGGCTACCGCAGTCTTGAGCTGCTCCAGTCGCCTGGCCGACAGATCGAATCTCTGCACTGCCTCGGCTACCTGCTCCATTGCCAGGCGCTCGTTGCCCGGCTCGCTGGGCACCGAGAGGCTTGCCAGCCTCCGCAAGGCGCTCGCATCGTCTGGCTGCTTAGCGCGTGGGAGGGTTGGAGCAGGAACCACCTGTGCCTGATCGCGCTCCAGCCGTTGCAGCGTCACCAGCGTCACATCGTCCTCCTGTTCCCACTCTGGGCCAGTGAAGTCCGCCAGTTGCTTCAGCAGGAAGTCTATCACCTCAGCCGCGCCGGCCTGCTCGGCCAGCAGCGTCATCAGCCGGGGAAAGCCAAACATCTCGCGCTGCGGGTTATGCGCCTCCACCAGACCATCGCTGTAGAACAGCACACGCTCGCCCGGCTCCAGGATCGTTTCCTTCTCCTCATAGCTCATCCCCGGCAGCAGGCCCAGCGGCATGCCGGTGGCGCGCAGTTCAGCGGCGCTGCCCTGATGATAGCGATAGGGCAGATCGTGGCCCGCGTTGGCGTATTGCAGCCGTCCGGTGGCCGGGTCCAGAATCGCGTAAAGGCAGGTGACAAACATCTTGGCTGGAATGTCGGGGCAGAGCAGATCGTTGGCCTGCTCCAGCGCCTTGCCCGGCGAGACGAGCGCCTGCGCAGTTGAGCGCAGGATGCTGCGCGTCGTCGCCATCACCAGCGCAGCTGGCACTCCCTTATCGGTCACATCGCCGATAACCAGACCCAGCCGTCCATCCTCAAAGGAGAGGAAGTCGTAGAAATCGCCGCCAACTGCCCTGGCCGGTTGGTAATACGCCGCCACCTGCCAGCCCGCCAGCGAAGGCATTTCCTTGGGCAGCAGCGTCTGCTGGATGACCCGTGCGACGCGCAGTTCCTGCTCAATGCGCTCATTCATACGGATGGCCGCCTGCTGCTCGCGCACCAGTTGGGCTACCCGTACAGCAGGCGCGGCCTGCTGTGCCAGCGAGTGAAGCAGCCCACGATCATAGGTCGAATAATCTTGTTCGCTCAGGCGTGGCCCCATGTTCAGAAGGCCAACCAGTTCGCCCTGGCTCACCAGGGGGATCGCCAGCTTCACGCCCGCCACCTTGAGGGCGCGCACGGCGGGCGAATCCAGGTGCAACTTCTCGATCTCGACGGCGCCCGGCTCGCTGAGGAAATAGGCCACGATGGGGTCGTTCGGCGCGATCTCAATCGCCCCAGCGACTTTCTGGCGCGCGCCTCCAATCACGGAGGCACGCAACTGGCGCAGATCGCTTTGGCTGATGCCGTTCTGGGTCAGCACCGCAGCCAGGTTCGCCGTCGGCAGCCGTTCGAGGCGCCCATGCTGCTCCTCAGGCTGGGTGCGCCGGAAACGCTGAAGAAATGTTGCCATATCCAGAAGCCCTCCCTGTCCCTCGCTTCCCAGGTGGTCTGTTTTGCCTGACCGCCTGAGGCCGAGGGACTTTTCTCACTTCTATCTTACGCTACTGGTGTCACGCAAGCGTTACGAAAAGCGTTACGAAACGGCGAAGTGACAGCATTCAAGCAACCCCGCACTCGCTGCAACGCATAATACCGTCGCATAATATAAAGAGAAGGAAATCCGACATGAGAGAAGGCTTGATGACATCCCCTGAGACATTACCAGCCATCGAGCGCGCCACGCTGCGACTCTATCAACTCTATGACCTGAGCTACAGCATTGACCTGGAACATGCCCGTCAAACGCTGCTGTCACCCAGCGCCCGCGTGCGTCCGGTGGTCAGCCGGGGCGCCAGCATCGATATTCCCCAGCTTCCGCTGGAGATACATCTGAGCAATTTTGCATTCTCGCTCAATGGACAAGAACTCGATGGGCACATGCAGGCGCGTATCTATGATCTCGGCATCGTAGCCCTCTGTCTGGTGATTCCCCTGCCCGCGCCGCTCACCTGGGAAGCAGCAACCGATGTTATCGCCGAGGCTCAGGCATCCCGCCCAGAGATAACGACCGCCTTTGCCGAAAGCCTGAAGGTGCTGCGCAAGCGGCTGGAGCCTGCCATCGAGCGCCCGAATGCAACGGTGCGCAGCGAAGATTATACGATTCTGTTTGTCGAGCGGTTGGGAGCCGGCCTACCTGCCTCAACCCTGGCGCGCCACCCCAAGCTGCTTCAGGTGTCGCTGGGCGAGCGCAAGCGGCTCAGCACGGCAGCCTCCTCTCTGGCGACCAGCCTGAGCTACTACGAGGACGATCTGATCTTCCTCACCTGGAGCGCGGCAATCATCATCGACCCAGACGCCGACGCCCGCGAAGACGCCGGATTGCTTCTGGAGTTCGCTAACGTGCAACTGCTCTCATTCCGCTCCTATGACGTGGAGGTCGAGCGCGACATGGCGCTCCTGACGCCACGCATTGCCCGCAATCGCCCTCTCTCCTGGCTGGTGCTGCGCTCGACGGGGGGCTTCCTGCACGAACTGCATACCTTGATTGCCGATATTACCGAAACCAACGCGCGCGTCGAAAACGCCCTCAAAGTCACCGAAGATGTCTACTGGAATCGCGTCTACGCAGCGTCGCTGACCGTGCTGCGCGTACAGGTCTGGCAGGGCAGCATCACCGAGACACTAGACGTGCTGCGCCAGACGGCCTCGCTCCTGCACGATGATGCCCAGGCCGGCTGGGGTACTCTGCTGGAATTATTGGTTATCATCCTGATCGCTGTTGAAATCGTCGTGGCGCTGCTGCATATTCAGTGAGGCACAGCACAATGCCTGAAAGCGGCGGCTCCTCCGCAGAGGCGCAGCACGGCCTGAAGCCCGATCAAGGTCTACACTGCACGCGCCTAACTATTTACGTCTCCACTGAGAGGCTCGCTCAGCGGAAGCAAGTGATAGGCTAGAGTTGTGCTAACAGCAGACTGGCCCTTCTTCCAATGTCTTTCTCATAGAAGGTTGCTATATTTGATAAAGACCCCTGGGAAACCTGGCGGGCAGAGCTTGTGGATATAAGGGGACATGTACATTCACCTCCAAAGGGTAGGAACGAATTGATGAAAAAAGTATTGGTGGCCGCAATCATTGTGGGAGCCTTCATTCTCTACAGCTTTTTGTATCACTCCAACGCTGTTGCCCTCTTACCAACACCTGCGAATCAACCAAGCACATCGAACGGGGCAACCTCTACCAATGTTGCCTCACCAACGCCCAGCGCAGCAGGTACGTCTGGTTCCACTTCTGGCGCTTATAAAGATGGCACCTATGTGGGAAGCGTTGACGATGCAGTCTGGGGAAATGTCCAGGTCCAAGTGGTGATTCAGCATGGCAAAATCACCTCGGTCCAATTTTTACAATACCCCAATGACCGCAATCGATCCATTGCGATCAATCAGTACGCCGACCCCATCCTGATTAATGAGGCCATTCAGGCCCAAAGCGCTTCGGTTGACATCGTGACCGGCGCGACGGATTCCAGCGACGCCTTTATCCAATCACTGACCGATGCGCTCTCCCAGGCGCACTAATCATGAAACAAACTCGCCTGCTTATGGGGATGCCAATCTCTATCGAGGTGGTGGATGCCTGGGTTACGCGGGAAGACCTGGACGCGGTGTTTGCTTATTTTGTCTCGGTGGATGAGCGGTTTAGCACCTATAAAGAAACCAGTGAGATCTGCCGGATCAATCGGGGCGAACTGCTTCCCGCCCAGTACAGCGCGGACATGCAGGCCATCCTGGCCTTGTGCGAACAAACCAGGCAAGAGACGGATGGATATTTCGATATTCAGCATGATGGGATGCTCGATCCTTCAGGAATCGTCAAGGGGTGGGCGATCCAGCAGGCTGCCGACCTGTTGAAAGAGCGGGGATTTCAGAATTTCTCCATTGATGCAGGTGGGGATATTCAGGTCGCTGGCATGAAAGATGGACACTCCTGGCGTGTGGGCATTCGCAACCCGTTTCAGCGCGCTGAGCATGTAAAGGTGCTGGCCCTTACCAACGAAGGGGTGGCTACCTCTGGCACCGCCATTCGCGGGCAACATATCTATAATCCCCACCAGGCGGATATCCCGATCCTGGATGTGATGAGCATTACCGTCATTGGCACCAACGTGGTTGAGGCGGATCGCTTTGCAACGGCGGCATTTGCGATGGGGACAAAAGGAATACAGTTTATTGCCAAGCGTGCTGGCTTGGAGGGGTATCTGATCGACGCTCAAGCAAGAGCAACGTTTACCAGTGGATTGAAAAGGTATGTGATTGACCTATGATTGCCAAAATAGATTATCTCATTGATCGGATCACCATGTACCGGCTGGTTCTGTATGTACTGCTGGGATTCCTTGGCCTGGCAACGGTCCTTTCATATTTTAATCTGCTCCCTTTTTCCCCATTCGCACTGCTTGCCTCCACCCTGTTTCTAGTCCTGATGTGCTGGGCAGCTAATACCGTTCTGGCGTGGGTGTTTGACGTACCAGCCAACGTAGAGTCAGCCTATATCACCGCGCTCATCCTTGCGCTCATTCTCGATCCCGTCCAATCGCCGGAAGGGTTTCAGTTGCTCGGATGGGCGGCGATCCTGGCGATGGCTTCAAAATACCTCCTGGCACTGAACAAGGGGCATGTCTTTAATCCCGCTGCCATTGCGGTGGTCATCACCGCTTTTGCGCTGGGTGAATCGGCAAGCTGGTGGGTGGGCACACTGGACATGCTGCCGCTTGTGCTGTTTGGAGGGTGGTTGGTTGTGCGGAAGCTGCGACAAGAAGATGTCACCGTTCTGTGTTGTATTGTGGCGCTGGCCGGGGCGTGTTTGCTGACCTTCATCCAGGGAGGGCCGCTGCTGACAGAGCTGAAGCAATTCTTGATCACGTCTCCGCTCTTTTTCTTTACCACCATCATGCTGACAGAACCCCTGACATCTCCCTCAACCCAAAAGTGGAGGAGGCTTTATGCCGCCCTGGTTGGCTTCTTGTTTATCCCTCAGGTGCATATCGGCGCGCTCTATTCAACACCGGAGCTGGCCCTGGTGGTTGGCAACGTCTTCTCTTATCTGGTCAGCCCCAAGCAGAAAGTGGTCCTCAAACTGAACAAAAGGGTCAGAGTGGCGCCAGACGTGGTGGATTTTGCCTTCAGACCCTCCCACGAACTGGCGTTTGCCCCTGGGCAGTACATGGAGTTCACGCTGGCTCATCCTCATTCAGATAGCCGGGGGAATCGCCGATACTTTACCATCGCCTCGTCCCCAACGGAGAAGCTTGTTCACCTGGGGGTCCGCTTTTATGAACAGGGTAGTTCGTTCAAGCGGGCGATGTATGCCATGAACGGCAGAACCCCCTTGCTGGCGGGCCAGATTGCCGGAGATTTTACGCTTCCCCCAGACCCCAGACAAAAACTGGTTTTTATCGCTGGGGGCATCGGCATTACACCTTATAGAAGCATGTTGAAATATCTGCTTGATGTCCACCAGCGGCGCGATATTATCCTGTTCTATGTCAACAAAACGGCCAATGAGATCGTCTATACCGATGTCTTGAACGCGGCACAGGCGACCCTTGGTGTCAAAACGTTCTATACCCTGACCAATCCGGCGGCTGTTCCGCGCTCCTGGTCTGGTTTTGTGGGGAGGCTTAATGCCCAGATGATTCAGCGAGCTGTCCCCGACTATCAAGAACGTACTTATTACATCTCAGGGCCACTGGAGATGGTGAGGGCGTCTGAAGAGATTCTGAAACGCCTACATATCAGGCGTGACCAGATAAAGAAAGACTTTTTTCCAGGACTCATCTAATGCTGCATTCCTCCTTGGCACCCATAAAACGATGAGCAGACGTTGCCACCACGCGAGGCGCCCATTTCTGTGTCTCCATGCACATCGAGTCAAAGGTGAGCCTCAGGTGAACCAGCCAGCGGCACCACGATGGGGGGAACTGGAGCGAGAGGCGCACGGTGCGCCTCCCAGCCGGGACATCGCACGGGGTCCGACGGGCGCGGCTGTGAACACGGGTAGCAAGCCAGGCGCACGCCGGGCAAGGTATTGCGGTGGCGGTGAGGCAAGCGGCAATGGTTATTGCCTCTTCCCCTATGATGACCTGCTCCACCAGGGAGATCGGGTAGCAGCACAGCAAGACTCATCGGCAGATCCTCTGTCGAGTGAGCGCAAGCGCCCCAGACGGTGCTTTCACCCTATCTTATCAGAGAGCATGCCATATTACTATTTGTGCGGAAGAGCCTCCTGTGTGCTTGATAGACGTGTTGGCTGAGAGGAGTCGAACTCTCCACCATGAGCAAGCCAGCTAAGATAGCTGGTTGCCTGTTATGGATAAGTGACGACTGCCTCTTTTGCTGAGCCTGCTGCTGCTGCTGTTTTCTTGAGCAACTGGACCAGGCTGGTCAGCGTCGCTTTGGCATCGCCGAAGATCATCATGGTCTTCTTGTCATAGAAGAGTTCGTTGTCCTCGCCAGCAAAGCCTGGGGACAAGCTGCGCTTCAGGACCATGACGGTGTGGGCTTGATCGGCATTGAGAATGGGCATGCCATAAAGCGGGCTGTCTTTCTTGTAGCGCGCGGCAGGGTTGACCACATCGTTGGCCCCGATGACCAGGGCCACATCGGTACTCTGAAAATCGTCGTTGATCTGTTCGGGTTCGCACAGCAGGTCATAGGGCACGTTCGCTTCGGCTAGCAGCACATTCATGTGCCCAGGCATGCGCCCGGCCACTGGATGAATGGCATAGCGCACCGTTGCGCCGCGCTCGATCAGCAGCGAGGCCAGTTCCTGCACGGCGTGCTGGGCCTGGGCCACTGCCATACCATAGCCGGGAATGATAATCACCGACTGTGCGTTTTCCAGGATGTAAGCAGCATCTTCCGGGGTATAGCGCATGACGGTTTTTGCTTCCGCTTGCGTCTGCGCTCCAGGTTTCACCGCGCCCACCGCGCCGAACAAGACATTCATAAAAGAACGGTTCATTGCCCGGCTCATCATCATGGAGAGGAAGAAGCCGGAGGTCCCGTCCAGCGCGCCAGCGATCAGCAGCACGTTGTTGGAGATGACCAGGCCAGTACAGGCTGAAGCCAGGCCGGCATAGGAGTTGAGCAAAGACAGGACCACCGGCATATCCGCGCCCCCGATGGGCAACACGATCAGGAAGCCGATGAGCAAGCCTGCCGCGATCATCCCATAGAACAACACGCTCGTTTCTGGCCGCACGATGAGAATAACAAAGACGCCCACCGTCGCAAAAAAGAGCGCGATATTTGACACATTCTGGAAGCGATAGGTAATCGGCGCGCCCTTCACCAGTTCCTGTAACTTACTAAAAGCCATCATGCTCCCGGTGATGGTCAGCGAGCCGAACAGCACCTCAAACCCCAGCGCCGCCATCGTGCCGTGATCGAGAGTCAAGCCATGTTCATAATACTCGACAACGCCGACCAGCGTTGCTGCTATCGCGCCAAAGGAGTGAGAGATAGCAATTCGTTGAGGCATGGCGGTCATCGGCATAAAGATCGCCATGAGCGCGCCAATGGTCGAGCCGACAGCCAGCCCGACAAGTATCCATTGAAACTGGACGATCTCGCCGTGTACCAGCGTGCCAACCACCGCGAGCAGCATGCCAATTTCAGCCAGGACAATGCCACGCCGGGCACTCTCTGGGGAGTTCAACGCCTTCAATCCCAGAATGAAGAGGATGGAAGCCGCCAGGTACGCGGTGGCAAGGAGTATATCGCTCATTGTGATTTACTCCCCTTCCGCCGGAACATTTTGAGCATCCTATCGGTGATCATAAAGCCGCCGACCACGTTAATAGTGGCGGTGGTCACAGCAATCGTCCCCAGGATGGTACTGACGACGCTCTGATTACTGCCAGCCGCGACCAGCGACCCTACCAGAGAGATGCCGGAGATGGCGTTGGTGGTGGACATGAGCGGCGTGTGGAGCAAAGGCGGCACCTTGCGGATGACCTCATACCCTAGAAATCCCGCCAGGACGAGGATATAGAGTGATTCAAACAGGAGGGTATTCATACGGACACCCCTTCTTTCACCAATGGTTGCAGCAGGTCGTTGACGATTTCCCCGCTTCGTGTCACACACGCTCCCTTCACCAACTCGTCGGTGCTGTCAGGCTGCGGCCCGGCGGATGGGTAGAGGTAGCGGAACAGGTTGACGACATTGCGCGCGTACAACTGGCTGGCATCGCTGGGAAGCAATGCGGGTACATTCGTCGCGCCAACGATGGTGACGCCCTCATGTTCAATTGTTCGGCCTGCCTGGGTCAGTTCGCAGTTGCCGCCCTGCTCGGCAGCTAGATCGACGATTACCGAGCCCGGACGGAGCAACCTGAGCATCTCAGCCGTAATCAGCAGCGGGGCGCGTTTGCCAAAGACCTGCGCGGTGCTGATGACGACATCCACCTTGGGAAACCGGGCGCAGATGACGTCCTGCTCGCGCTTGAGGAAATCGATGGATTGTTCCCTGGCATAGCCGCCTGCCGTTTCGACATCCTGCGGCAGTTCCATCTCGATGAAGGTGGCCCCCAGGCTGCGAATCTGTTCACGCACCGCCGAGCGTGGGTCAAACGCTTCCACCCTGGCGCCCAGTCGATGGGCGGTTGCGATGGCCTGTAACCCGGCTACACCTGCGCCCAGCACCAGCACCGTAGCGGGAGTGATTGTGCCTGCGGCGGTCATCATCAAAGGAACCATCTTGCCCAGGTGTTCTGTCGCCAGCAGCACGGCTTTATAGCCCGCAATGGTAGACATGGAAGTTAAAGCATCCATGCTCTGGGCGCGTGTGAGGCGCGGAATGAACTCCATCGCAAAGGCGGTGATCTTGCGCCGGGCAAAGGTTTCCAACACATCCACATGGGTCAATGGGGCAAGGAACCCGACGTAGTCTGATCCCTCGCGCAACATCTCGGCTTCGTGAAGGTGCGTCACCGGGTGCATCTGCGGTGGTTGCACTTTAAAAACCATATCAGCCTGCTCGTAGAGGGCTGGGGCATTCTCAACTAGAGAAGCCCCAGCCTGCTGGTATTGGGCATCGGGGAAAAATGCCCCAATTCCCGCGCCAGCTTCCACCAGCACCTCATGCTGATCTTTTTTGAGGAGTGAAACCAGGCTGGGAACCATCGCTACCCGTGTTTCGCCAGCCTGCACCTCCTTTGGAATACCAATTTTCACCGCAGCGCCTCCTTTGCCAGTGGCCGCTGCCCTTTCACTTCGGGGGACTGTTGGGGTTCTGCCTCGTAAGATGGAGCCAGCAACACAGGCAGGCTCCCATAATGGAGAACCTCTTCGGTAACACTGCCTAGCCGCCAGCGAACTAGCCCACCGCGCCCCTGGGTGGTCATCACAATCAGACTGATGTGATGGCTGTGGGCCGTATCGATGATCTTCGCGCCAGGCATGCCATAGCCGAAGGACCAGTGGACCTTGACCCCCGCGTGCTGGACGACTTCAGCCTGGCGCATCAGATAGCGTTCTATCTGATGGACGCGACGACGACCAGCATCCCAATTGCGATGAGCCTCTTCCAGACTGGTTTCCTCAAACTTCGGCACAAAGACATAGAACAAACGTACTGCCGCGTGCAGCAGGCGCGCGATTTCAATGGCCGCAGGCACAGCCATCTCTCCTCTAGCCGAGCCATCCAGCGGGACAAGAATCTGGTGCGGAATGGCTGTTGGCTGAAGTTCTGATGCCAGTGTCATGGCCGCTGCTGCATCTGGAAGCAACAAGACAGGCACCGGAGCGCTGCGCGCCACGCGCTCTGCAACACTACCGAGTGCCCAACGAGTCAGCCCGCTGCGGCCATGTGTGGACATGACAACCAACCCGACCTGGCGTTCCAGCGACTCCTCAAGTATGGCTTCTGCCGGATTCCCTAGTCGCACGGCTGTTTCAATGACCATCCCTTGATTCCGCAATCGCTTGGCCTGTTCTTCCAGATACCGAGTCGCGGCCTCAGTGGCTCGCGCGCGCTCATCCTCGCGGTTATCAACGTCCAGCCAGGGTGAGAGATCAAGCGCCTGGAAGAGAATTAGCAGAGACTCAATCGATGGTTCGTGGGTACGAGAATGTTGAGCGAGCGCTGCTGCCAGTTCCAACGCTCGCTCAGCTCGTGTAGAGCCATCGAGGGGGACCAGGATACGCAAGAACATGGTGTCCTCACTTTCTTGGCTTTTTGCCTACCTTAAGGGGAGCTATATCCTATTAGGGAAGCTATATCCTGTAAGAATACTCCCTGGTTGAGAAGGACTGCTCCATACCACCATCTGGTATCTCAAGAGAAGCATAGCCTCTTCTCCTTGCTCCGAAGGTTGAAGTGGGTAACTGGAACGTGCATTATAGGTGGCAGTGTTTCTACACCTGCCCCTCTCTGCTGGCAGGCACTGATTGAGGAGATGAGAGGGAAGGATATGGCAGGCGCCTGGCTTACCGTTCCTGATGGGTCTGATGGAAAGCCAGGCGCCTGCTGCTGCTCACCCTTTCTGGCTATACTCTGGCGCTATGCGCCAGTTGTTTATCCTGAAGGGCCGCCACGCCAGGCAAGGTGCGACCTTCCAGAAACTCCAGCGAAGCGCCTCCTCCGGTGGAGACATGCGACATATGGGTAGCCAGCCCAACTGCTTCGACGGCTGCCGCCGAGTCACCACCGCCGATGATCGTCGTGGCGCCCCGACTTGTCGCTTCGGCTAACGCCACAAAGCTCGCATTGGTGCCGTGCGCAAAAGGCAGAAGCTCGGCAACACCGAGCGTGCCATTAAAGACGATGGTTCGGGCATGCTTCAGTTCGCGCCGGAAGATTTCCACCGTCTGGGGACCAATATCCAGAATCTGCCAGCCCGCAGGGACATGAGCAGGGCTGACGACCTGGCACTGGGCGTCCTCGGCAGGATGGCTGCCAATGATCACATCCACTGGCAAGAGCAAGCGCTTGCCCTCTTGCTCTGCCTCGGCCAGGATGCGCCGCGCCTCGTAGAGCTTGTCATCTTCGACCAGCGAATCACCAACCGCATACCCTTCAGCTTTCAAGAATGTGTTTGCCATCGCGCCGCCGATGAGCAAGGCATCTGCGAGACCCAGGAGGTGGTCCAGCACACCGATCTTGTCCGAAATCTTCGCTCCGCCAATGACGGCAATGAACGGGCGCTGAGGCTGCTCCAACGCTCTGCCCAGATAGTCCAGTTCCTTCTCCATCAAGAACCCGGCATAGCCGGGGACAAGCCGCGCGATGCCTTCTGTTGAGGCGTGGGCGCGATGCGCCGTGCCAAAAGCATCGTTGACATAGACCTGGCCGAGCGCGGCAAGCTGGCGCGCAAAATCGGGATCGTTCTTTTCCTCGTCCTTATGGAAGCGCAGATTTTCGAGTAGCAAAACCTCGCCGGGCTGAAGCGCCTGGGCCATCTGCGTGGTGTCTGGCCCGATGCAGTCGGGGGCCAGGGCGATTGGCCGCCCCAACAGGTACGAAAGGCGCTCGGCGATGGGCTTCAAACTCAGCTTCTCGACGCGCTGCCCATCGGGTCGCCCCAGGTGGGACATCAAGATGACCGCTGCGCCGTGTTCCAACAGATAGGTGATCGTGGGCAGGGCCGCGCGGATGCGCGTGTCATCGGTGATCAGGCGTTCGGCATTCATGGGCACGTTAAAATCCACACGCGCCAGAACGCGCTTGCCCTCTACATCTATTATATCCCGAATCGTGGCTTTCTTCATAACCCACCTTAGAACCCTTTCGTGCTGATGAAATTCACGAGGTCGGCAACCCGAGAGGCATAGCCCCACTCGTTGTCATACCAGGCGACCACCTTGGCGAATGTTTCACCAAGGACCATTGTTGAAGGGCCATCTACGATAGCGGAATGTGGGTCGCCCAGGAAATCGCTAGACACCAGCGGCTCGTCGGTGTAATCCAGAATGCCCTTGAGCGCGCCAGTGCTAACGTCCTTAAACGCCCGATTGATGGCATCGCGGCTGGCGCTTGTAGTCAAGATAACCGAGAGGTCTACCGTTGAAACGGTCACGGTTGGGACGCGCAGCGCGTAGCCATCGAACTTGCCCTTGAGTTCGGGGATGACGAGCGCCACTGCCTTGGCCGCGCCTGTGGTCGTTGGAATGATGTTCGTGCCTGCCGTGCGGGCGCGGCGCAGGTCTTTATGTACTTGATCCAGAATGCGCTGATCGTTGGTATAGGCGTGTACCGTCGTCATCAGTGCCCGTTCGATACCAAAGGTATCATTAAGGACTTTGGCGACGGGGGCCAGGCAGTTGGTAGTACAGGAGGCGTTAGAGATCAGGTGATGCCTGGCGGGGTCGTATCGCTCTTCGTTCACCCCTAGCACCAGGGTAATGTCCTCATTCTTCGCAGGCGCGGAGATAATCACTTTGCTTGCGCCGCCGCGCAGATGGGCGCTGGCCCTTTCCGCATCGGTAAAATGCCCAGTCGATTCCACCACAATCCTGGCGCCGAGATCGCCCCAAGGGATATCCGCAGGGTCCTTTTCGGCAAAAACTTTGATGCGCCTGCCGTTGACCAGCATATCGTTGCCGTCAACGCTCACTTCGCCGGGGAAGCGGCCATAGGTGGAATCATACTTGAGCAGATGCGCGTTGGTGGCCGAGTCAGTGAGGTCGTTGATGGCGACCACCTCGATGTCGGAATAGCGCTCCAGCAGCGCTTTCAGGGTTTGACGTCCAGTGCGGCCAAAGCCATTGATACCTATACGAGTTGTCATTGGTATTCACGCTCCTCTAAATCCTCTGCCCAGGTCTGGCAGGCTGAATGCTGTTACGCGCCATAATCTTTCAACATCTCGCGGATTTGACGGCTCATCGCCAGCGCTTCTTCGTGCGAGCGCTGCCACATATTGCGCCCAAAGATCAGCCCCGTCGCCCCGGCCTCCATCGCAATCCGCGCCTTGGTAATCAACTCCTCATCACTTTCCATCTCGCCCCCCGCAAAGATGACCAGCGCCCGCCCCGCCGACTCGACGACCATGCGGGTTGCTTCCTCGCGCGTCACATGCAAGGTGTTATAGGGCTTGGGCGCTGTCTGGTCTTTGACCGGATCAAACTTGGGCATATTCAACTTCACAATATCCGCGCCCAACTCGTTCGCCACCCGCGCCGCGTAATCCACTGCATATAGGCTGCTTTTTCCGCCTTTGGCTTCCGCAAATTTGCCGCGCGGATAGGACCAGACGATGACCGGCATGCCATAGCGATCAGCATCCTCGCGCACCTTGCGGAATTGAACAAAGTCCTCCTCCTGCCGCTCGGTGCCCACGTAGAGGGTATAGCCCACCGCGTCCGCGCCGAGCCGCACGGCATCTTCCACTGTCGCAATGCAAGGGGAGATGGGCGCTACATCGGAGGGGATTTCGGTCTTGCCGTTCAGTTTGATGATCAGCGGAACTTCGCCTGCGTAGCGCTGCATATATTTTTCGGCAAGGCCAATCTGAAAGACGATCCCCGAAAAGCCGCCATCCCTGGCAATGCGTAGCTGAAATTCGGGGTCTTTCGCCGGGGGATTGGCGAAAAAATCGCGCGGCCCATGTTCCAGCCCCTGGTCAATGGGCAGAAGGAGCAGCGTGCCGTTCGCTGGACCATATGTATAGAGCAATCGGTGCAAACGAGTGCGCTTGCCAGGGCCAACCTCCAGGTCTTGAAGGGTGGGCCTTTTCACCTGTGTCATAGCCATCGCAAACCTCCTCAGGATCAAGCGAGAAGACGTATCCGTAGAGCCAGGCCATTGTCTGTTCCAAATGAAAATGTAGTCTGGAGAGGGTTCTTTAGGCGTAAACGCGGGTAAACTCAGGGTGACAAGTAGAGACGAACGTAATATTCAGGTCCGCAAAAGCGATCACAAAAGATGTGTCGCCTGCGTCGCTTCTGCTGGGGTGGCCGTTCCCCAGACCCAGGGCTTGGCAAGGTGGTGTGCGTTGCGTGGGCCAAACGAGCAGCTTACTTCATCTCCTTGGAAGGGACGAAGATCTGGCCTGCTCAGGGAGGTCGGCGGAAGAGCCGCTACCAGGCGCACCTCCTAGCGGGTATGTGATCTGATCTTCTCCCCTCAGCAATCCGGAGCAACACGCCCCGATTTCAGTAGTTCTTCCTACCCCAAAATCCGGTGGATACCCGATGCACTCCTTTCCCTCTCTGCTCTATATTTCTTGGGTAGTTCCCCCCATTCCAGAGCCTCAGTATCAGGGAGGCGATGAAGATAGACCCGAGGCTGAAGTCGTTTCCCCCCCATGCGTGTGGTAAGGAGTATTGCTATGCACACCGTCCATCTGCCAAAGACCCCAGCCTGTTGTTGGCCCGCTCGGCGTCTCGCTCCAGGAGGACTGCTCATATTGGTACTCGCGCTGTCTTCCTGTCTGGGATCGTCACCTTCCGCTCCCACTCTGCAAGGGACGGATCTGGGCAGCACGCCTGCCCCGACCTTTCAACTAGTCGATCAGACGGGAGCTACCATCTCGCTCGCGGCCCTCAAAGGGCACCCGGTCGTGCTGACCTTTATGTATACCCATTGTCCTGGCCCGTGCCCACTGCTGGCCTCGAAATTCTACAAGGCGTCACAACTCTTGGGAAAGCAAGCTCAGCAGGTCAAGTGGCTGGCGGTAAGTCTGGACCCGCATGGGGATACACCTGTCACGGCCACTCAGTTTGTAGCCGTCCATCAACTCACCGGGCTGCTCCATTTCCTCATGGGCACGACTGCGCAACTTGAGCCAGTTTGGAACAACTATTTTGTGGTGGTAGAATCTCAAGTGGATATCCAGGGGACAACCACGATGACGCATTCGGTGGGCGTGTTTCTGCTGGATCAACAGGGGCGCGAGCGGGTCTACTTGAACGACACGATGACCCCGCAGCAGTTGGCGACGGACCTGCACGTCCTGCTGACGAGCTAGCAACGAGGCATGGAGGTCTCCCAGACACGAGTCAGAGCGCCTGCTCTCAGTCTCCTAGAACGCTTCTTCGGAGATTACTTTCCAGCGGCTGGTCACTCCAGCCGAGATGGGCGACCAGGTCAGGCAGAGACGAGAACGCTGCCTGGCTAAGGAGGAATGACGATGGTGATAAGTAGTGCCTCAGGCATGCCTGGGGAGTGGACGTTCTGGTCGTGGCTCCTCCTGGCTGTGCTGGTTGGCTGGATTCCTGTCGAGTATCTCGCCTTGATGAAGCGGTTGCGGTCACAAGATATGGGGGGAACACCGCTTTCCGCTGCCCAGAAAGGCGCCTTTTTCTCCGGGTTGGGTCTCGTCACGGTGGCACTCCTCATCCCGATGGATGTCCTGGGCATGAATTATGTCTTTACTGTGCATATGGCTCAGCACTTGCTACTCTCTCTGGCCGCCCCACCTTTACTCATCATTGGTCTTCCTGCCGGACTCTTTCGCTCCATGTTCAGCCACGCCTGGAGCGCACGCACTCTTCGGTGGCTCACGCGCCCATTGGTGGCTTCCGCACTCTTCAATGGCAATATCTGGCTGTGGCACGCGCCGCTCCTCATCTTTCTGATGATGGCGTACCCTGGGCTCCACCTGCTTGCCAATCTGTTGTATGTGTTCACCGGTTTCCTCTTCTGGTGGCCCCTGCTCAGCCCGCTGGAGGGGAAGGATGGTCCGCTTTCGTTAGGAGGCAAACTGGCGTACCTCTTCTTCAGTGATATGCCGATGATGCTGCTTGGCGCTGGCCTGACCTTTTCTCAGCCTTTGTATACCATGCCCATGGGGCCAGAGGCGCAGGCGTCGATGGCAGTACTGGCGGGCGATCAACAACTCGGTGGATTACTGATGTGGGTGGTAGGTGGCCTCTTCCTCTATGTCCTGGTTGCCAGTATCATATTTCTCAGATGGATGCTCCAGCAAGAGCGTCTGGAGCAGGCAGCAGAAGCGGCAGCCGATCAGTGATGGGCTGGGACGATTCGCCAGACGGGACTATGAAAGCCATGGAGAGGGTAGGGGCAGCATCGCGGCCAATTCAGGAGTCGTTACGGCCAAAAATAGAGCGCATCCCACTAGGCAGGAGTCTCCTGCTGCGCTATACTTGCATGCAGCAGGAGGTCAGCCACGCGAGCCATTGCATAGCACAGGTACGCAACAAGGGTCTTGCACGACCGTCGTACACTTACATCAGCGAACACCGGTGTGCCTGTCTCTCCCTGGCAGAAGCCTTGAGGCTGGGCGGCGCGATAAGACGTGTCTGTGACGTAAGCAGGAATTCTGGGGAAACCCGCCCATGTGGGCAGGGGGAACAGAACCGAGTCATTCATTTCACACCCTGGCTGGCGGTTCCACGCTTCCCTGCCAGCACGAAGAAGGATAATGCATACCATGACACCACCACCAGAGTCAGCAGCATCTACCGGCAACCACCCACCGAAGAAATCAGGAGCGGCCTCGTCGGGCAAACGGCAAGCGTCCGGGTCATCTGGCGCCAGGCGCACTCCAACAAAACGGTCTTTAACCCCACCCGCAGCGGCCTCGTCGGGTAAATCGGCTTCACCTTCCTCATCTCCGCCCTCGTCTTCAGCAGGGCAAAAGCGCGAAGCGCTTCGCCAGCAACGTGAGGCCCCGATGCAACGTGCGAAGCCTCAGCACCAGAAGCGGAAAGGGCGGCGAGATTCCCATCGCGGACTGTGGCTGAGCATCGGCGGCACCGTTGTTGCTGTGGTTGGGATCATCGTTCTGTTCATCGTACTCGGCCACAATTCATCGACCTCGAGTGGCTCATATCCACTTACGGCTGCCGATCCTAGCGTCATCCAGGAGGTCACATCTGTCAGCTCATCCACACTGGCAAGCGTAGGCACAGGCCAGACTCAGACCAAACCAACGAAGCTGAATGGCGCTTCCTCCCTGACCGGACCAACCGGCAAGCCGGAGGTCCTCTATTATGGCGCAGAATATTGTCCCTACTGTGCGGCAGAGCGCTGGTCCATGATTGTGGCGCTCAGTCGCTTTGGCAGCTTTTCCAATCTTAGCCAGACGACCTCCTCGTCCACTGATATCTATCCAAGCACCCACACATTCAGCTTCTATCACAGCACCTATACCAGCCAGTATCTTGACTTCGTGCCGCTGGAGGTCCAAAGCTATCAGGGCGTTTCCCTGGAAACGCCGACTGCTGCTGAGCAGCAGCTTATCAACCAGTATAATCCGAATGGGAGTTTCCCATTTATTGATATCGCGAATCAGTATACAATCACTGGTGCAAGCTATGACCCACAGGTGCTAAGCAACCTCGACTGGCAACAGATCGCTGCCGCGCTCACCAATGCCCAGTCACCTATTGCCCAGAGCATCCTCGGAACCGCCAACTACCTGACGGCAGCCATCTGCACGGCGACGAGCCAGCAACCAGCAAGTGTCTGTCAGGCGGCTCCTATTCCGCAGGTGCAACAGGCACTGAATGCTTCGACAGGAGACACCGGAACACCGGGAAGCCTGCTTTCTGCTCCGTTGGCGGTGTTCCGCGCACCACTCTTATGAGCTAGCAGCATTCCGCCCAAGAGAGGAGAAAGCAGCGACTATGCAGACCTTTCAAGACGCAGCGAGGCAATGGTGCTTGCTAGTGCTTGCGCTCGCAGGTGCGAGCATTGCCATTTATCTGACGACGGTTCACTATGAACACGTACCGCTCCTCTGCTCGGCGCAGGGCGTGTTCAACTGCGAGCTCGTCACCTCCAGCAGTTATTCGGTTGTCCCAGGGACCACCCTGCCTATTACTCTCCCAGGGCTGGCCTGGTTTGGGGTGAGCGCAGGGTTGGCGCTTGGGGGGATACGATCCAGACAACGGTGGATCAAGATTGCTGCCTTGGCCTGGACAATGCTGGGCACGCTCACGGTGTTGTATCTCGTCTATGTAGAGTTGGTAATCCTGCATACCATCTGTCTCTGGTGTACTGCTGTTCACGTCCTCATCTTCGCCTCGTTGCTCGTGGCAATTGTTGACTGTGCGCTGGCTGGGCAGGAGCAGGAACAGGAAGCTAGGGAAGAAAGCGCGGTGGGATCACCACCGCGCTGAGCGCGTGCCATCTGAGTGATTGCTCTGCACATGCTTTTGGCAAAAATGTCGCGCGGTGGAGCGCCAGCATCCACGACCGTTCCACGGTGAGTACCCCCTTTGCGCAGAAGAGGTCAGGCAGTGTACAAGAGGCGCCGTGAACAGGCAGAAGGAGGGCAAACCGCTTGCAAACCTGCTCAGGCAGTTCAAGAAGCCTTTCTCCATACTCATCCCCCACCCAATTACGTACTTATCCCAATAGACAGCGTGCTGCCTTGATTCTATAGTTTGAAGCAAGAGGTATCAGAAAGCGGCACAGAGACTGCCGCAGATCCGCCTGAAGGGAGTATGCCAGAGAAAGGGGGCAGGAGATGACGCCTCAGGACCATCCGCCCTTGCCGCACGCGAGGCAGGCGCGCTGGATTGTCTGGGCGTTTCTAGCAGGATCATTGCTTGTGGCCCTGGCAATGCCGCTGTGGACGCTCTGGTACGCTGCCCATGCTCCTATCGCGGCCCAGGTCTGCCTCTGGCCTCCCGTGCCCCAGGTCCGCCAGACGGTGCGGCTCGTCGTGTCGGTATCTGATGCTACCGACCGCGCTGCCGTGGCAGGCCCCTGGGCACATCTGCATGTCGCGTGGGATATGGTCACGATGCCCATGGGCACCCGTCCCATTGATCTGGCAGGCACAGCAGCGCAGGCTGGAACCTTTTCGGTGCCCCTTCCGGTAGATATGGCAGGCCCCTGGTGGGCGGACCTGACGCTCCAGACACCAGCCCGCCCGACCTGGCATACGCGCGTGCAGTTTATCGTCGCCTCCGCAGAGAACAGCTCGCCAACGACAGTGGGGCCACCAGGAGGAGTCGCGCCTGTGGTCTGCCCCGTCGGTGCTTCATGAAAGGAAGAGCGCCCTGTGAGTGCCTCTACGTTCTGGTTGCGACGCTGGCTCGCCTCCGCCTGGCAGCAGGGAACGCGTCGCTGGCGCCTCTCCATCTTTGAGAAAGTGATTGTCGCTAATAGCGCCATCATTCTCCTGGAGACGATGGCCGGGTGGTGGATTACCCAACACAATCCAGAGACATATCACTATCTGATTGATACCAGCTTCATTGCCCTGGCAGCCCTGCTCGGCTTGACGATCAATTTCCTCGTCTTACGGGCCGCCTTTGCGCCGCTGCACGGATTGCTTGCGACCATTCATGCGGTCGAAGCAGGAGACCTGGAGGCCCGCGCTGTGGAGCGCGCAAGTGATGCCGAGGTTTGGGCGTTGGCGCGGTCCTTCAATGCCATGTTGCATCGTCTTGCCGTAGCACGCGCGGATGCCGCCGGACGAGTCTTACACGCGCAGGAGGAGGAGCGGCGACGCCTGGCCCTGGAATTGCACGACCAAATTGGTCAGAGCCTGACCGCTTTGACCTTCCATGCACAGGCCATTGCCCTACGATCGGTGCGGGAACTCGATGCTGAGGCTTCGTACGCTCAGCGGCAGGCAGAGCGGCTGACGGCCCTGGCCCAGCGAACGCTCGCTGAAGTCCAGGTACTCTCTCGGCAACTGCGCCCCCCGCTCCTCGATGATCTTGGGCTTGTCGCGGCACTGCGCTGGTTGGCAGACGATATTCGCGAGCGTTTGGGGATCGCGGTCCATGTCCAGGTGTCACTTGCACAGGGGACATCGGCTCAGCAGCAAGAAGCGCAGGGAGTGACAGAGGCGCCACCTCAAGCGGAGCCAGCACGCTTGCCAGGTGAGGTGGAGACTGCTCTGTTCCGCATTACTCAAGAGAGCGTGACAAATGCCATCCGACATGGACGAGCGAGGCGGATTCACGTGACCCTCTGGCAGCAGGAGACACGGGTGTGCCTGACCATTGCCGATGACGGGGAGGGATTTACCCCCTCCACACAGACAGCGCGGGGCGTAGGACTGGAGGGAATGCGCGAGCGAGCGCAGTTATTGGGAGGCGCACTCCAGGTTTGGTCGCGCCAGGAAGACGGATGCGTGGTGCGGGTTGAGATTCCTGTATCAGGATTCCCAGCGGCTCCAGGCAGGTCTTCTGATGAGTGAGCCGCGCTCTCCCGTGCAGAGCTAGTTGGTGCGATATGGCTCAGGGATGGGCCTGCCTGCCAACTGACAGAAACCACCAGGCGTGGTGGCGAGGTGTGATGATGTCGAGAGAGTCCCCTTTCACCGTCGAAGATCAACGCGGAGAGAACCCCCTTCAGCCCGCTCGTTCGGGCGGTATACGCGTCCTCCTGGCCGATGACCACGACATTTTGCGCGATGGGCTGCGCGCGTTGATAGAATTGTCAGGCGACATCGTCGTTGTGGGGGAGGCTTGTACGGGGCGGGAGGCTGTCGCCGAGGCAGAGCGGTTACGGCCAGATATCATCCTTATGGATATTAGTATGCCAGAACTGGATGGGGTGGAGGCGTGCCTACGGATTCGCCAGCACATGCCTGAGGTTCGTGTCCTCTTCCTCACCATGCACGAGGCGGAAGAGTACTTTTTCCGCGCCTTACGCGCGGGAGCAGCCGGCTATGTCATCAAACGCACTGCCGCTGCCGATCTCATCGCCGCCGTCCGGGCGATAGCGCGGGGGGAAGCCTTCCTGTCCCCCGGTATGACACGGGCGCTGGTGGCTGACTATACTCAGCGAGTTGCTCCAACAGGGTCCGCTCGCCACGTTGCCATCACCGTAGACGACGCCTACGAAACGCTGACCAGCCGCGAGCGGGAAGTGCTGCAATTGGTGGCAGAGGGCGCGACCAATCAGGAGATTGCCGACCGTTTGCAGTTGAGCATCAAGACGGTGCAGTCGCATCGAGCTACCGTGATGGAGAAGCTGGGGTTGCGTGATCTGCCCCATCTGGTTCGGTACGCGGTGCGCCGCGGTTTAGTGGACCCCGAACGCTAACCCCAGCAGGCTGATCGCTCGCGCGGGGCCAGGAAGTGGAGTTATAGTACTTTTCCCAGTCCTTCTCAGTACTCTTCCCCTTCTAAAGTCAGGAGAAGTCCTGATGTCACTCTCTCTTCTCATCTGCTATGCTTCTTGAAAGTGCCTGCCAAGCCAAGAGGAAAACTGTGATGTTCCTTTCCAACCACCGCTTGCTCAGGCGCAAGGTAGGCCCACTGCCTGTGTGCGTCAGGGAGCGCCCCCCTTTATCGGCTTGGTGCTGCCACGTGCTGTGGCGAGGCTACCAAAAGCGATCCGAGCGCATAGAAACCAGATGGAATGGAGTCCAGAGGTCTCTGCATCCAAGGTATTTCCAGCGGCTCTGGAGTCTTTGGAGAGGCTCGTTTTTCACGCTGATCGCGCGCCTACCGGGCGGTAGGAAGTATGTTTCTCGTGGCTGGGATCAGCAAAAGCTTGATGGGGTATCCTGTATTCGTGAGCAGCATCATGTCCCGCTTGATGGCTCTTGGATGGATACAGCCGGTTTTGGCTGGTGGCGTCACGCTCGACTTCCGGCGTGTGGGCACGGAGTTCGCGGAGGGTATCTTTCTCAAACAGTGAGCCGGGCCAGCTTGGCCCATGATCTCCTGTGGCTTCTGCTCTGCTCGCATCTGCTGCTGGAGCGTACAAGCAGGTGGTCGGTGGAGAGCGTATCACAGACGCGAAAAAAGATGTCTCATGCACCACGCCTATCCCCCTCGCGCGGCGTTGATCTATGCAGAAAGGCAGCGTTCCCATGTGGCAGAATCAGAGGAAAACGGTCGGAGACAGGATGCCACCACAGCAGCCTGATAAGCGGGCGAGGTGGTACGCGCTGGCGATAGTCCTGGGACTGAGCCTGGCTCTCTGCACCCTTCTGCCGGTGGGCAACGCGAGCCAGGAGATTCCTTCAGCTTCTGCCCAGGCTCTACCGACGAGTCCTGCGCACCAGTTGCTCCCACAGGCACCCGCCCATGCGCTGTTAGTGCGCTCTGATCCGCCCGCCCATGCGATTTTGCATGCCCCGCCCTCCGGCGTGCGTCTGTGGTTTAGTGAGACCATCAACCCGTTGACTTCACGCGCGATTGTCGTCGATACCACCAATCGCCAGGTCGATAACCACGATTCGCATGTCAACGCGGGCGACCAACACGAAATGGACCTGTCACTGCCCCCCTTGCCTGCCGGAACCTATGTGGTGGTCTGGCGCAACCAATCGGCGGAGGATGGGCATATCGTTGGTGGCTCCTTCTATTTCCAGATTGCGCGACCAGATGGGTCGGTTCCCCCCGTGCCGACGGTGCTACCAACAGGCAACATTCCAGGCGCCGGGGGCAATGGGGCTGGCAGCAGCAGTCTGGATGGTCCCACCAGCGTCCAGGCGCTCTTTACCTGGCTGGCGTTGGTGTTCCTCGCCATCTGGGTCGGCGGGCTGATCTGGGAGACCTGGATTCTGACGCCAGGGCGATCTCTCGATCCTGCTCTGGCTGCCGCCTCGCAGCTTGCTGCGCGCCGTTTCAGGCGGCTGACGATCGGAGTACTCCTCCTGCTGCTGGTGAGTAACCTGGGGATTGTCCTGGCCGAGTCAGCAGAATTGGCCGGAGAGTGGTCGGGAGCGTTCGACCTGACGCTGCTGCGAGCCATCCTCTTTGGCAGTGGCTTCGGCACGTTCTGGTGGCTTCGCCAGGAGGTTGCAATAGTCGCGCTGTTCCTTGTCGTGCTCGCCTCCTGGAGGCACTGGTCAAGCCAGCAGCATCTCCCTCGGAAGGGTAGGGAGTTGGATACAGAACACAGTGCGGACGACGTGCGTCCCTGGTGGCCTGCGCTGCTGGAGACCCTACGCAGCGTCACGCACCTGCCACGTCGACTGGTCAGAGGCTGGCGCTTGCGTTCGTGGTTAGGACGACTCGAATTGCTGCTGGGAGGCACCTTGATTGCGGCCTTCGCTCTCTCCGGGCATGCGGCAGCGCTGCCGCAGTCAGAGCTGGCCTACGGACTCAGCATCGATTTGCTGCACTTGCTCGCCAATGCTGCTTGGGTCGGGGGCCTGTTCTACATTGGCCTGACTCTGCTCCCAGTCCTCAAGAAGCTGGATGCTCGCCAGCGGGCGCAGGTCCTGGCCGTAGGACTGCCCGAATTCAGTGCGCTCGCTATTGTCAGCGCCTTCCTGCTCGCCGCGACGGGATCACTTAACACGGCGATTCACTTGACCAGCCTCGACCAGTTTATCACCACCGCCTATGGGCGAACCTTGACGATCAAGATCAGTTTATTCCTGCTGATGGTCCTCATCAGCGCCTATCATGCCTTCATCCTCCGCCCGCGTCTTGCTCAGGCGCTGACCGAGCAAACGACCCAGGCACGCGCAGCAGTCGTGGAGGCCGAGGAGGTCACGGTGGGGGCAGCGAGCTTCACGCGCGCAGAAACCATGTCGGAAGACGCTTCCCATCCCTCAAACACAGGAAACGGGAACGGCAGGGATGTCGCCCCACACGTCCAGCGTCTGGTGGGACGCCTGGAGGGCTGGCTGCGCCGAGAGGCATTGTTAGGGTGCGCGGTACTGCTGTGTGTGGCGCTCCTGGCCGCCTTCGCCGGTTCCCTGGCGTATAGCCCGCCGGTAGGAGCCTCGTCGGCTGGCTCCTCGAGTGGCGTCTTTGTCAAAACGCAGAAGGCTGGGGATTATGCCATCACGCTGAAGGTTTCCCCTGCCAAGTTTGGCACCAATACCTTTACTGCCACCATCCTGGACGCGCAAGGCCAGCCGCTCCTCAACGCTCAAGTCCTGATTCAGACCAATATGGTCGAGATGGATATGGGGGTCCAATATGCGCAATTGAAGCCAGATAGTTCCCTGCCGCCTGGCACGTATACCGGCCAGAGTGACCTGACGATGGGGGGACATTGGACTATTCTGGTCAAGGTCCTCCCCCCTAAAGCTCAGCAGTATGTGACCACAACCTTCACTGTGCCAGTGACCTATTAGCGGCATCCGCTGGAAAAGTTGGAAGCCAGGAGAGGAAGACCTCTGCTGGTTATCCAGGTGCGACGAGGAGGTATTCCTGCGCCAATTCAGTAGTCTGTCCAGGCTGAAATAGGGAGGAATCCCACTAGGCACGCCAGCCCAACCACCCTATACTTTTGCCCAGAAGGGTAACAGGCGCCTCAGTATGGTCTCCCCTTTTCTCGCCTGCTTCCCATGCTCTCATATGAAAGGATGATATAACGAATGCGTTGGTTTCCACGTTTGCAGCGGCTCTCGTTAGCAGCCCTCTTTGCCCTCACAGGTGCGCTCGGTTTGAGCGTCTGGCTGGCTGGCGTTGCCTCCGCGCATGCTAGCTATGTTAGTTCCGATCCGGCAGCGGGCGCCGTCCTGCCAAATGCGCCCACCCAGGTGACGGTCCATTTTGCCGAACCGGTCAATCCGCTTGGAGCGAACGGCATACCAAGTAGTCTGACAGTTTTCCTGAACCCGGACCTGAAGAATACCAGCTACTCCGATCAAGATGCGACGCAGGTCAGCCCCGATAAGGGCACACAGTTTCCTGCCTCGGATGCCATGACCATGACGATCCCTATGACGGGAGCGGGCAATGGGATTTATGAGGTGTACTGGCATACGGTTTCCGCCACTGATGGACATGAAGATAGCGGCGTCTTCTTCTTTGGAGTGGGCACGAGTACCGGCCAGGGCATCGTCGTCGAGACCAAGACCGTCACCAATACCGTCCCGGCAGGTTTGCCCCTGTGGGCGACGATTCTGATCGGTGTGGTTGCCTTGGTGCTGGGCGGCGGGATCGTCGCCGGGCTGCGCAGGCGGCCTCAAGTGGCCAGTGCCGCTCCTGATCAGCCCACGCTGGTGTCTCCCCCGGAAGAGACGCCAGCTGATAAGCGCTAGTAGTGCCAGGGCAGTGTGGCTCTGGCGAGCGCGGTCCAGCAAATCGCTCTGCTGGACCGCGCTCCTTCCTGCTGAGTGCTGAGATTCTGCTGCGACGTGTAGGGATGAGAGAGGTGCTGGTTCCGAGTACATACTCGTTATGCGAAAGGAGGGTCCTGCACTCTTAGAGCATATTGGCCGCATGTCGGGCCAGGTGCGCAAGACCGTGTTGGAGGCCGTTGGGCATGATCGCGCCAGCGATACCTGTTATATCGCCTCCGCGTGGGGAAGCGCGCACAGTGGTATCAAAAACTGCTGGCAACCTCAAGGATCACGATTCAGATTGGGCGACGCCACCTGCGCGTCTGCGCGGAAACCCTGCCCCCAGCCGAGGGCGTGCGTGTGCTGCTGGATTATCACGAGAAACATCCCCTGGCTGCGCGTGAATTAATCCGGGTGCTAGGGGGGACGAATCTGGCAAAGGCGTCCCCAAAGGAACTGGAACGTCTGGTACAGGAATCGTTGCCGATCGTCGCACTCCGACCGCAACCAGCGCAGCACTGTTCCGGGATTACCTGAGAAGCCTGGCTCATGGATTTCCCGATATCCGCAAGCTGCGCCATGATCCGACCGATCTGATCACCCGAGCGGTTCAGCCCGCGTTATGGTTGGTGATCTTTGGCGAGGTCTTCACCCAAATCCGGGCGATCCCGACCGGCCAAGTCAGTTATATGGCCTTCCTGGCCCAGGGTATTCTGGCGCAGAGCGTCTTATTCATCTCGTTCTTCTTTGGCATTGCCATCATCTGGAAGCGCGACCTGGGGTGATCCATAAATTCCTGGCAAGTCCCATTCCGCGGACGAGCATCGTGCTGGGCAAGGCGCTCTCAGCGGGAGTGCGGGCCTTGCCCCTGGCTGTGATTATCTGCCTCCTCGCCCTCCTCCTGGGAGTGCCGCTGAATACCAACCCGCTGGCAATGGTGGGCGTGATCCTGTTGGTGATGCTTGGCGCCGTCTTGGAGCGGCGCAGAAGGTCGATATGGTCCTGTTCTTCAGCGGTCACTTCCCGTAGACGTGAGGGGGCAGGCATGCGCGGCTTCTTTCTTAAATGAGTCTTCCTGCTTTCATTGTACCTCCTATTTCCTGGATGCACCATTTAATGTCCTAGTTTTCTGGCTCTACGCAAGCAGGGCAAGCCAAGCGCCAATGGGTAACAGTTTTGTAACCTTCTGTAAGCCAACTGCTCATCTTGCTCCTCTATGCTTTAATAGAAGGAGATTTGGAGCGAGGTATCTTGAGCGCACTCATGCTCCAGGTGGTTGATGGGCTTGTGTGGGCCTCATTGTGGTAGGGAAAGGATACATTGCTATGGCGAATCCATTCGTATCTATACAAGCTCAGACTACTCTAGAATCCCAGCATTTCCAGCAGTTGATCGACGCGCTTGAAAAGCGGGGGTATGAAGTGCTGGGGCCGACCGTGCGCGACCAGGCCATCGTTTATGATAGGGTGAGGACCGTTGCCGATCTCCCCATAGGCTATACCGATGAGCAAGATGGCGGCACGTATCGGCTGAAGAAGCGCGCAGATCAGGCTTTTTTTGGTTATGCAGTGGGGCCGCATTCGTGGAAGCGCTTCTTATCTCCGCCTACCCTCCGGCTCTGGCAGGCGCAAAAGGATGCAAGCGGTTTCCACCTGCTGCCAGATGAACACACGATTCCCAAATTCGCCTTCCTTGGTGTCCGCTCGTGCGAACTGCACGCCATTGCCATTCAGGACAAAGTATTCATGCGTGGTCCCTATGTCGATCCGGCTTATAAAACGCGCCGAGAACATACCCTGATTGTCGCCATCAACTGCGCCCAGGCCGGTGGCACGTGTTTCTGCGTCTCCATGCAGACTGGTCCAAAGGCAACTGACGGCTTCGATCTGGCCTTGACTGAGATTCTGGAGGGGGAGCGCCATTACTTTGTGGTCGAGGCTGGCACCGCCCTGGGCACAGAGATTCTGACAGAGCTTCCTCTCCGAACGGCAAGCGACACGGAAATAGCAGCGGCGGAGCAGACAGTTGAACACACCGCTAGCCAGATGGGCCGAACCCTTGATACAACGAACATCAAGGAACTGCTGTATCGCAATGCTGAGCACCCGCGCTGGGAGGATGTTGCCAAACGCTGCCTGACCTGCGCGAATTGCACGATGGTCTGCCCGACCTGCTTTTGCACCACCGTTGAAGATGTCACCGATCTTACCGGGCAGCAAGCCGAGCGCTGGCGGCGATGGGACTCCTGCTTCACAATGGACTTTACCTTTACTGCCGGGAGCAGCGCTCGGGCTTCGGCGAAATCGCGCTATCGTCAGTGGATGACACATAAGCTGGCAAGCTGGATTGACCAGTTCGGCACCTCTGGCTGTGTTGGCTGTGGGCGTTGTATCACCTGGTGTCCGGTGGGCATTGATATTACCGAAGAGACGCGCGCCATCCGCGAAACCAGCGGAGCAGGCTCGCGAGGCAAGGCCGAAAGTGCCAAGGCCCAGCCAAGGCAAGCGCCTGCCGTCGGTGCCGCAGGCGCGCAAGCCGCAGGCGCCACTTTAGGAATGGAGGAGTAACAATGCGCAGATTTGACACGATTCTTCCTGAGCAGCCATTTTTCAAAGATATGAACCCTCGCGCTCTTGAGATCATCGCTGGCTGCGCGTCCAATGTGCGCTTCGACCCCGACGAATGGATTTTTCAAGAGGCCGAAGACGCCTCCCGGTTCTATCTGATTCGTCACGGTAAAGTGGCCCTGAAAGCCTTTGTGCCTGGGCGCGGCGAGGTGACTATTGAAACGATTGAGGAAGGTGATGTGCTGGGCTGGTCGTGGCTCTTCCCGCCCTATCGCTGGCATTTCGGCGCGCGGGCGCTTGAATTGACGCGGGCTATTGCCTTTGATGGCGCTTGCCTGCGGATGAAAGCAGAAGCCGACCACGATCTGGGCTACGAACTGCTCAAGCGGTTTGCTCAGACGATGATCGAGCGTCTTCAGGCCACGCGGCTGCAATTGCTCGATGTCTATGGCGTTCATGCGTGAGGTGAGATATGTCAGCAGTGCTAGCAAACCCGATGGCCCCCGACCCTTGGAGGATTCAGCGTATCCGGCGCGAAACGCCCGATACCTTCACAATGGAGCTTGAGCCGGTTACAGGGGACTCTCCTCTTTCCTTCGCGGCGGGCCAATTCAATATGCTCTATGTGTTTGGTGTGGGCGAGGTACCCGTCTCGATTAGCGGAGATCCCACCAGGGGAGAAGCACTGGTGCATACCGTCCGCGAAGTGGGCACCGTCACCAAAGTGATGTGCGCGCTGAAGCGCCATGATGTGCTGGGTGTGCGCGGGCCGTTTGGGAGCCAGTGGCCGCTTGATGAAGCCATTGGCAGCGACGTGGTGATTGTAGCCGGAGGACTGGGCCTCGCGCCGCTCCGTCCGGCCATCTATCAAGTGCTGGCGCATCGCAAGCAGTATGGCCGGGTGTCACTGCTGTATGGCGCGCGCACCCCTGCTGATCTGGTCTATCGCCATGAGTTGGAGCGCTGGGGCGCCCGCGCGGGTATCGACGTGCAGGTGACGGTAGATCGTGGCGACGATGCCTGGCATGGCACGGTGGGTGTCGTCCCAAAGCTCATCTCCACCGCGACGTTTGACCCGCTCGATACGATTGCCCTGGTCTGTGGGCCGGAAATCATGATGCACTTCACGCTGATTGAACTCCAGAAGCGCGGGCTTGCACCGGAGCAGGTCTTTCTTTCCTTGGAGCGCAACATGAAATGCGCGCTTGGGTTCTGTGGGCACTGCCAGTTCGTACCTTTCTTTGAATGCAAAGATGGCCCTGTCTTCAGGTACGACAAGATTCAGCGTTGGTTTGGAAAGCGAGAGGTATGATATGGCTGTGCCGCATAAGCCAAAACTGGCTGTCTGGAAATTTTCCTCCTGTGATGGATGCCAGCTAAGCCTGCTGGACTGTGAAGACGAACTGCTGGAGATAGCCGGAAAAATCGAGATAGCTTCTTTTCCTGAGGCAACGCGCGCGCACGTCAACGGCCCTTATGATCTTTCGCTGGTGGAGGGGTCGATTACCACACCCCACGATGCCGAGCGAATTCAGCAGGTTCGCCGCACTTCCAGGTTTCTGGTGACGATTGGCGCCTGCGCCACCTCCGGTGGCATTCAGGCGCTGCGCAACTTCAAGGATGTCAAGGACTTTACATCTATTGTCTATGCCACGCCCAGCTATATTGAGACGCTGGCAACATCAACGCCCATCGCCGACCATGTGAAGGTGGACTTTGAGTTGCGCGGCTGCCCCATCAACAAAGAGCAACTGCTAGAGGTCATCAGCGCCTATTTGCATGGGCGCAAGCCGAATACGCCGCCCCACAGTGTCTGCGTAGAATGCAAACTGCGCGGCACGGTCTGTGTGATGGTGGCGCATGGCACCCCATGTCTCGGCCCGGTGACACATGCTGGCTGCGGAGCCATCTGCCCGGCCTATCATCGCGGGTGCTATGGCTGCTTTGGCCCAAAGGAAACCCCCAACACGACGTCTCTCAGCCACCGCTGGAGCGAGCTTGGAGCCTCCGAGCATACGCTCCTGCGCGTCTATCGCAGCTTCAATGCCCAGGCCGAAGCCTTCCGAGAGGAGAGCAAAGTCTATGAACACTAAAACTATCCAGGTGGATATGCTGGCCCGTGTTGAAGGCGAGGGCGCGCTGTATGTCCAGCTTAAAGGCGATCAGGTCGTTGATGTCAAGTTTAAAATCTTCGAGCCGCCGCGCTTCTTCGAGGCGCTGCTGCGCGGGCGCAGCTATGAAGACGCGCCAGATATTACCGCTCGCATCTGCGGCATCTGCCCGGTGGCCTACCAGATGAGCGCCGTACACGCGATGGAAGACGCCTTTAGCGTGCAAATCGATCCACAGATTCGCGCCTTGCGCCGATTGCTCTACTGCGGCGAGTGGATTGAAAGCCACACGCTGCACGTCTTCATGCTGCACGCCCCCGATTTTCTGGGCTATCCTGATGTGATACAGATGGCGCAAGATCACCCGGAGATAGTCAAACAGGCACTTGAATTGAAAAAAATCGGCAACGCGGTCCTCACCCTCCTGGGTGGCAGAGCCATTCATCCGGTGAATGTGCGCGTCGGCGGATTCTATCGAGTGCCTTCAAAGCAGGAACTGGCTCCTCTGGCCGAGCGGCTGAAATGGGCGCGCGATGCCGCGCTAGAAACTGTGCGCTGGACTGCGGGCCTGCCCTTTCCGGATTTTGAGCAAGACTATGAGTTCGTCGCCTTGCAGCACCCCGACGAATATCCTTTTAACGATGGTCGGTTGGTTTCTAATAAGGGCTTGAATATCGCAGTTCGTGACTATGATGACACCTTTGTGGAGGAACATGTCGCCTACTCCAATGCGCTGCATTCCAGAATTAAGGAGCGCGGCGCGTACCTTGCCGGGCCAATGGCGCGCTACAGCCTGAACTTCGACAGGCTCTCACCGCTGGCCCAGGAAGCGGCACGGGCGGCTGGCCTGGAAGCCGTTTGCCGCAATCCATTCCAGAGCATCATCGTGCGCGCTGTCGAGATACTGTATGCCTGTGACGAAGCGCTGCACGTCATCGAACACTACGAGATGCCCGATCAGCCAGCAGCGACAGTCCATCCGCGTGCAGCGACCGGCTATGCCTGCACTGAAGCACCACGCGGCACGATCTTTCACCGTTATCGTCTGGATGAGCAGGGGCTGATTCTGGACGCGAAAATCGTTCCTCCGACCTCGCAGAATCAAAAAACCATCGAAGATGACCTGCGCCAGCTTGTCACGCGAGAGATTCAGCTTCCAGAAGATCAGCTTACCTGGCGCTGCGAGCAGGCCATTCGCAACTATGACCCCTGTATTTCTTGCGCCACGCACTTTCTGAAGTTGCACATCACGCGCGAATAAGAGGAGGAGTGCTTGCCGCAGCCTATCCTCATTATCGGCATTGGCAATGAGTATCGCAGCGATGACGCCGTTGGTCTGCTCGTGGCGCGCATGCGGCAACTCTTGAGTCTGGAGCATGCCTCGATTTTGGAAGCCACGGGCGAAGGAACGGCTTTACTTGAGGCATGGAAAGGGGCAGATCACGTCATTCTCGTCGACGCTGTATCCTCCGAGTCCCCGGCGGGAACCATTCATCAACTCGACGCACTGGCCGACCCTATCCTGCCCGGCCTTTTTGCGCTCTCAACGCACGCCTTTGGGGTCGCCGAGGCGATTGAATTGGCACGAGTCCTGGGCAGTCTTCCTGCCCATCTGGTGGTCATCGGGATCGAGGGCAAGCATTTTGTCGCGGGTACGAGCCTTTCGCCAGAGGTAGAGCGCGCGGCGCGCGAGGCGGTTGAAAGCATCATCCGATTGGTTGAACGCTGGCAGCAATCGGAGGCGTGAAAGTGGTCTCGCGCTCAGAGAGGCCGTAGCCGCTTTCGATCAGTTCTTTCAGTCGTGCGCAGAAGCGGGCTGCTGGTGCGCCGTCGATGATCGCGTGATTGAAGCTCAGCGTCATGCACAGGTATTCGCGGATGGCGGTCTGCCCGTTCACGACGTCGGGCTTTTCCCCAATGCCCCCCAGCGTGACATCCAGGGTATGGTAGGCAAGCGGGATTGCCCATCCGACCCCTCTCCCAAACATGCCCACCGACGAGATGCCCACCGTTCCGCCGTACTTCTTTTGGACCTGAGAAGAGCGGCCACGCAGCCACCAGAAGAGCGGCCAGAGGCATCGGAAGATCACCAGCGGCAGGAACCCAAAATCCTTGAAGCCCTCCCAGGCTTTTTCCACTGCCTCCACCTGGGCCGCTCGGATTTCTTGATGAATTGCTCGGAAGGGCTTCGTATTCGCGGCACGAATAATATAAATAATCGGTTGTTTGTTGTCGGCCATGTCGCGCTCAATCAGGGTTGCCACATCTATATCGTCAAACAGGACCAGATGCTTCCTGCCCCGGCGACAGGCATGCAGGGCTTTGTTCTCATCAATGGCTCGTGCCAGGCAGGCGATGATAAACGCCGTGAACGAGAGCGATTCGCCCGTGTTTGCTTTATGGTCGCGCAGAAACGCGCGCGCCCTGGTCACATCGACTTCGATCAGGCCATGTATCATGGGCTGGCGCTGGACGGCAGGATAGGTGATCGCCAGCGCGCGCCGCAGTTTCGGAAATGCGACCACTTGATATTCATCGCTATGCTTGTTCTTCATAGCTCGACCTGCTCCCGATCTTTTCCCGAAGCACATGTCTCTGCGCCGCTCAGGCGGCGCAGAGACATGAACCATCAGCGCTAATTTACCGGGCGCCGCTTGAAGCCAGCGCTGGCTCAGCCCTGGCGTCCGCAGCGGGCGCTGCCACCAATTGGCGAACCAGCAAGACGGGAATGTCGCTCTGGCTCACGACGCTTCTGGTGACGCTGCCCAGGACAAGCCGACCCAGCCAGCCACTCCCCCGCGAAGCCATAATAATCAGTCCCGCTTGATATTCCTGTGCCAGCGCCAGGATGACCCTGGCGGGCGTTCCAAGTGTAGTGATGACCTTCACGTGCAGCCCGGCTCTGGTGAGTTCTTCCTGTTTTTCCCGCAAATATGTTTCCGCCTGTTCCATCCACCAGCCCACTGACCCTCCAGGCATCAGGTCTTGCGCGCCCGCGCCCTCGGCCAGCAGCAGCGGCTCTCCAACGCGCACCAGCACTAGCGGATTCCCAAACTCCTCGGCGATCTGCTGGGCGAGCGGAAGCACCCGTTCCCCCTGGAGGGAACCATCCAGCGGCACCAGGATGGGGGCTGTGGCATCCGTCATAAAACGGAGTTGACGCACAGGCGGCGCGGCCTGCTCTTCGTCTGTATACCTGTTGACCAGAATTGGCACGCTCGTCTGCGCCAGCACCCTCCAGGTGACACTGGGATGAAGCAGAGCATCCAGCCCGGTGCGCCCGTGCGTGGTCATGACAATTAAGTCTGCATGCCCAAGCTCGGCCTCTTCATTGATTTCATTTTCAGGTGTTCCCAGCGGCACCATCGCACGCACGGTCAGACCCTCGGCGTTCAAGCAGTTGACCATCGTTGCCAGATAGGCACCAACCTCCGCGACATGAGACGTGGAAGTCGCGCCGACCAATATCAGTTCGGCATTGTCTTGCTGTGCCCAGGCGCTGGCAGGCAAAAGCGCCGCCGCAGCCAACGCTGAACCATCTAACGGCACCAGAATCTTTTTGAACATGGGGTGGCTCCTTTGCGCATTTCCCGTTCCAACAGCCGTACAAACGATTGAAGCTCCGCTCTTGCTCTGATGGTAGAAGCAAAGCGTAACAACAGGGGTGATAAACAGTTACGAATCCGTGTCAATTCCCCTCAGATCAAGTCCAGCCTTTCAGAAAGGTAATGGTATTGTCACTTGTCGCAACCCTAAAACTTTCCGCGCTGCTCTACTCTTTGGTGTAAGAGGGGTATACAAGGTCTTGCTCATGAGATATACCGCAGTGAGGTTGATTCGAGATGACATCCATAGATGAACTGCCCAGGCAGACGCAGCCAGGCAAGCATCCTACCAATAACGTTGATAAAGAGCCGCCCAACGCAAAAGGCGCTGCGCGTTTTCATCCCGCTCGGCTGTGGCGCGCTGCCAGAGATTATCCGGTGCCGCTGGGGGCGCTGGTGCTGCTCCTCGTAAGTTTTGCTCTCTGGCTGGCCGGACGCGCTGATCTGGCGCAGTGGGGACTTCTTGCCATCATCGTGCTGGGGGGCGTTCCTTTGCTTTGGGAGACAGCCCACCAGTTCCTGCGCCGCGAGTTTAGCGTCGATCTGATCGCTATTCTGGCAATCGGAGGCTCGCTCTTGCTCGGCCAGTACCTTGCCGGGGCATTTATCGTCTTGATGCTCTCAGGCGGAGAGGCGTTGGAAGCTTATGCCCTGCGGCGGGCGCGCAGTTCGCTCACAGCGTTGGCCGAGCGCGCCCCGCGAACAGCACACATCTGGCAAGGCGAGCAACTCGTCAATATTCCGGCAGAAGCCGTCGAGGTTGGCATGCAGGTGGTGGTCAAACCTGGCGAACTGATCCCCGTTGATGGGACGGTGGCCCAAGGCTCCTCCAGTGTCAGCGAAGCCGATCTGACTGGCGAGCCTCTGCCGGTGCGGAAAGAACCTGGAGCCATCGTCTTCTCTGGCAGTGTCAATCTGGACAGCTTGCTGGAGATACGGGCAACCAAACGGAGCGCTGAAAGTCAGTATGCGCAGATTGTTCGCCTCGTTGAAGAAGCGCAGCGGCAGAAGGCGTCTATCCATCGGCTGGCTGATCGATATGGGGTCTGGTTCACCCTCTTCGCCATCCTGCTAGCTGCAACTGCCTGGGCGCTCTCTGGAGACAGCATCTATGCGCTCTCGGTGCTGGTCGTGGCAACCCCCTGCCCTTTGATTCTGGCAACCCCCATCGCCATCATGTCCGGCATTAACCGGGCTGCTCACACAGGCTTAATTGTCAAGAGCGGCGCGACGATTGAGCAGCTTGGCGCGGTCAAGGTGGCTGTGTTCGACAAGACGGGCACCTTGACCCTTGGAACGCCCAAAATGGTGGGCATCTTCCAGCAGCAAGAACCTGAGAACAAGGGCAAAACCTGTTTTAATGATGATAGCTTGCTGCAACTGATAGCCTCGGTTGAGCAGTTCTCAACCCACATTCTGGCACGCTCTGTCGTCACAGCGGCCCAGGAGCGCGGATTACGCTTCCTGCCCGTCGACAATCTTGAAGAAGCGCCAGGAAAAGGCTTATGTGGCCGTGTCAGCATGCCCAATAAAGACCCGGAACCTGGCGATCAGGATGCCTTTGTCGAGGTGGCAATTGGGAACCGCAGCTTTATGGGTTCCCTTGCAATTGAGCTACAGCCGCCGCTGCTGGCGGAGCGCGAACAGCGTACCGCGCAAGGGCAAATTGTTAGTTTTATCGCGCTTGATCGCCAGGTTGTGGGGCTGCTGGTTTTTGCCGATATCCCCCGCTCCGAGCTAGCACGCCTCTCACCCGACCTCAAGGATGCGGGCATTCAGGAAACGGTTCTGCTTACTGGAGACGGTGAGACGGTCGCAAAGCAGATCGGAGCCATTGCCCAGGTTGACCGGGTGATAGCCCGCTGTCTTCCTGACGAGAAGGTGCAGGTGGTGCGCGAGTTGGAGGCGAAAGGGCTTCGCGTTCTGATGGTCGGTGATGGCATCAACGACGCTCCGGCTCTGGCGGCGGCAACCGTTGGAGTGGCAATGGGCGCGCAGGGGCTAACTGCTGCGGCTGCGGCTGCCGATTCAGTCCTCCTTTCCACCGACATTCTTCAGGTAGTAGGAGCGGTGCGGCTGGGTCGCCAGGTCATGCGCGTGGCAACACAGGGCATCTGGATCGGCATGGGGCTGAGCATCGTGGCGATGATCTTTGCCTCCTTCGGCTTAATCCCGCCTGCTGCTGGGGCCATCTTACAAGAAGGCATTGATGTCCTGGTGATTCTGAACGCCCTGCGGGCTGGCAGGGTGTGAGCTTTTTGATTATTGGAGGAGTTGGGTTCCTGTCACGATCTGGCGGCCTTGCTGCGCGATTTTGGCAATCAGCCCATCAGGATGGGCGGAAATAGGGTCGAGTCGTATACCCGGTCATGCCTGAGATCACCTGATCCGCCTGGGGAAGTTCCTGGCAGACATGCTCATCAGGGAGCGTGGTCAGGTTCGGATGCGTCATGGTGTGATTGCCGATCTCGTGCCCCGCTGTACACCCGCTGCAGGAGAGCGGCTATGCCGTCCTCGGCCAGTAACCAATTGCTACCGCTGTTGCAACCTTCCTACCCTATGCTGAGAGTGAATGCAAGAACAGAAGATTGGGGGAACACTTATGCAACGCTCGAAGGTGATGCTGGAAGGCAATGAAGCTGTCGCGTCCATTGCTCATGCGTTAAGTGAGGTGATTGCGATCTATCCAATCACCCCTTCAACCACAATGGGAGAACTGGCCGATAGCTGGTCGGCGCAAGGCAAACGCAATCTCTGGGGAACAGTCCCGCAAGTCATCGAGATGCAATCAGAAGGCGGGGCTGCTGGCGCGCTGCATGGCGCTCTCCAGACGGGAACGCTGGTCACGACCTTTACAGCCTCTCAGGGGTTACTCCTGATGATTCCCAATATGTACAAGATGGCGGGTGAACTCAGCCCGGCGGTGTTTCATGTGGCGGCGCGTTCCCTGGCAGCGCAGAGCCTCTCAATCTTTGGCGATCATTCTGATGTGATGGCAACGCGCGCCACCGGCTTTGCGCTGCTTGCTTCGGCTTCAGTCCAGGAAGCGCAGGATATGGCCTTGATTGCCCACGCCGCCGCTTTACAAGCACACATTCCTTTTCTGCATTTCTTCGATGGCTTCCGCACCTCCCATGAGATCGACAAAATTGAGCAACTGACCTTTGAGGACATCCGGGCCATGATTGATGATGCCTGGATCACTGTCCACCGGCAACGCGCGCTCTCGCCAGAGCATCCCTTCATTCGCGGGACTGCCCAGAACCCAGATGTGTATTTTCAGGCGCGCGAGAGCGTGAACCGTTATTATCTCGCCTGCCCACAGATGGTTCAGGAAACGATGGACCGCTTTGCATCAATCACTGGCCGCCAGTATCACCTATTTGATTACGTTGGCGCGCCCGATGCCGAACGGGTGATTGTGCTAATGGGGTCAGGCGCCGAAACGGTTCAGGCAACGGTAGACTATTTGAATGCACGAGGCGAGAAAGTAGGCGTGGTCCGGGTGCATTTGTTCCGTCCCTTCTCGGTCGAACACCTCGTCTCAGCAGTGCCAAAGACCGCCAGAGTGATTGCCGTACTGGACCGGACCAAAGAGCCGGGGAGTATGGGCGAACCGCTCTATCTAGATGTCGTGGCTGCTCTGAATGAGGGAAGGGCAGAAGCTGCGGCCAGGCCAACAATCATAGGTGGTCGCTATGGCCTCGCTTCCAAGGAATTTACCCCGGCGATGGTGAAGGGCATCTTTGACGAGATGAACTGTGCTGCGCCGAAGAACCACTTTACCATTGGGATCAACGATGATGTGACCTATACCAGCCTGGACTATGACGCGCATTTCACCATCGAGGATGGGGATATAGTGCAATGTGTCTTCTGGGGCTTAGGCTCCGATGGCACAGTGGGCGCCAACAAGAACTCGATTAAAATCATTGGTGAAGAGACCGACAACGAAGCGCAAGGGTATTTTGTCTACGATTCCAAAAAATCTGGGTCTGTAACCATCTCGCATTTGCGCTTTGGCCCGCGCGCCATTCATGCGCCTTACCTCATTGGCGAGGGCCAGGCCAGCTTTGTTGCCTGCCACCAGTTTTCTTTCCTGGAACGTCTGGATGTCCTTAAGTATGCGCGACCACAAAGCATCTTTCTGCTTGACAGCCCATATGGGCCAGCAGAGGTCTGGCAACACCTGCCTGCTGAAGTGCAAGAAGAGATTCTGCACAAGCAGCTTCGCTTCTATACCATTGATGCGCATCAAGTGGCGCGTGACCTGGGTATGGCTGACCGCATCAATACGATCATGCAGACCTGCTTCTTTGCGCTCAGCGGGATACTTCCACGCGAGCAGGCAATCGCGCAGATCAAGAAGAGCATCAAGAAGACCTATGGCAAGCGCGGCGAGGCCGTTGTCCAGAAGAACTTCCAGGCCGTCGATGAGACGCTGGCCCATCTCTATGAAGTCCTTGTGCCAGCCGCCGTCGAGCCAGCCGAGGCTTTGGCCGCAGTGGGAGCAGCTTCGGCGCACCGGCAGCAGCACGTGCTGCTGCCGGTGATTCAGCGCAGGCCAGCCGTTCCCGCTGAAGCCCCTGATTTTATGCGCGATGTGCTGGGGCCGATGCTGATCGGCGAAGGCGATAGGCTGCCGGTGAGCGCGCTGCCACCAGATGGGACGTATCCATCAGGAACGGCGCGCTGGGAAAAGCGCAATCTGAGCGACGAGATTCCGGCCTGGGACCCCGACATCTGTATTCAGTGCGGCAAATGTGTCATGGTCTGTCCACACGCGGTCATCCGCGAGAAAGTCTATGACCCGGCTCTCCTGAAGGGCGCGCCAGCGACGTTCCTTTCAAGCGAGGCACGCTTCAAAGAGTTTCCAGGGATGAAATACACGTTGCAGGTGTCGCCGGAGGATTGCACCGGATGCAGCCTCTGTATAGAATCCTGCCCGGTCAAAGATAAGCGCCAGGTGGGCCGCAAGGCCATCAACATGGTTGCTCAGCCGCCACTGCGCGAGCAAGAGTCAGCGAACTGGAACTTCTTTGTCTCGCTTCCAGAGGTGGACCGCGCGCCGCTGAATATGCACGCCATCAAAGACACGCAGCTTTTGCAGCCGCTCTTTGAGTTCTCTGGAGCCTGCCAGGGCTGCGGCGAAACACCATATATCAAGCTGGCGACGCAGCTTTTTGGTGATCGCATGCTGGTGGCGAATGCAACAGGCTGTTCCTCGATTTATGGCGGCAATCTGCCTACCACTCCCTGGAGCTTTAACCAGGAAGGACGCGGCCCCGCGTGGTCCAACTCGCTGTTTGAGGATAACGCTGAGTTTGGCCTGGGCATGCGCCTCTCCCTGGATAAGCAGGGCGAGTACGCGCGTGAACTGCTCGCGCAGTGCCGCTGTGCTGTCGGCGAAGAACTGGCGCAGGCCATCCTCGA
>JBJKSJ010000145.1:0-4877 GCA_046704085.1 Ktedonobacterales bacterium | reverse complement strand
GCGATCAGCACGCTCAGCGATAAGCGTCTGGACCTGCTCAACGGCCTGGGGCGCGAGCCGTTCTGGGCCGCGCTCATCATGCTGGCCGCGCTCTTGACGCCGGGCGTCGTTCTGCTCATCCAGCAGGCCGTTTCGGCCAGCGCGCCGCCGCGTCCGGCAGGCATGGCGCAGAGCGGTGTTTACGCGCTGATGGCCTCGCCTGTCACCTTTACCATTTTTGCGCGCCTGGTGCTGCTCATTGCCGGTCCCGGCGCCGTCACGCCTGGCGCTGGCTCCCTCGGCTGGCGCGCCTTCAGCCTGATCATCATCTGGGCAGGGGCAATCCTTGCCCTGGCAGCAGCGGTCCTGGCCGTGCGCTACGCGCAGCGCACCTCGCTCCCGCTCTTCCTGAGCATTCAACTACTGGCCTGGATGTTCGCGGGCATCGCCATCACCGGCACAGCGGCGCTGAATGGCGCGCTGATGTGGAAACTGCTCCGGCTTCTGGCGTTGGGCACGCTGCTGCTGGCGGGCGTGCGCAAACCCACCCAGCCCATCCTGAGCATGAGTTGGTGGCTGGCGGCTCTGGCGCTGACCGGCTTGCCGTTTACCGCCGGATTCAGCAGCGCCTGGCTCGTCACCAGCGGCGCCATCGCGGCTGGCCCGGCCTGGGTTGCGGGCACGGGCGTAAGCTGGCTGGCCCTGCTGGTCGTCACGCTGGCAATCGTGCGCGCTGGAGGCATTGAGCCGCCGCCTGTGGGCGGCTCCCCGGCGCCTGGCTCGACCAGCCAGGCCGAGCCACTCCCCAGCTTCCTGCTCTTGCTGATGGCTTTGCTGGCGCTGGCGGTGGGCATCGCTCCTGAAGTCGTTGTGAATTTCTTCACCGGCCCGGCTGTCAATCCCTACCCGGTGATCTCCAGCAGCGCCCCTGGCGCCGGCGTCCAGACCAACCAGATCGGCCTGCTCAGCGCAACGGGCGACTGGCTGCCAGGGCTGTTCTGGCTGCTGGCAATCGTCCTGCTTCTGCTCATCGCGCTCGCACTGCACCATACACGCCAGCCTGCCAGCGCGCCGTCTTTTATGGGCGGCGAGGCCGAAGCGGGCAGCGCAGAGCCAGAGCGCGAAGCCAACGAAGTTTCGCAATGAAAGCGGGGCTGCAAGCGGCCAGCAATCGCACCTGCATGCCCTTGACATTCCGGCTGTTTTGTAGAGGGAGATTGTCATGGCAAGTGAGGTCATTGAACTGCGCGGACATATTATCGATTCCCTGATTCTGCCGCGTGTCTGGGACACGATTATGGACCAGGGCGCCAACTTTGAAGTCGAAGACATGCGCGTGGGCCGCAGCAAGGACGAGCCAAGCTACGCGCGCATGCAGGTGATCGCGCCGGATGAGGCGGTGCTGCAAGCTCTGCTCTCCGAGCTTCAGCAGCTTGGCGCAACCATTGTGCGCGAGCAGGATGCCAGGACCGAGCCTGTCGAGTTGGCCGGGGTGCTGCCCGATGACTTTTATTCAACGACGAACATGCCCACGCAGGTGCGCGTGAATGGACACTGGGTAAATGTTGAGCAGATCGAGATGGATGTCGCTGTCGTGATTGATCGCCAGGCCGGGCAGGCTGTCTGTCGCCCCATGCACGAGGTTGAGGTCGGCGATGAGGTAGTCGTCGGGCATGGCGGCATCAAGGTCTTCCCGCTGGAGCGCGCGCGACGCCGCGAGGTCTTTGGCTTTATGCAGAGCGCCGTCAGTTCCGAGCGCACCAAGGTACAGTCCATTCAGGAGGTTGCCCACCAGATGCGCGAGACGCGCGCCGAGGGCGGCAAGATTCTCTTCGTGCTGGGGCCAGCCGTCATCCATACCGGCGCGGGCAAGTATATCGCGGAACTGATCCGTCGTGGCTACGTGCAGGTGATCTTTGGCGGCAACGCCATCATCACGCATGATGTGGAATCAGACATGTTTGGCACCTCGCTGGGGGTAAATCTGGCGAGCGGCGACCCGGTGGAACACGGCCACCGCCATCATCTGCGCGCAATCAACGCGGTGCGCCGCGCCGGCTCGCTGCAACGCGCCGTCGAGCTTAGGCTGATTCGCCAGGGGCTAACCTATGAGGCGCTCAAACATGGCGTCGATCTGGTGCTGGCCGGGTCCATCCGCGACGACGGCCCCATGCCAGGGGTGATCACCGAGATGGCCGCCGCGCAGCGCGAGATGCGCCGGGCCGTGCGCGGCGTCGAGATGGCGATCATGGTCGCCTCGATGCTGCATGCCATCGCTACCGGCAATATCTTGCCCGCCGCCGTGAAAACCGTCGTCGTAGACATCAACCCGGCAGTCGTCACCAAACTGGCCGACCGGGGCACCACCCAGGCCGCCGGTCTCGTCACCGACGCCGAACTCTTCTTGCGCGAACTGGCCGAGGCACTGCGGTAGGGATAGTGGGCTTATACGCACACCAGCCTTTTGCCAGCAATAGATGGCGATAGCAAGTATGCTGGCTGTTGAACCCTTTCAGACCCTGTGATGAGCTTTTGATACCTGGCATGCGCCGCCCGGAGCCGTGCCCTCTTCTCTGCTTCGCAGCCCCTCAATTTAGTCCTAATTACTGTTGCGCTCAGCCCTGAGAACATGATACCATCTAAGCCGAACAACATTATATCGATGACGTTTGCCAGGAAGAGCAAAGCAGCCAAAATATCAAAAAGTCATCCGGTAGTCCGGCCAAGAGACGAGAACTTTCCCGCTAGAGGAGCCAGCGATCATGTCAGTACGACCCTCGAAAGTTCCAGTGGCGCCTCCTCCGGCTGAGCATCCTGATGAGTATCATCCGGTTGAAATAGAGCGCAATTTTTCCCCAGGGATTCTGTCGCGCCGCATCCTCCGTTCAGATGATCTGGCGTCCCCCGCGTGGTGGCAGCGCCGGGGAATGGGCTATCTCTTTACCATCGCGCTGGTCGCTGCCCTGACCTTTGGGGCAAGATATTTCCAGGGAGTGCTGGAGCCGCATTTCTTTGCTGGCGCCATTATGATCCTGCTCGTGTTCATCATTGCCCTCATCTGGGGGGCTGGCCCGGCCATTTTTGCGACGGTGCTGAGTACCGCAGCACTGGATTACTTTCTAGTCTCGCCGATCAGCAAGCTGAATGTTTGGAACGACCTGGAGGACTTTCTGCCCTTTATTGCCGCGAGCCTGATCGTGAGCCTGCTCGCAGCACAGCGCGAACGAGCAAGACGCCGGGCGCGCACCGCAGAGCGTATCGTGACCGAGCGCGCGAAGGCGCTGGAAGAAGCCGGGCAACTCAAAGATCAGTTCCTCTCGCTGGCCTCGCATGAACTGAAAACGCCCATTGCGGCGATCAAGGGCTATGCCCAGTTGGCCGAGCGACGCCTGGAGCATGTGGCTGATTCATCGCCGGGCATCGCTGCCACCCAGGAGATCCTCAACAAGATTAACCAGCAGGCAGATCGCCTGACCGGACTGGTCAATGATCTGCTCGATGTAAGCCGGATTCAGGCAGGCAAACTGGATTTGCGGCTGGAGTCATGCGATCTGGGCGCGCTCTGCCGCCAGGCGGCGGAGGAGCAAGAACTCTCCAGCGGGCGCAGGATCGGTCTCAGTTTGCCACCAGAGCCAGTGCTTGTCTCAGTAGATAGTGAGCGGCTGGGCCAGGTGCTGAATAATCTGCTGACCAACGCCTTGAAATATTCCGATGTGAATCGCCCGGTCCGTCTGATCCTCACCTGCCAGGCCCAAAAAGTGCAGGTCACTGTCGAGGATGAAGGGGTGGGCATTCCCAAAGATGAGATGCCCTTCATCTTTGATCGCTTTTTCCGCGCGCGCACAGCCCGCAGCGGCCCCCAGCGTGGCCTGGGATTGGGGCTGGCGATCTGTAAAGAAATCGTTGAGCGGCATCAGGGACGCCTCTGGGCCACCTCAGAAGAGGGCAAGGGCAGCCGGTTTACCTTCGAGTTGCCGCTGGAGAAGGCGCCGCGATTGGAGAGAACGGCCTGATATGGATGGGATCGCGCTTCAGCACGCGCTGCAACAGCAGCTTCAATTGATTGCGCGCACCTGTCTGCGCCTGGAGTTAGCGCCGGGGGTCCATTCTGCAAGCGAACCGGAGTCTGGTTTTGGTGGACACCCCTGGTGGCCGGTGGGCGAGGCGTGGCCGCTTTGCGATAGCTGCGGCGCCCCACTGGCTTTTCTCTGCCAACTGCGCCTCGATGGCGGCGGCCATTGGCGGCCAGCCGCCTATGACCTCTGCTCGGTCTTCTTCTGCGCGTCATGCAGCCAGCAGGATGATATCACTCAGGCCGAACGCCCCAGCGGCGATGGCTGTCGCTTGCGGCTGCTGCGCCTGTCGGAGCAGCCATTGGCGATGCTGGAGCATCCAGCAAGTCTGAGCGATCAGGCAAGGCTGGCGCCGTTCCGGGTGCGTGGCGCGCCAGTGTTGGATGTGCCTGGCTGGCAGGATGTCGCCGATGAGCTTGCAGAGGTCGCCCCGGATGCGCTCGACGCGCTCCATGTCGGCTATCACCTTGCCGAGCTAGCGGTGCTGCGACGCCAGGGAGACGCGCCGCAGAGCCAGCTTGGGGGCTATCCCCATTGGGTGGGCGCCAGCTTCTGGCCGGAATGTCGCTGGTGTGGCGGGCAGATGTATCTGCTGGCGCAGTTCGTCGCAGCGCACCCGCTGGAGTCAATCTGGGGGGTGGGACCGCGGGCCTATCTCTTTTGTTGCGCAGAGCCGTGCGATCCAGAGGCGCTGACGCTGATCCTTCAGAGCTGAGGTACGATGACCGAGGCAGAGGCAAGGCGCCAGCTTGACGCCTATTACGCTGAAACGCTTGGCTACCCGCTTGACCGCCTGCAACTGCCAGGGATCAGCCTGATCCCCCT
>JBJKSJ010000144.1:0-10249 GCA_046704085.1 Ktedonobacterales bacterium | reverse complement strand
TTATCAACGTGCCGATCGGGATTATCGGCATTCTTGCCACCTGGCGCTTCTTGCACGAGCAGGTGCGGCATAGGAAGGTGCCCTTCGATCCCGCCGGTGCGGTGCTACTCGGGTTTGGTCTCGCCGCCATCACCCTGGGGCTCTCGTTCGGCCAGGAATGGGGCTGGACCTCGGCCCGCCTGTTAGCCGCTGTGCTGATTGGTGTCTTGGCGCTGGTGGCCGCCATCCTGGTGGAGCGGCGCGTCAAAGACCCCGTGCTGGACCTTCATCTGATCAGGAACCGCGTTTTTGCCTCGGCCAACGTCAGCTTCATCCTGGCTATGCTGGCGCTCTTTGCCGTTGGCTTTCTCTTGCCTTTCTACTTCGAGGAACTGCGGGGCTATAGCACGTTGCAGGCCGGGCTGCTGCTTACGCCGCTGTCGTTGACACTCGCGCTCATTGCGCCTTTCAGCGGCTCACTGGCAGATCGCATCGGCTCGCGCTGGCTCGCGCCTATAGGGCTGGCGATTGCCTGTATCGGGCTGGTGCTGCTCAGCCAGTTGAACGCGCACAGTTCAGTCTGGGATATTGTCTGGCGGCTGATTGTCACCGGCATCGGTCAGGGCATCTTTCAGGCGCCGAATACGCGGGCGATCATGGGGGCGGCGCCAGCCAGGCAGCAGGGCGCGGCGTCTGGCATCCTGGCAACCGGGCGCGTCATTGGGCAGAGCCTGAGCGTGGCCCTGGCGGGCGCGATCTTCGCCAGCCTGGGCGGCGCGGCGGCAGGCAATATCCTTGCCACGCAGCACAACCTTCCGGCAGCCAGCGTCAGCAGCCTGCAAGACACTTTCGTGTACAGCTTCCACGTGGCCCTCCTCGTCTGCGCGGCGCTGGCAATGCTTGGCGTTTTTACCGCCCTGGTGCGCGGGGATGAGATGCAGGCCGCAAAATTGCAGGGGAAGTAAATGAGGCTGGCGATATAAGCCGCCAGCCTATTCAGAGCGGTGTCGCCTTTGGATAACTCTCGCGCGATGCTAGCCCATCGCGGGGATGACGCCAAGCTGTTGCAGCATGCCCAGCGTATCCAGCGCATTCCAATCCTCAACAAACTGCCCATTCACTATGCGCGAGATCAGAGTGCCTGTCACCACCGCGCGTTTACCAGTTGGCGGGACGCCCTGAAGTTCGCCCTTGTGGGTGCCCTCTCCCTTATAGCGCCAGGCCACTTTGTCGCCTTCGGCCACCATGTCTTCGATGGTGAAACACAGATCGGGGAAGGCTCCGCGATACATGGCGTGCAGGCTCTTGAAACCAGCCGGACCATACAGGGGGTGCTGGGGGTCATGGTAGACATAGTTGGCGGCGATGAACTGGTCAGCCAGGGCGCCATTGCCCTTGTTCCAGACTTCCTCAACCCAGGTGCGAAGCATGGCCTTGTTTTCTTCTGCGGACATTGGTGTGTCTCCTCTTGGTGATGTGTCTATGATGGACTGTTTCTTCAGCACTCGACAGAATGAGTTGTCTGTCGTCCGAGAGAAGCGTACCCGACCCACAAGGAGACGACATAGGGCGATCACCCTATTTTCCAGCTTTAGCCCACCGGAGCCAGAAGATCATGTTCCATCGCAAAAAGCGTTGCCCCGGCACGGGTGGAGACGCCCGTTTTGATATAGATATGCTGAATATGGTTGTCTACCGTCTTTTCGGAGATGGTCAGCACCTCGGCAATCTGCTTCTTTGAGTTGCCGCGCGCGATGAGGCGCAGCACCTCTAGCTCGCGCTCGCTCAGGCCCGCCACCAACTCCCGACGAGTGCGGCGAACAGGATGCCCTGCCGCCGCCAGGACGGCATTGACGGCCTCGCCATCGAGCCGCCCAGCCCGCGCCTCGCGGCGCAGTTCCTCGGCAGCGGCTTCAGCGGCGCGTGCCGGGCGGTGCGGGCGCGGCTCCGTCATGGCGTGGTAGACATCAGCGGCAGCGAGGATGCGCGCCGCAGGCGAGAGGGCGCTGGCCGAAATGCTGCGATGATAGCCAGAGCCATCTAGCCGTTCGTGGTGCGCCGCCGCCAGGGCGCCCAGGCGCGCCAGCGCAGCGGGACGCGCCAGCACACGCTCGGTATAGTACGCATGCAGGCGCACCTGTTCCCACTCGCGCTCCGAAAGCGGCCCCGGCTTGCCCCAGATACCCGCCGAGATGCTGACGCGCCCAACATCATGGAGCAGCCCTGCGCGCCGAATGGCAACCACGTCTCCCTCTGGGAGTCCGCAGTGACGCGCCGCCGAGGCAGCAAGTTCTGCAACGCCGCTGGAATGGCCCAGCGTATACGGCGACTTGAGATCGGCAAAGTCAGCAACCGCCTGGCAAGCGGTATCGAACTGCTCCGCAGAGAGGTAGCTGCGGACACCAGGCTCAAGCGCCAGTACAGTCTCCCAGGATGGCTCTTCCTCCAGGCCCGCCAGCAACTGCGGCGCCCGTTCGCAGAAACGCTCAACCATGCGTGGATCATACGCGCTGCCCTTGCGCTCGCGGGCCATCGAGACCGCCGCATCGCCGCCGCCCAGGCGCTGAAAGGTGATCACATCTTGCGCCAGCAAGAGGATGCGGACAGCAGGGGCAATGGCTTCCCCTTTTAGCCCGGCAGGCAAACCGCGACCATCCCAACGCTCGAAGGTCTGGCCCAGCGCCTGGATGATACGCTCGCTAAAGCCGAGCCGCCCGGCGAAACGCTGGGCGACTTCACAAAACCCGGCGAACGCTTCTTTCATCAGCGACTGCGACGCCAGCACCCCTTGCGCCACCGTGCGAGCAAGGCGCAGGGGTGAGGCGCCCTCATTGGCTTGCCGGAGGTAGCGCGCGACAAGGCTCAGCACCTGCGGAGTATGCCCACTATCCACGCTGGCAAAATCGGTGCGCAGCGCGATCTCATCCCCAAAAAGCGCGGCCATCCGATAGGTTTCAGCCGTACAGCCCAGGTGATGCAGCAGAGCCAGATAATAGACCTCGCGCAGTTCGCTCTCGCTGAGGCCGAGCGAGCCTCCCAGGCGCACAGCCAGCACACACGAGCAGAGGGCATGCTCCAGCGGCTGCCCCATCCCCAGGTCCGTTGCCAGCGACAGGGCAGCAATCACCTCCGCCAGCCGGATACTCGATGCGCCCTCTTGAACGTGCTGCATGTTTTGCTACCTCCCAGCACAGTTAAAGCCAACCCAGGTGGAACGAGTCTATCATTCTGCTCGTGCCATTTCAACCAGGGACGCGATCTCGTCAGCCAGCTACATTGACACCCCCTGGCGAGCGCGCTAGAATGAGTCCAGGTTTCGGCAACAACGGCGTTCGCCGCGCGCTCCTGGCTCTCTCCCCATGACCCTTTGCAAGCCACGCGGCAGGCGACGCTTCTGGCATAGCTTGTGCAAGCAAGGGCGCGAATACTGAACGCCCGTTTGCATCTCCTCATCACAGAGTCGAGCGCCTGGTTTACAAGGAGAACCGTTATGAACTTTTCTCCCGCCGGCGGATTGGCCGGGACGATTATCTTCGCCATCGTTATGGTGGCCGCCCTTGTCATTTTCGGGCTGGAAGTCCGCCGTCTGATCGCGCTGATGCTGCTGGGGCGCCCAGAAAATCGCTTCGATCACCTGGGCAAGCGCGTCGGCCACTTTGGACTCATGGTGCTGGGCCAGCGCGGCGTGCTGCGTGACCCCATCCCCGGCATCGCCCATTTCTTCACCTTCTGGGGATTTATCATCATCTCGCTGGGCACGCTGAACCTCTGGTTTGGCGCGTTTAACGGCGCCATTCCGCTGCTGGGCGGCAACGGCGTGTTCAACGCCTTTGTCGATGTCTTTACGATGCTGGTCTTTATCGCCATTGTCGTCTTCTCGATTCGGCGCTTTGTTGTTCGCCCCAAGCAGCTTGAGAGCAACCTGCATAGCTGGAAAGATGCCGCGATCATCCTGGGGTTGATTACGCTGATCCTGGTTTCGGTTGCGCTCTACGATGTCTTTCTCTATCCGGCCACCAATCCGCACGAGTGGTCGCTCTTTGGCTACTGGGCCAGCGGCGCAACGGCAGGGATGAGCGTGGGCACGGCGCAGACATGGGCGCATGTCTTTTACTGGGTGCATGTGCTGACCGTCTTCTTCTTCCTGTGCTATCTGCCGGTCTCCAAGCACCTGCATCTGATGGCGACTCCGTTCAACGTCTTTTTCACGAATTACGCGCCCAAAGCCTCGCTGCCGATCATCCCGAATATCGAAGAGCGCGAAGACTATGGCGTGAAGTCGTTCGAGCAGTTCACCTGGAAGCAACTGCTGGATGGCTACGCCTGCACCGAATGCGGGCGCTGCAACAGCGTCTGCCCGGCGCTGGCGACGGATAAGCCGCTCTGGCCGAAAGAGATCATCACGGGCGTGCGCGAGGTGATGATGCACTCCGGCAGGGCGCCGATGGTTCCGACCAATGTGCCGGTGCTGGGCAAGCTGAAGCTGGGGATGGTCGGCGAGGAGGTGAATCCTGAGCAGGAGCCGATGGTCGGCGGCGTCATCAAGGAGGAGTCGCTGTGGGCCTGCACCAACTGCGGCGCCTGCGTGGAGATTTGCCCGGTGAATATCGAGCATGTCATCAAGATCGACGATATGCGCCGCTATCTGGTGATGGAAGAGAGCAGCTTCCCAACGGAAGTGACCTCGCTCTTCAACAACCTGGAGCGCAACCAGAACCCCTGGGAGATGCGCAACGACACGCGCGGCGAGTGGGCCGCGTTGCTGGGCATCCCCACGCTGGCCGAAGACCCAGACGTGGATGTCCTCTACTGGGTCGGCTGCATGGCATCGTTCGATCAGCGCAACAAGAAGGTGGCAACGGCGCTGGCAAAGGTGCTGAAGGCCGCCAACGTCAAGTTCGGCATTCTGGCGCAGGAAGAGAACTGCACGGGCGATCCCGCAAGGCGCATCGGCAACGAATATCTCTGGCAGATGCTCGCCCAGCAAAACGTCGAGACGCTGAATGGCTACGGGTTCAATATTGCCAAAGCCAATGGCAACGGCCACACCGCCAGCAATGGCGCGAGTACGGGCAATGGAGCCGTTAGCCGCACCGACGCGAGCGCCAGCAATGGCAGCACAGGGCAGCCGAAGTTCCGCACGATCATCACGGCCTGCCCGCACTGCTTCAATACGATCAAGAACGAGTATCCGCAGCTTGGCGGCAATTTCGAGGTGGTGCATCATTCGGTCTTTATCGAACGGCTGATCGAGTCGGGCCAGTTGAAGCTGCCGGTGGGCTTCGATACGCGCAAGTTGACCTATCACGACCCGTGCTTCTTGGGCCGCTGGAACGATGTCTATGACGAGCCGCGCCGCGTGCTGAACGTCATCAACGCGACCGGAGTGGAGGAGATGCGTCGCAACCGCAACAAGAGCTTCTGCTGTGGCGGCGGCGGCGGGCGCGTCTGGATGGAAGAGAAGATCGGCAAGCGCATCAACCAGACGCGCGTCAACGAGGCGTTGGAGACCGGCGCGGATACGCTGGCCGCCGCCTGCCCCTTCTGCATCACGATGTTTGAGGACGGCATCAAGGGCGTGGAGGCCGAGGAGCGTTTCAAAGTGATGGACCTGGCCGAAATCCTGGCCGAAGCCCTGGAAAAAGCGCCCACGACAACAGCAAGCGCATCATAAGCTTCAAGACACAGCAAGCCCGCAGCGGATGGGCATCCGCTGCGGGCTTGCTCTCGTGTAGTAGCCATATTTATTTAGCAGGTCATCACTTATGTTGAACCGCTGGATGGTTAAGAAGTGCTGCAAACTCTGTATTAGTGTAAACGCTGAGGCCATGACGGCACCTTGATAATGCCACATACACGGTATACAGGCCAAAATTTCGAGGTCTATTAGGATCGGTTAATGAAAGCTCAGGAGCAATAACCAGACAGTAGTTAAATTCCCGTCCCTTAACTGCGCGCGGAGTCAATATTCCGCTCTCACTAATCGGATCATAGCCGAGTTTCTCAAGCTCATGAGCATAGAGATTTCGGTTGCTTCTATTTCCACAATAAATGATTCCAACATCTTTCATCCCTGCTGAGAGCATTTCGGCGTACTCCTCAGCAGCCTTCAGAATGCCTGCTTGGATATTGTCATAAGTAAAAACACGAATGAAATTTGAGCAAAATCCATAGACCATAGATTGCGCCAATGCACGCAGCTTGTCCACAACGGGACGCACCTCCACAGGTTGCTGCTGACGAATGATCTCCTCACAAAGCAGTCCTGCCTCCCTCGGGACTCTGTAACCATAGGAAAGATGAATTATACGTGCGCGCTCTAAAACCTTAAGTAGTGGAGACTGGTTGGTATTATCTGCAAAGATATTTTGATTGAAATCTGCTGACAGCGTTACATGAGTACGGATTAATGGGCGGTTCCCAAATAACCATCCTCTGGTATGTTTGCCATGAATATCCTGCGATTCATCAACAAGCAAGGCAACCACATCCTTGCCCAAATGCCGCAGAAATCCTCCCATTGAGGATAACGGTTCACAAACATCAGTGTCTCTGGGTCTCCCATCTCGTCCAATCGCTATCATATCTACCACGTGAAGCGAACTTAAGGCGGCACCGGTTAGCTCCTGAGCCATTAACTTCATATTTTCCACCGCCTGCGGGGAGTGTCCGACAAGAACCACACATTCTTCTGGTTTACATTTTTGAGCCAGCTTGACGGCCCTATGAACCAAGGCGACGGTCTTACCTGTTCCTGGCCCCCCCACAACCACCAAATCTTGAGATGTATCAGCAGCAACAGCCTCCATCTGTACAGGGTGCAAAAACAACCGCCATTGAGACAACGGAAGCGAAAGCGCTACACGAAGAGCCTCATCAGTAGGAGCGACCCAAATATTAGATGCTGTTACGGGAGTGGTTCGGACTGGCTTATCTAGAACAGCGTCTAGAATAAGTTCCCTCCATTCCGGCGAAACAAATTCCAGTAAATCAATTAACTCATCATCTGAGTTCGCTGAGATCAATAACTTTTGCAATGCATTAGGAACTCCAGCAGAAGCCAGTTTTTCCTCTAGCGCCCAATTCCAATCTGTCGTTTGGGAAGAATATGTCTCACCAGTGAGAGGCGATAAATAATCAGCTTGTGAGGGAAGTTGCGTAGTATAGTTGATAATTTCTGCTATCTCAACCTTGAGAGCGTTTTGTTCTATCCAATTGTAAGCTGCATTATGATGATCTACATATAACAGCACAAACCTGCCAGGTTCCCTCCACCCTAGAACCCGCAAATCCATGTTAGGAGAGAGGCTTAAAAAATCGAATCGGTTACTATGTATTAAATGAGCGCGCATCCCTGGTGTAATCCCGCTAGCCTGAATGCGGGAGAGCATCCCTTCTACTAATTTACGATCTTGCTGCCCTAGTCGTGCCCAAGACCGCATAAATTCGGCGTGTATAGCTACTTGCATAAGTGCCTCCCGAAGCTCACTCTTTGCGCTCCCCTCGCTTTCGCAGTGGTCCTTTTCTTCATTATGCCCCCACTTACGCAGCAGAAGCAAGCTTATGATAGCGCAGCACAGACCTATACCGCCGCCGCCAGATAGATTCATTATACATGTCTCTTGATTCGCTCGACATTGGCCTGTACACTTGTTGATATGAAAGGAGGCGCAGCGCCATGCGTCGAACTCTCTCAATGGAAGAAGCCCGCGAGCAACTCACGAAATTGCCTGAAGCATTCGCCGCACAGCGCGAGCCAGTGGTCGTGCAGGTCACGCGGCGCGGTGAGCCAGTCCTGGCGATCCTGCCTTGGGGTCTGTATGAATCCATCATGGAAACGTTGGAGATTCTCAGCGACACGGAAACGATGCAAGCCTTGCGTGAGAGCATGGCTCAACTGGAAGCTGGGACGTCCACTATCCCGCTGGACGAGGCTATGAGGCGGCTCGGATGGGAATGAAATACTTTGTGACTGGAGCGACGGGGTTGATTGGCGGGCGCGTAGCGCGGCAGTTGGCGCAGGCTGGGCATGAGGTGGTGGCGCTGGCGCGCGCGCCAGAGAAGGCTATTGATCTTGCCAGGCTGGGCGTCAGGGTCTGTCAGGGCGATGTGACTGAGAAAGAAAGCCTGCGCGCGCCGATGACGGGCGTGGATGGCGTCTTTCATATCGCCGCCTGGCGCAAGATCGGCGCGCGCGACAAAAGCCAGGCGGAGCGCATCAACGTTGCGGGCACGCGCAACGTGCTGGAGATGATACGCGAACTCCGCATCCCAAAGAGCGTCTATACCAGCAGCGTCGCCATCTTTTCGGATACGCATGGGCGCCTGGTCGATGAAACTTATCGCTATGACGGCCCGCACCTGAGCGAATATGACCGGACTAAATGGCGCGCCTATTACGAGGTAGCCGAGCCGATGATGCAGGCCGGGCTGCCGCTGGTGGTCGTTTTGCCCGCGCTGGTCTACGGTCCTGGCGAAGCCAGCCCGATCTCTCCCATGCTCACTCGCTATCTGCGACGGCGCCTGCCTATTGTTCCGCAGCAGGCCGCCTCCTGCTGGGCGCATGTGGACGACATTGCGCGCGGACATCTGCTGGCAATGGACAATGGAGCGCCCGGCGAAAGCTATATTCTTGGCGGTCCGCTGCATAGCTTCATCGAGGTCATAGACCTGGCCGAGCAGATTACCGGCATCCCCGCGCCGCGCCTGCACCTCGCGCCGGGAATGATGCGCGCTCTGGCCGCGCTCATGGGAGCCATCGGGGCCGTCTTCCCGCTGCCGGACATCTACAACGCCGAAACGCTGCGCTGCTGCGCAGGCGTCACCTATCTTGGCTCCGATGAAAAGGCCAGGCGCGCGCTCGGATTCACCGTGCGCCCGCTGGCGGAGGGCTTGCGCGAGACGCTAGACTATGACATGAAGGCGCTGGGCATCGCGCCCAGACGACGCTGAAGGCTGAGAGGAACGATGTCTCATTGCTGATGACCCATCTGCATCCACTAGAGAGGACCGGCGAGCGATGGCAGCAAAAATCCGCGTGGGCGTCATTGGCGTTGGGTTCGGCAGCAACCATATTCCGGCGTTTCAGGCGCACGACGCCTATGAGGTCGTGGCGATTGCCGCCAGCCGACAGGAGCGCGCCCAGGAGGCCGCGCAGCGTTTCGGCATCCCCAACGCTGTCGCTGGCTACGAGCATCTGGTCACGCGCGAGGATGTTGATCTGGTGAGCATTGCCAGCGCGCCCCAGCAGCATCATCCGATGACGATGGCCGCGCTCAAGCATGGCAAGCACGCGCTGGTCGAGGTGGCTTTCACGCGCAATCTGCACGAAGCCGAAACCCTGGCGGCAGCGGCGGAGCGCGCGGGCAAGATCGGCGCGGTTGATTTCGAACTGCGCTTCCAGGCCGCGCGGCGCTACGCGACGGACCTGATTCGAGAGGGCTATCTGGGGCAGGTCTATCTGGCGCGCGCCGACGTGCTGATCGGCATGCTGGCCGACCCGCGCGGCTTCCCTTACAAGTGGCTCTCGCAGCGCAAGGCGGGCGGTGGCATGCTGGCGGGCTTCGGCTCGCACTATCTTGACGCGCTGCGCCTCTGGTGTGGCGAGATCACCGACGTAGAGGCGCGGCTGCATATCGCCGTGCGCGAACGCTTCTCGCCCCAGGCGGGGCAGATGCAGCCTGTTGACGCCGATGATACCGCCGTCGTCACGCTGGGCTTTGCCAGCGGCGCGCTGGGCATCGTCACGGCGTCGGGCGTGGCGCGGGCGGGCGAGAGCCGCGTCGAACTCTACGGCAGCCAGGGCACGCTGGCGATGAAGGGCTTCAGCGGCGACCTCTGGGGCGCGCAAGCGGGGGCGCAAACGCTTAGCAAGCTGGAGATACCCGAAAAATATACAGCCGCCACGCAGGGACGGCCAGGGCAGCAGGGGATGATTCTGGCGCTGCTGGATGAACTGGCGAGCGCCATTCGCGCCGGACATCCGACGGAGGGCAGCTTGCTGCCGACCTTCGCCGAAGGTCTGGCGATCCAGCGGGTGCTGGATGCTGCCCAGCGTTCCTCCGATGAGGGCAGGCGCGTCCGGCTGGAATGATCCTTTATCGCCGGGCGCGGCTGATGAGAAACTGGTGGCGCTGCGGGCGGGGCATCGTGTAGTGGGCGCCGTAGTGGTTGGTGGCCCAGGACTCCAGGCGCTGAATCGAAGCGGTGAAGAGATCATCTGGCGCCAGCCAGGTGCGCGACCAGATGCGCCTGGCAATATACTCAAAGG
>JBJKSJ010000143.1:0-2720 GCA_046704085.1 Ktedonobacterales bacterium | reverse complement strand
TAGCAGTGCTGTGCGGGCGGTAGCCTGGTCGCCCGATGGGCAGCGCCTGGCCTCGGCCAGCAATGACCAGACCGTGCGGCTGTGGAAGGCGGCCTCTGGGAAGGCGCTTGCCACGCTGAGCGGCCATAGCAGTTATGTGTGGGCGGTAGCCTGGTCGCCCGATGGGCAGCGCCTGGCCTCCGCCAGCGCGGACCAGACCGTGCGGCTGTGGGAGGCGGCCAGCGGCAAAGCGCTCGCCACGCTGAGCGGCCATAGCAGTGCTGTGTGGGCGGTGGCCTGGTCGCCCGATGGGCAGCGCCTGGCCTCGGCCAGCGATGACCAGACTGTGCGGCTGTGGGAGGCGGCCAGAGGCAGGGCGCTTGCCACGCTGAGCGGCCATAGCAGCGCTGTGCAGGCGGTGGCCTGGTCGCCCGATGGGCAGCGCCTGGCCTCTGCCAGCAGCGACCAGACCGTGCGGATATGGAAGGTGTAGGGGCGGCGCGGGCAGGCCACTTGTCGCGTCGGCTTCCAGCCGGCAGGGGTGAGGTCTGGCGTACACGCGCATGCTCGCTCGCAGCGCGCCACGTTCTGGCGGCCCAACGGTTCGCCGCCAGGGACGGCGGCGGTACACGCGCGCCGCCCTGCCCCCCGCCAGGACGGCCCGGCTAGAAGCCGGGGTACGGAAGAGCAGACGGCCCACTCCGCCCCAGGACGGCCCGGCTGGAAGCCGGGGGTACAGGCGCGCCAGTCCCGCAGGGACTTTCTGGCCGCCAGGCCCATAGCGGCGAATTCATTCGCCGAACCTGGGGCGGGGCGAATTCATTCGCCGAACTGGGGCGCATCGGCAGCAGGAGCGCCCTCGGCTGTGGGAGTTTCCGTGAGGACGACGTGGCCTTTTTTCTGGCCGGTTTCGACATAGCGGTGGGCCTCGGCAGCCTGCTCCAGGGGAAAGCTGCGAGCTATGACTGCGCGCAGCTTGCCCGCCTCGATGAGTTCGGTGAGGAAGGTGAAGTCTTCGGCGTAGGCGCTGGCCGTCCGCGCGGCCCAGGGGATGATCTGCTTGCCGCTGTCCTTCAAGGTTCGGCGCCCGCGCATCTGCTGGCGCATCGATGGATTGCCTAACAGATAGCGGCAACTTTAACGTCTCACACATTGCTCGCCATGATGTTGCTCCAGAAGAAATAGAGCAAGTCTGTCATGGCGACCACATCGTGCGCGAAGGATATGAGAAGCGCATCGTCCTCGTTGGCTCTACAGATGCAGGGAGAATCCTTGCTGTCGTCCTGAAGTCTGGAGGGCGTGATGTCTATTATCCTGTGACAGCCTACACTGCCAGCAAGAAATTACGCCGCATTTATGAAGCAGAGAAACAAGGGGGTGAGCAACCTGATGGAGATGAAGAAGCAGGAGCAGAAGGATCGCATTCCTGAGTTTACCAGCGTGGAGGAAGAGGCGGCCTTTTGGGAGAGCCACGATCTGGCGGACTATTGGGAGGGGTTCAAACCTGCCAGGGTGCGCTTTGCCAAACATCTCTCGGAAGCTGCGCGCGAGCAAGGCCCAGAAGGGCGCGTGAGGCGGGCGGGCTTCCCCAAAAGTCCTATTTTGGCAAAAAGTGCGCCTGAATATTGACAATCGGGCGCCGGTCAGGTATACTTGCAGCATCAAGCACACAGAGGAGTTGTGCCCGCACACAGTTTTTTTGATCTGATGTTTGGCAATTGAAGCATGGCTGGCGCGGTCGATGCAAAGACATCGGCAGCGCCAAATAACCCCAATCCTGCTAATACCAGGAGTGAGGCTAGAGGGTATTGTACCATTGTGACCCTCCGGCGGCTACTTCTGGAACCGTTCGCCAGTCTGGCGCGGGTTCGCGGGGTAGCCGCTTCGTTCTGTCTGCCGCCTGCACAGGCGGAGGAGGGTATCTCAGATGGCAAGCACACTGGCAACGGCGATCTTTACCCGTCCGGCGCGGCCTTCGGCGTGGAATCCGGCGGCGTGGGCCGGGCCGTATCCCTGGCTGACCCTGCGCGAGTGGCAGGCGTCGGCAACGCTGCATCCCCTCTCGCGCTGCCTGCGCGGGCTGCTGGCGCCCTGGCTCAATGCGCCAACGGACCTGGCGCTCTGGCCGCCGCCGTCGTCCTGCGCACACTTCCGCTTCCCGTTCCTGCCGGGCAGCCTGGGCCGCAAGAGCGATGACGAGGCGGTTGATCTGGTCGGCAAGGAACTGGCGGCGCTGCGCCAGACGCTGGATATGCCGCCGGGGCAGATCAGCGGGCTGGTGCGCAACGGGCTGCTGGCGGCGCATGGGCGGCGCCTGCGCCAGTTAGAGGATCACCTGGGCACGGAGCGCCTGAGCGTGGTCATCGGGCGGCTGATGTTGGAGGGGAATGTCGCCGCAGGGGGCCTGGCGAGTACACTCGCGGCTAGAGGCTGCTCGTGAGATTGCGCGCCAGGACGGCGTAATCTCCTATAAAGAGCCATATCCGACGAGCGATAGAGGGGGCTGCTTATGATCAAACGTCTCTTGCGGGGAATGAGCGCGCTGGCGCTTCTGCTGCTGGCTGGCTGCGGCGCAACCACGCCAGCGGGCGCCAGCGCGCCACCATTGGTCTTTCCCACGCCAACCGCATCTTCGGGCGCAACTGGCCCTCGGCTGGGCTGTGTGATCTTGACGTATAAGGGGCATAGAGGGCGAGTGGACAGCCTGGCGTGGTCGCCGAATGGGAAGTATATCGCGTCGG
>JBJKSJ010000142.1:0-9840 GCA_046704085.1 Ktedonobacterales bacterium | reverse complement strand
GGGCGAAGAGTTCGCGGCCTGTGGCGTAAAGAACGGTGGCGATCTCGGTGGGCACGTAGACAATCTGTTTGCTCTCGATAGGGAGGTTGGCCGGGCGGTTGAAGGTGTAGCCGAAATATACGGCGCGCTGGCCGTAGAGTTCCGCGCCCTGCACTTTGGCGATCTCTTCCAGCGCCAGGCGTCGGCGCTTTAGTTTGGCGAGCGCCGCGCGCACCTTAGGCATCTCCAGCCTGGTTTGTTCCGGGAGTTGGTCCAGGGGGCGCCAGTTGCGCGCCGAGGGGCCGAGAATGGCGTAGAGGACAGCACGCTCGGTTTCATTCAGTTGTTCCCAGACAAAACGAGCGCTGATAGTATCGCGGATGCCACTCTCTAGCCGATTGACCGACCCCATATCAGCATCTCTGGGAGGTGGTAGCCCCCAGAGTTCGGCAATCATGCGTAGCTCATCAACATCGCGACTCGCCAGTATTCCCCCCAGGCTTTGCATATGGCGTCCCCTTTTCCTGTTCGCCGAACTGCTCAACGTAGCGGATGACTTCGCGGGTGATCTGGCTGGGCGTCGAAGCGCCAGCCGTGACGGCAATGCGCTTCTTGCCGATGAGCCATTCTGGTTGCAGGTCTTCTAGCCGCTCGATGCGCACCGCTGGCGTGCCTGCAATCTCCTCCGAAACCTGCACCAGCCGATTGGTATTGTTGCTGCGCGGGTCGCCGACGACAATCGTCAGGTCGGCTCCTCTTGCCTGCGCGGCCACGGCTTCCTGGCGCTGCTGGGTTGCCATGCAGATGTCATTATGGATGACGACCTGCGGCCAGCGCGCGCGGACCGCTTCGCTCAGTTTGTGGGTGTCCCACTGGCTCAGGGTGGTCTGGGTTGAGAGGGCCAGTTTGCGCGTCTGCTCTTCGCTCAGTTGGAGGGTAGTCAGATCAGCTTCCGTCTCGATCAGGTGGACAAAGCCGGGCGCCTCGCCAATGACGCCCTCTGGTTCGGGGTGGCCTTTCTTGCCGATATAAATGACGTGATAGCCGTCGGCCACGAGCCTCTTGACGAGATCGTGCGTTTTGGTGACATCTGGGCAGGTGGCGTCGATGCAATGCAGCCCGCGCGCGCCCGCGCGCGCCTGCACTTCAGGCGAGACCCCATGCGCGGTAAAAATGACGGTGCCCGCTTGTACCTGCTCCAGAATGCTGGCGCGGTCGGGACCATCCAGGGTAATGATGCCCAATTGGGTCAGTTCGTTGACGGCAAAGCGATTATGCACAATCAGGCCAATAATATAGATTGGCCTGGGGAGGGTAGCGTCTTTCGCAGCGGTGCGCGCAATCTGCATCGCGTCCACCACGCCATAGCAATAGCCTCGCGGCGAGACTTTGACAACTTCCATTGTATACAGACCTCTTGCCCGATAGACCAGACCAATGGCGGACCTGCTGGCCCTGCAAACCCAGCAGAATAGCTCACTGGCGCTGCTTTGCGCCTTCAGCCCAGGCGCCGCTGCGCCCGCAGGAACAAATGCTCAGCCGTCGTCCGGTCCATATGGATGATCAACGCCTCAACGCCATCATCCGCTTCGTCAAGTTCGGCGGATTGATCTTCGGCATACTCCTCGGCGTCCAGGGGCATTGCGACTCCTGTGTTCGCCGAGGTCATATCCGCCAGTGTGGTCAGTTCCTCCGTAGTGTTGGTTTGTGTCATCATACTCCCTCTATTGTACTACAAGTTGCCGCAGGTTGTCCTGCGTGCGCTGGCGACTGAAGTCGCTGCTAAGGGCTGCGGCCACGAAGTCCGCCTTCGCGGACTGAGACGAACGCCCAGCGGGGCGGAGAGTATGCGCAGGCAGACTTGGTGGCGGAACGCCCTTAAGCGCGAATTTATTCGCTAGCCTTCTGCTGAGCTGGGCTGCTAGTATAACACATGCTTTCCTGCATGTCTGCTTTTGCCTATCAGCCAGCCATCGCACCCAGACTTTTGGGCTAGTACCCAGACCCGGTGGCCCTCAGTTTCTCGCTACGCATATTTATTGCCACACCCTGTTGGTATAGAACATAAGTTCAATTATGTCAAGTAAGGAAAGGGTGAGAGATATGGCCCCTGCGTCCGCTCCAGCAGCGCGATGGCGCCCCGGCGCCTGCCGCTCTTTCCCCTGCGGATGCTGCTATGAAACGCTAGCTAGCGCTCCTGCTAGGAGAGGTTGGCTATCTGGCGGGCCGCCACTTGCGCGGGCGCAGCGCATTGGTTATGATAGCCTCAGTAAAGAGAAAGCACAGCTTTGTTGAGCAGGAGGCGCGTCTACACTATGCCCGCTACTCCTCAGATTCTTCGCGCCAGCCATCTGACGATGGCTCAGTTGGCGGCAGCGTTTACGCGCGGCTTCGAGCAATATCTCGTGCCCTACGCGATGACTCCCGAAGCGATGGCTGAGCGTGTCAGTTATCAGGATGTGATCCTGGATGGTTCGTTTGTCTTGCAGGGTGACGATGGACCTGCCGGGGTGGCTCTGCTGAGCGTGCGCGGCGAGCGTGGCTGGTGCTGTGCATTGGGGGTCGCCGCTGCCCATCGCGGCGGGGGCTATGGCCGCATCTTGATGGAGCAACTCATTGCAGAGGCGCGCGCGCGCCGACTCAAGGAGATGTGGCTGGAGGTCTTTACCCAGAATACGGCGGCGTTTCAGCTTTACCAGAGCCTGGGCTTTCGCATCGAGCGCGAACTGACGAATTACGCGGGCGCGCTGGAGCGTGGCGTGGCACATCGGGCATTTACCGGGCCATTGATTTTACCTGGCCTGAGCGCCGATGATGGCGAGGGCGAGGAGCTTTCACCCGCCGAACGGAGGCCGGTGACGCTCGATGCGGCCACCGCCTTGGCGCACTATGCTGAGCTTGAACTGGTGCGGCCATCCTGGGAGTTTGAGTGGCCCGTGCTGGAACGTCTGGCCCAGGCCGGGCGTTTACATGCCCTGGTGATTCCGGGCGAAGATGAGGACAGCGGGCCAGATGCGCTGCTCTTGAGTGAGGAACGCCCGACAGAGATCAGGGTGCTGGCGTTTGGCGTGCGGCCCGGCGCGGACGCCGCTGGCGGGCTGGAACTGGCGACTGCGCTGCTCGGCGCGATCTCGCAGCAGCACCCTGGAGCGCGCTTCACTGCCGAAGAGCTACCGCCGGGCAATCCGCTTGGCCCGGTCCTGGAGGCTGCCGGATGCCCAGAGACCTACCGACTCTTTGAGATGGCGCTGGCGCTGTAGGGCGTCCGGCAAAGGGAGCGGAGCATGAAAAAACGTGAGAAGCCCCCAGAAGTTGCGGCCTTTGAGCAGGCGTTCGATGGCGCTGCCTCAGGCGCTCCCTCGCCATTCGCCCGCTCGCAGGTTCAGCCGTCGCCCTTTGCGCCGCGTCCGCCGGGCCAGACGCCTGGCTCGTATCCCAGCGCGCGCGTGTCGGGGCCATCATCTCCTCTGCGGGCAGCTTTGCCAGGCCAGCCCTTTGGGCGCAGAACCGGACCTGGAAGCGCGCCAGGCTGGGGCGAGGATGACGAGGTCGGCCTGGAAGAGGAGGGTTATTACGCAGAGGAAGACGAACCAGAGGCTCCCTGGGCCGGGCGCAAGCGACCAACAACGCCCCCACGCGCTGGCAATGATCGCTTTTCGACCATCCTGGTGCGGGCGGCATTAGTGATTGTGGCGCTGATTGCGGCCTATTCGCTGGAATCGCACAGTCACCGCCATTATTTCCCTGGAACCATCAGCGGCGCAACGGTCAGCAACATCAGCTTTGACGCTGGCTGGCCGCTGACTTACGCGCCTGTCAATGAACAGCAGGTTGCGCTCAGCGAGGTGGACCCGACGCCCGCGTTTCATTATATCAGCCCGGTGAAGCTGGCAGTGGATGTGCTGCTGCTGGCTGTGCCGTTCTGGCTGCTGCTGGAGGCCGTCTGGCTCTTCTGGGTCTTTCTGTTGGAGCGTTTTGGCCCGCGCGGTCTGATTGGCCGCTTCTTTGCCATTGGCTTCACAGCCCTGCCGGCCACGCTCTGGATGGTTGGCGCGCTGGCAGCGGGCATCTTCGTGGGCTTTAGCGGGGGCAGCCTTTCCGCGCTTCCAAAGTTTGCGCTGCCCGCGCTGCTTCCGGCAGTGCCCGGCTTCGGGCTGGCGGCGGGCGCCTCGCTGGTGCTGGGCGTGCCGCCAGCCCTGTGGACCCACGATTTCGGCGTCTTCCTGCTGGCGGTGGCCTTGCCGCTCATCCTCTTGACGGCCTGCCTCTATCTGGTCTTCTGCCTCATTGGGCGCGGCGCGCGTAAGCTGTTGAAGCGCCATTGAGACGCGCCCTCATTCCACGTTCCGCGCCGAACGGGGACGCTTCGTGGAGGCATCCCAGGAGATGATGCGCCTGGGCGTCAGGCGGATCAGTTCCGGGCTAAACTGTGGCATAATAGCTTGACCCCCTTCGGTCAAGGCTTCCGCGTGCCCGCGAATCTCGATGCAGCGCGGCTGCCAGGGGGGCAAGACATCATCGACCACAAAAGCGGCGAGGCCATTGCGCGCCACGTTGCGAAATTTCTGTGTCTCAGCGATATTCAGTCCGCCAATGTCAATGGTCTCCAACTCTTCATTAAATCGGAAGCCCACCGGGGCGATCTGTGGTTCACCACGCGCATTGATGGTGGCAAGCCGCCCAAGGCGTTGTGTCTTTAGATAGGCGATCTCTTCTTCCAAAAACTTACTCAAAATTGCGCCTCCTCACTGGCTGCGTCTCGCATGAGATGTTTTCAGCATAGTTCCCTCAAGTGGAGAACAGCAGGTTCTGCTCTCATGCCAGAAACATAGCATCTTTTGGGGAGAAACGCATCGCCCAAAGGGCCAGTGCCACAAGGCACTTTTGGTTGGCGCAGCGCGTGTGGTATGCTCTCCGTAAGGAGAGAAGGGAGGAATACCTGCGATGCGCCAACTCCAGGACTTCACTGTGAGCGAATATCTCGCGCTTGATCGCGCCAGTGAGCGCAAGTTCGAGTACATTGATGGCGCGCTGCGTCTCCTGGCCGGTGGTTCTGGCAACCACTCATTGGTTGCTCTGAATCTGGCTGCAATGCTGCGTGAACTCCTGCGGAGCCAGGTATGCCGCGTGTTCAACTCTGATATGCGCGTGAAACTCTCCAGTAAGCGGTATGTCTACCCAGACCTTACGATCACCTGTGACCCACGCCAGCAACTCGACGACGATACCGTCCATGCTCCCCTGGTGGTCTTCGAGGTGCTGTCGCCGTCCACAGAGCAATGCGACAAAACGGAGAAGCGGCGCTATTACAAAGCGGTGGAAAGCATTCAGGAGGTCATCCTGGTGCATACGCGCGCGCAGTTCGTCGAAGTCCATCAACGAAGCCAGCAGGAGCCGGCGCTCTGGGTCTATCGTGCCTTCGCGTTTGGAGAGCATGTCGTGCTGGCAAGTCTGCATGTGACCTTTTCTGTCGCTGCGGTCTATGAGCAAACCGCTGTTCCAGAGGTGCAGCCAGCAGCGCAACAAGACAAATAACGTAGACATAGAGAGGTGGCGACGATGCCAACTGTAAGGCTCGGAGCAGAGCAACTGACCTCTGAAGCAGTGGTGGCAGTGGCCCGCAATGGGGCCAGAGTGGAACTGGCGCTACAGTCGATTGAGCGCGTGCAGGCGGCGCGCACCCTGATCCAGCAAATCGTGGATGAAGACCGCGTGGTCTATGGCGTCACCACCGGCTTTGGGCACCTGAGCCGCGTGCATATCGGGCGCGCGCAGCTTGCCGACCTTCAGCGCAACCTGCTGCGCAGCCATGCCTCCGGCGTGGGCGAAGCCTTGCCCGCCGATGTGACGCGGGCTATGCTGCTCCTGCTGGCAAATAGTCTGGCGCGTGGGCATTCAGGCGTGCGTGTCGAGGTCATTCAGACGCTGCTGGGGTTGCTCAACGCGCACGTCAAGCCGCTGATCCCCTCGCGCGGCTCGGTGGGCGCCAGCGGCGATCTGGCCCCGCTGGCCCATCTGGGCCTGGCGCTGATCGGCGAGGGCGAGGCGCTCTACGAGGATCGCCAGCTTCCCAGCGCCGAGGCCATGCGCCTGGCAGGACTGGAGCCGCTGGAGCTTCAGCCGAAGGAGGGTCTGGCGCTGATCAATGGTACGCATCTCATGGAGGCGCTGGGCGTGCTGACGCTGCGCGATGCGCGGGCACTGCTGGCGGCAGCGGAAGTCGCGGCGGCCATGAGCGTGGAGGCGCTGATGGGGTCGTTTGTACCCTTCGATGCACGCATCCAGGCGCTGCGGCCTCAGCCAGGGCAGGCAGCCGTTGCTGCGCGGATGCGCGATCTGCTGGCCGAGAGCGAGATCAACCCATCGCACAAGGATTGTTCGCGTGTGCAAGACCCCTATACCCTGCGCTGCATCCCCCAGGTGCTGGGGGCCGCGCGCGACGCGCTGGGCTACTGCGCGGGTGTCTTCGAGAACGAACTGGCCGCCGTCACCGATAATCCGCTGCTCTTCCCCGCTGATGGCGTATCGCTCTCTGGCGGCAACTTTCACGGCCAGCCACTGGCGCTGGCGCTGGATATGCTGGCGATTGCCATCGCGCAGCTTGCCGGATTCTCCGAGCGGCGCACCTTCAGCCTGGTGGGGCCGCATGATTGGGATGAGCATGGCGCGCCGCTCTTCCTGACCCCGAACCCCGGCCTGAACTCCGGGTATATGATTCCGCAGTATGTGGCGGCGGCATTGGTCAACGAGATCAAGGTGCTGGCGCATCCGGCAAGCATCGACTCGATTCCAACCTCTGCCGGGATGGAGGACTGGAACAGCATGGGCGCGACGGCGGCGCACAAAGCACGCCAGGCCGTGACGCTTGGGGCGCGCGTGGTGGCGATTGAACTGCTCTGCGCGGCGCAGATGCTGGAGTTTCGCAAGCCGCTCAAGCCGGGCCGGGGCGTGCTGCGGGCCTATGAGCAGGTGCGCGCGCTCGTGCCCGCGCTGACCGATGATCGCCCGCCCGCGCCCGACATCGAGCGCCTTGCGCAATCTGTGCTGGCCGGGCAATATGAACAGATAAGAGGATAGATGGCGATACGGACACGCGCCTATCGCGGCGAGCCAGACCTGCAACGGGTCGTTGACCTGCTGCTTCGGTGTCGGGCGGCAGGCCAGATCGATCACTGGCCGCCAGCCATCGATCTGCGCCTCCTGCTGACGACGGGCGCGATTGATCGAGCGCAGGATGTGCGCCTCTGGGAAGAAGAGGATCGCAGCCCGGTGGCGTTTGCGGTCCTCTGGATGGGTCCGTATCTCGTCTCCTGTGTGCATCCAGACGCGCAGGCGCAGATTCTGGAAGCGCAGATACTCACCTGGGGCATGGAGCGGGCGCGGGCCATCGGCCAGGCTGGTGTGAAGCCTGACACGCTGTCAGTCGCGGTGCGCGCAGATCAAGCTGAGCGCATTGTCACGCTAGATCAGCAGGGCTTTCAGCGCAAAGATTGGCAGACGCTGCGTATGATCTGCCCGCTCGATGTGGCCTTCCCTGCCCCACAGTGCCCGGAAGGCTTCACGCTGCGTCCGCTGGCAGGTGAGCAAGAGGCCGAGGCGTATGTGGCGCTGCACAATGCGGCCTTTACCGAGTCCACCATGACGGTGGCGGATCGCGTGGCCTTGATGCGCGATCCGGCGTATCTGGCTGATCTCGATCTGGTAGCTGTCGCGCCCAATGGCACGCTGGCAGGCTTCTGCACCTGCTCGATTGGCGCTGAGGAGAATGCGCGCCTGGGACGCCGCGATGGCTGGGTAGACCTCATCGGGACTGATCCGGCCTTGCGTGGCAAGGGATTAGGCCGGGCGCTGCTGCTGACCGGGCTGCATCGCTTGCAGGCGCATGGGATGGAGCGGGCCATGCTGGGCACGCAGAGCCAGAATGTCAGCGCGCGCCAGTTGTATGCGTCGGTGGGTTTTCGTATAGCCTATCAGGTGCTGTGGTACGCCAGAGCGCTCTAGCTGGCATGTCTCGTGCAATCTCGCTCGTAACAGGAATCTTTCGAAACGATGAGAGCGAGATTTGCACCAGCCTATGCGTACTGATTGCCGACTTCCCCTGCGTGCCCTTTGCCGTCCCCTATGCCATTCTCATATGCTGGCCTTCCTGCTCTTATCTTGCGTTCTGCTGCTGCCGCTTGCAGCGTGTGGCGGCGCTTCTTCCAGTTCCTCAAATTCAAACCAGGGCATCTCCGAAAACGTGCAAGTTGTCATCGGCCCGAACGGAGCCACAGCCGTTCTCTTGCCTGTAACGATCAATGGCAAAGGGCCATATACTTTCGAGCTTGATACCGGCGCCAGCGTCTCCTTGATTGCTGCCTCTCTGGCGCAACAACTTGGCCTGCCGGTTGCCGGGAGTCCTCAAGCGATCACTGGGATCGGCGGGGTCACGCAGTCAACGCCGGTAACGATCAGCAACTGGAGTACTGGACCAATCCATCTGCCCAAGATGACCATTGCCAGTGCGCCGATCCCCAGTGAGCGCGGCGCTGGCATTCAGGGACTGGTTGGCTCCGACATCTGGAGTCAGTTTGGCAAGTTTACCCTGGATTATAGCAACGGCACGCTGACCGTCTATAAGCAGATTGCCCTGGCTCCCATAGATTGGCGGCTGGCGCTGGTCTCGCTGAGCAGATGACAGCATAGGCGGATGCGCACTTTCAGCACTCAAATACGGCTGACCTGCGATGATGGTAGGCCAACCAGTTCTCGTTCTCTTGGGATGGGCTGCGCTTCCCGCTGTTCTGACTTCCGCCTGAGCAGCCGGTTGCCCAGGCGTATCCCCGGTTTTTCGATAAGCTGGTACACGGCAAACGAGAAGGGGAAAACGACGGCTGCTACCCAGACCCAGTAGAAACTGTAGGCCAGCAGATGAGGCAGGCCGTTGAGGCTGGGGTCAATGTTGCGCTGGAAAGCAATCAGCAGCGGGAGGTGCCAGATATACAGGCTGTAGGACATCAGGCCAATCCAGCGCAGCGGCGTCCACTCGAAAAACCGCTGGAGCGCCGCTCCATCAAAGAGGATTGCCAGGATGCAGCAGCCAAATCCCACCGAGAGACCCAGTTCAGCTAACCAGATATAAGGGCGAAACAGGGCGTTGAGGGCTGGCGTATATTGCAGCACCATAAACAGCAGCAACAGTATTCCGCAGCCCCACAGCCAACGACTGAGCCAATGCGACCTGCGGGCGGAAAGTGATCTCTGCGAATGACGCAAGAAGGTATATGCCAGGCCCGTGAGCATGCCGATGGCGAAATCCTCTAGGAACTTGCCAGCGGTGCCGTAGGTGAAGAAGAGGAGAATGTTCAGGACACCACGCGGCACGAGAAATGTGGCCGCCGGATGGGCCATGAAATAGGCTCCCCAATAGCGCGTGAACAATCCCCAGCCAATCATTCCCAGCAGGCACCCGACGACCACCAGGAGGCGCTTTTCAGGACGCGCCTGCGGCGGCTGGCGCTTGCGGACGCTGGGCGTCCGCACTCTCGCTCCCGTTGGTCGCTCGTGCGCCCGCGCCCACCGCGCCAGCAGCCGCGTCATCGAAAGGATACCCAGCGCGATCAGCGGCAAGAGTAGATAGAACTGCCACTCAATTGCCAGCGTCCAGTAGGGGCCATTGAGTTGTTGAAATGTCGCCCGCGTTGAGTCCATCAGAAAGAGGGGGAAGAGGATGAACTGGCTCCAATGCTGAGGCTGAAGGTATTCCGGGTGCGCAAGTACGACAATCAAGAGCAGCGAGAAGTAGTAGCCAGGGATGATGCGCAGCGGGGGCCGCCGCTAGTAGCGGCGCGCGCGCCGGCCCGGGGGGGGGAACAGCCGCCG
>JBJKSJ010000141.1:0-11113 GCA_046704085.1 Ktedonobacterales bacterium | reverse complement strand
GGCGATTGTCATCCTGCTCTTTGGGCAAAGGTATGCAGGCGTTGGTCCGCTGCTTCAGCTTTTCCTGGCCTTTAACGTCCTTACGCGCGTCTCCGGCGGCGGCATGCACCAGGCTGCGCTCTATGTGCTGGGTCGGCAGCGGGTGGTGGTGCTGCTCCAGTGGGCCTCGCTGGGACTGACGGTGCTGCTGGGATTTTTGCTCATTCCGAAAGTGGGTCCAATGGGCGCGCTGATTGCCACTGGCCTGCCTCCAGTACTGGTTGAATTGGCCCAACTGGGTTTCCTGCGACCTTCCTTGAATCGGCACTATCCGCTCCGCTTTGTGCTGCGTTATGGGCTGGCGCTGATCATGCCGGTCTGTTTCGGCCTGGTCTGGCATCCGCGTGGGCTGTTGGGGCTGACATCGGCTGGCATCGTTTTTACACTCCTGCTGGTGGCTGGCCTCTTCGTGGTCAAACCCTTGGAAGCGGAAGATGCGGCGCTGCTGGGCAAGATGAATTCCTGGTTACGCAGTGCTTTGATGCTCCTCATCCGCAAATCGGCGTTGCCTGCTGCTGAAGTGGTCTCCGCTAGCGATGTTCATTAACGCTCCTGCCCAGGTCTGTTCTCCTTCTCTCTTTGCCTGCTCTCTTTGTCTTTAAGCGTATAGCAAGTGGTATGGGACTTGCAAAATACTGAAACTGTACGCTTAGGGCGGTGGTAACTGCTCTCTAGACAAAGGAGTTCAGTATTATGCCAGAGGACAGACCTTTACCTGGCGTGAGCGACAAAGAAGAGCGTCAGTATGAGCATATCAAAGAGGACGCGGAGAAATCGGGCCGCTATGGCGACCGGGCCAAGGAAGTGGCCGCACGGACGGTGAGAAAACAACATAAGGAAAAGGGCCATAAAAAGGGCGAGTAAAGATTGGGTCTGGAAGGAGGCGCTAGCGTGCTACAGACAAAGCGCAGCAGGTTGATTCTCTGGTTGCTGGCGGGAGCGGCTGGCTTAGTCTTTGGGCGCCTCACGGACCCGGAAGCCCGGCAGCGCAGATTGGATGACGCACGCCATCGTGCCCGACTGGCACGACTGGCGCGCGTCCAATCGCTGCTCCTTACGTCACAAGGCTACCAATCCGCTCCCGGTCAGCCTCAGCATGTCTAGATTCGCTCTGCTACAGGTTCTGAGATTTCTGCCCTGAGGGCTTGAGCAGCAGCTTTCTCCTGATTGAGAAGCTGCTGCTTCCGCTCAATGCCCCAGCGGTAGCCGCCGGGGTCCCCATCTTCCCGAACGACCCGATGGCAAGGGATGACCAGAGCGACAGGATTGGTTGCGCACGCCCTGGCGACGGCACGGGTTGCTTTGGGGTTCCCCAACGCCTGCGCCACCTGGCTGTAGGAACGAGTGCTGCCGCACGGGATGGCACGGAGCGCTTCCCAGACCTGCCGCTGAAAAGCAGTGGCCTGCACATCTATAGGCAGATTCAGGTCTGGCTGTTGTCCATTCAGGTAGGTGAGAAACGTATGTATCGCGTCTTGCAGATTGGCATCGTCACGCTGTATCTGGGCAGCGGGATATTCGCGCTGGAGAAAGCCCTCCAGCATGGCATCGGAGGCGCCAAGACTGACAGCGCAAATGCCTCGCTCAGTCGCGGCCACCAGCAAGCGACCTAAAGGACAATCAACGATAGTGTAGCTGATAGACATGCCACGCCCTCCTTTGCGATACGTGGTTGGCGTCATTCCGAGGTGGGCAGGCGCTCGCTCGTACAGACGGCTACTGGAGCCAAAGCCAGCCTCGTATATTGCGCTGGTCACGGTTCCTCCCTCTTTGAGCCGTGTTTTGAATTGACCCATCCGGCGCGTTTCGGCGTACTGACGCGGCGTAATTCCCAGGATGCGCTTGAAACTGCGCTGCAAGTGAAACGGGCTGATATGAAGCTGCGCGCCCAGGTTGGCAAGGGTCAAACGTTCTTCAAGGTTAGCCTCGATGATATGGCAGGCTTGCTGTATCAGGTCCATTTGTTCGTTCGTATCGCTGTGTTCTGATGGCCTGCATCGACGGCAAGGGCGAAACCCTGCCTGCTCTGCTGCCTCGATACGTGAAAAAAAGCGTACCTGTTCACGCTTTGGCCTTCGGGCCGGGCACGATGGGCGGCAGTAAATGCCGGTGGAGCGCACGGCAAAGACAAAGCGCCCATCAAACGTTCGATCTCTTGCCAGCACCGCCTGCCAGTAGCCTGCTTCATTTATCATCTTGTTACCTCCTCAATACTCGCCTCTCAGCTCTCCTATTTCATTCTTTCCATAGGTATGATAAGCCAGGATGACTCTAAAATCTATCCGATTCTTGCGCTCAAAATAGTGCTTTTCCCCGCGCATGTGGGAGCAGTCCACCATTCCGTAGAGGCTCGCCAACCTGCTGACTTCATAAACGAGAGCCCGCCGATAGCTGCTGATGAAGCTATCGGGGCGCTGGAGCAACAGCCACTTTCCTGCTAACCTGAGTTGGAACATGCGGCCTGTTTCACTTGATCATACGACTCTGAGACACCGTGAAAGGTGGTGTCGGGCTGCGGTGACACGCTGAAGCTGTATCCTAGCAGGTTGGCCTGGCTCAGAACAGCATCGTTGCCCATGCGGCTGAAGGTCAGGCTGTAGCTGCCAAGGCTGACTCCGAAGACTGATATTTTGAGATTCAGTAGGATCTGTTGATCGCTTACGCTGCCATCAAACGGAAAGTTTACATCTGTTACTTGCCCGCCTGCCTGGCAGTCAGCATAGCCATCGTAAATGGTGCCGCTCGCTGATCCGCCGTACCAACTCTCTTGAATGTCGAAGTAGATGAAGCCAGCAGACTGATTCGCTTGTGCCTGATAGAGATACCCCTGGGGCAGGTTGTGGTGTCGCGCCGCCAGGGCGACTGCGGAGCCACCCGCCACTGTCCCCACAACGGCCAATACAATGAAAAGCTTGGCAAGCGAAAACCCTGTCTTGGCTGCTCTGATCGATGTGCTGGCAGTTCTGGCTGCTATCTGCCCAGTTGTAGAGGGCGCGCGAGGGACGGTGCCAATAGGGTGCCATTGGGGAAATTGCCCGCTGGGAGGACCCATCGGCTGTGATGGAGGAGGGGTCCACGAGCCTGGGGCGACTGGCTGCGTAGGAGGGAGCGGCCCGGAAGGTGGATAAACTGGCCCGGATGGCATTCCCGGATGGAATGGCCCAGATGGCCCATGAGGAAACGCTCCGCTTCCAGGATGGACTGGAGCATGGGGCAACTGCCCAGAAGGCCAGCCGCCTTGGGGGCCAGCGGGAGCATGTGGCACACCTGGGATGCCAGCCTGTGGGCCAGCGGGAGCATAGGGCACACCTGGAGCGCCAGCCTGTGGACCGGCGGGAGCATAGGGCACACCTGGAGCGCCAGCTTGCGGACTGGCGGGAGCGTAGGGCACGCCCGGCGCTCCGCCCTGGGGGCCAAATGGCGTCGCTGGTACGTTAGGCCAGGCGCCAGGCATATCGGGGCTATTGGGAAATGGCACTGGCACAAACAGGGGAGTAGTCCTGCGCGGCTCCTTCTCTACTGGATAGCCGCAATTTTGGCAGAAGTCTCGCTCCGCAGAGACAAAGCTCCCACATCTCTTGCAAATTGCTCCAGGTGGACGCTGATCAAACGACATCAATTTCCTCCTCGTGCCAATTCATAGCATTGCCAGCATCCTGGCTATCCAGAGGGCGCTCAAGTTATTCATAATCAAGGGCAAGTCAATCATACATTGAGCAAGCGGCAGTGTCAATAGGATCTTTGTGTATGCGGCTTGCCAATCCCTGTTGTGTTGGCTATCATGCGTTTCATAGACTTGCCTCTGGGCAGGTAACACCTTCCACATGATGGAGTGAGTACGATGGACTTTGCGCCTGGCAACCAGCCGCTCGATCCTGGGCAAACGGGCCTGGGAGATATGGACCCGGAAGCCTTTCGCCGGTATGGGCATCACCTGATCGATTGGGTGGCAGCCTATCTGTCGGATATAGAGTCCTATCCTGTGTTGTCTAGAGCGACGCCGGGCGAGATTGCAGCGGCGCTGCCCGCCAGTCCACCTGCTGCGCCTGAAAGCATGACAGCTATCATCGAGGATTTTGAGCGCATCCTCGTGCCGGGAATTACGCACTGGAACCACCCTGGCTTCATGGCCTATTTCGCTATCTCTGGCTCCGGGCCGGGCATTCTGGGCGAATTGCTGGCAGCAGCCCTGAATGTGAACGCGATGCTCTGGCGTACCTCGCCTGCCGCAACGGAACTGGAAGAGGTTGCATTAAGTTGGCTGCGCCAACTGGTTGGCCTGCCTGCAAGCTTTATGGGGGTCATCAACGATACCGCTTCGGCCAGCAGTCTTTACGCGCTGGCGGCAGCGCGTGAGGCAGTCGAAGGCTTGCGCGCTCGCGAGGAGGGGCTGGCTGGCCGCCCCAACCTTCCGCGCCTGCGGGCCTATACGTCGGTGGAGGCGCATTCATCGATTGAGAAGGCGGCGATTGTCCTGGGGATCGGCCAGGAGGGGCTGCGCAAAATCCCGACGGATAGCGAGTATCGAATGGATGCCAGCGCGCTGGCCGCCGCTATTGAAGAAGACCTTGCGGCGGGCTGGCGACCATTCGCGGTCGTGCCGACCGTGGGAACCACCTCTACAACCAGCGTCGATCCGGTTCCGGCCATTGCCGATCTCTGCGAACGCTATAAGCTCTGGCTGCATGTCGATGGTGCCTACGGTGGCCCAGCGGCGATACTGCCAGAACTACGCTGGGTGTTGGATGGCTGTGACCGCGCCGATTCTATCGTCATCAATCCGCACAAGTGGCTCTTTACTCCCATTGATTGCAGCGTCCTGTATTGCCGCCGCCCCCAGGTATTGAAGCAGGCATTTAGCCTGGTTCCTGCCTAACTCCAGACCAGCGTCGGCGTTCAGGTCGTCAATCTGATGGATTATGGCACATCACTGGGGCGGCGCTTTCGCGCACTCAAGCTCTGGATGATTCTGCGCTACTTTGGGCAGGAGGGCTTGATTGCCCGGCTGCGCGAGCATAACCGGCTGGCGCAGGTTTTTGCTGGCTGGGTGGATGCTGCGGAGGAGTTCGAGCGCCTGGCGCCCGTTCCCTTCAGCACCGTCTGTTTCCGCTATCACCTGCTGGGCGAGAGCGATGAGGCGCGCCTGGATGCACTGAATGAGCGACTGATGGAGTATGTGAACGCCAGCGGCGAGATTTTTATCTCGCATACCAGGCTGCGCGGGCGCTTCACCCTGCGCTGCGCCATTGGTAACATTCGCACCACTGAACGCCATGTGCTGCGGCTGTGGGAACTGCTGCAAGAGGGCGCAGCGCGGGTAATCGCCTCATCCTAGCCAGGCCAGGTGATAGCCGTTTCGCTATAGTGTACATCCTGGCTTGCCGGAGCGTTGGCGAACTGGAATTGAACGACTTTGGCCTGCCCCGCCTGCGCATTGACCAGCAGGATCGTGCTGAGGCAGGGCGCGTTGGCGGTAGCATTGCAGGATGTGAGGAATTGGCCGACAAAAACGGTCCAGGTATGATGCCAACCCTCATAAGGCTGCTCGTTCGCTATCTCCAGAAGGGGACCAAAGCTCACAAAGGCGGCGCGTCCTTGCTTGGGATCATAGAGGAAGAGTTCTGCGGCATTCTGGGCTGCCCCGCCCCAATGGCCGGTATAGACATCCCAGCCAGGCGCCCACCCGGTATATATCGCGCTGCGCGCCAGTTGGAGTGTGGGTGTAAACTCCAGGAGCCGTACTGTGCCGGACGAGCGATCATAGAGCAGCACGCTGTCCTGGCCTGTGCCGGTAAACTCGTCTATCGAAGGTTCCCATCTGGTATTCCAATGGCTCGCGCTGTAGGTCTCTGCGATCTGCATCTGCGGTGTAAAGGTCATAATACGGGCCTCACCGGCCTGGTGGTCAAAGAGCAAGAGGCCATTTTGTTCTGCGCCAAAGTGCCCCGGTTGAATCTCCCAGGTATTGTGCCAGTGATCAAACTCCGCTTCCTGGTGAATGCTAAAGTCCAGGTTGTAGTCTACCAGCCTCAGCGTAGCCGTGCGGTGCAGATGCTGCCAGTCCGCAGGACCAGGGTTGGATGATCCACTGCCGTTGTTCCCCTCACCAGGCGCGGGCGTCCATTGGCCGTGATCCTGGTCGAGATGGCGGTCGTAGATCAGCAAATCATCGTGCGTATAGCCGAACCGCCCGATCACAAATTCCCAGGTATTCCCCCAGCCGGTATGCTCGACATCGCTTGCCACGCTGAGATCGGGATTGAAGCGAATAAAGCGGCCAATCCCATGTACACGGTCAAAGAGGAGCAAGGTATCGCGGCCCTCGCCAGTCAGATCGCCGATGCTCACCTCCCACGCTCCACCCCAGCCACCCGCTGGCGTGACGTTATCGCTTAGCGGCACGATATGAATGCTGGAGCCATCGGCACTCAGCGCGAGCAGGTCTATCGCCCCGGTTGCGCGGTTATAGCGCAGCACCTCTCTGCGGCCATCGCCCGCAAAGTTACCGGTGTAGAGATCGGGCTGGGTGCTGGCGCCTGGCGAGCCGCCGCCAGGGGTAGCTGTGGGTGATGGCGTAGGCTGCGGCGGTGCAGGTGGCGATGGCGGAGGATCAGCAGGCGGCTGCGGCGTAGGAGTGGGGCCACCATTGGAGCCGGGGAAATAGATAAAGCGCAGGTGCCCATTCTGGTAACGGGGTTGCTGAATCAACGAGACACGATACTGATAGCCAAAGTGTTCAGTAGTGGGGTCGCCATAATTCTGGTAGGTGACGTCAAAGGTATCATGGTCGCTATAGACCTGGGTAACGAAGGCTACATGCCCAGCGCTGCTGAAGGCCCAGACACCATCACCAACCGGAAAAACGGCGATGGCATTGACATGCGGAACTGTGCCCTCCTGAAATCCAGCGCGCTCTGCTGCTTTGGCCCAGAGCGCCGCGTTGCCCCAACCAGGCAGGTTCACGCCCAGGCGATGCCAGGATTGCCAGGTCCACCATGTGCAGTTTCCGCCTCTTGTTGGCATCGGGCCAGGGCAGACCGGATAGGGGTCGCCGTCCCTGCTCGTGGAATAGGTATCGCTACCATTGCAGCAGAACTCGTTATTGGGATTGCTCCCAGGCGGGAGCGTGGCGCTTTGCGGGTCAGTGTTCCATGAAGTTGGCAGTCCTTCAGGTGGTAGGGGATTGCCGTTGGTGTCCGTTGGCGGAGGGGGAAGCGCATTGTCTGGCTGGGAAGGACTCACTTGAGACCCTTCTTCGGTGAACGGCGCAGATGCGGAAGCTGGCGATGATCCAGCATCGTTCGTCGTCAAGATGCTGACTGCTGTTGCCAGACTGAGCAGGCTGAAGACGCTCAGAAGCGCCAGGATACGCGCCAGCAGTGGTTGCGAGCCGTGCGCCATGCGTATCGCTCCCCTTCCAATCCCTGATCAGGGTTGTTTATTCTTTTGCTACCATCAAAGGCTTCGCCGCCATCTTGCAAGGGGCATGCCAGAATCGTCTGCCTGGATCGTAGACGCAGATGAACCCTATGAACAGAAAACGTCTTGTGCAATAATTTGGTTCCCATTATGAGCTAAACTACTTTATTCGACGTTTGCCCCTGCGCCTGACCGTTGGTATAGTAGCGCCTGCCTCGCCAATCGACGCCTTTGCCGCTGAGTACACGCCAGGCAGATTGGGCCAGAATGCCCTCAAACAGCATGCCTGCCAATGGATGGGTAAAAGCGTAATACCAGGGAATCTCTAGCGCGCTATCCTCCCACCAGCGATACGCCAGTGGCGGCGCTAGCTCCAGCAGGGCCAGCGCGCAGGCTTCTTTAGATGCGAGGTGCAAAGCTCTGCGCGTCTTGCTGAAAAGCAGCAGCAAGGGCAGCAAAAAAGGCGCGAGCGTAACCATCGGCAAGCCAATAAGTTGCAGGAGAACGAATGCCAGCCCACCCCGACTGCCTAAAAAGACGTTCTTACGCCAGCCACGCCAGGTTTCGCCCAGCCCTCGATACATCCGCACTCGCACGAGATCACGACCATCCACGAAGCGCAGGCGGTAGCCGTGCTGCTTGACCAGACGCGCCAGATCGAGATCATCTAGGAGTGTCCCCCGCAGATCAGGCCGCGCATAGCCGCCCAGCGCCTCGTACACACTTCGGCGGATGAGCAGATATTGCCCGTTGGCGATGGCTACAGGGCTGTTTGGGTCGTTGACCAGTTTGGGAGGATATTGCATACTGATACCAAGATAAGCCAGCGGCATCGTCACACGCTCCCAGAATCCGGGCAGTTCCTGGGCTGTGCCAAAAGAAAACAGATCGATCTTGCCAGCACTGGCCTGGGTCAGCGCCGCGTGCAACGCTTGCGGAGCATGCCAGGTGTCAGCGTCGGTAAAGAGCAGCCAATCGCTCTGTGTCTGTTGCACGCCAGCATGCAGCGCGTGGGGCTTACCTGCCCAGCCAGCCGGAAGCGTCTCCAGCCGCAGCGTGCGCAGGCGATCTGCATGCGGATGGGATTGAGCCATCTCTTCCAGGATGCGCCTGGTCCCATCAATGGAGGCGTCATCAACGGCAAGCACCGCATAGTGTTCGTTGTCTGCGGTCTCTTGTTCCAGCAGCGAAGTGACACAGCGCCGAATATTGCGCTCCTCGTTGCGCGCGGGGACAATGATCGCCACAGAAGCGCGCCCGGTAGGAGGAGATGACTGGCCCAGGTTCGACCTGGCAGTAGGCGGCCTGGCGCGCCGCCAGATAACCAAATAAAAACCAAGTATGCTGATGGCATGCGCCCAGAAGGCGAGACGCGGCCAGGAACGCCGGGAAGGCAATCTCTTCATAACCAACCTCTGGTGAAGCTCGCTGAAGGTAAGTGGGAATGTGCTGATTCCATGCTAGCAGCTTTGAGAGCCTCTTGATACATAATGATCTCTATTGGCATAGCCCTTGCTTGGGTAGGCTGTGAATAGCACATCATCAATTATGCAGGAAGTATTGTAGCAGACCCGCGCCCAGCAGTGGCTGGTTCAAATAGAAAGCTGTTTGGAAAGGCTGTGGGGATAATGGGTATCCCGCGCATCAACTGGTCGGCGCTTCGGCGCTCTGTTCCAGTGCGTTTTTGGTATAAAGCCTTCAACGACTGGATTTTCGATCTGGCTGGCTTGCTAGCCTATTATCTCCTGCTGGCAACAGTGCCGGTGTTCTTGCTCCTCATTGGGGGAGTGGGGCTGGTGCTTCAGGAACTCAGCCCTGGCACAGAAGCCAGACTCACTTCTGCGCTGGCCCACGCTTTTCCCTCCCAAATATCGAGCAACGTCATTGGTGCGGTCACAAGCGACCTGAAACAATCCTCCGGGGTACTGCTGGTGATAGGGCTGATTTCAGCCCTCATTTTTGGCTCTCGCCTAGTTGTCAGAATGGATGATTGCTTTACCATTATTTACCGAGAACACCCGCGCTCCTTGATTGGTCAGCAACTGGTGGCGCTTGGCTTGACAGTTCTCTTCGTATTGCTGGCCCCGTTCATGTTCCTGGCAGCGGCGATCCCCTCATTTCTCACCAGTACAGTCGTGCAGGGCGTCTGGGGTGTTCAGCCGCCGGGTATCGTTGGGCAGGCTGCCGGATTTATAGGAGCCTATCTGGCGGCATTTCTCTGGCTGCTGGCAATCTATCTGCTGGTGCCAAGCCGACATGTGGGTCTGCGCAATAGCCTGCCTGGGGCGGCGCTGGCATCACTCTTCCTGATGTTCTATGAATTGCTCTTCCCCTGGATCGCCAGCGTACTCATCCATCCAGGGCGCTATGGCGAGACCGCCGGTTTCCTCATTGTCCTGCTGTCTTTCTTTTACTACTTCGCTTTTTTGCTCTTGATGGGTGCTGAGTTCAACTCCTGGCTGGCTGGCCTACGCGAAACGCCAGAAGATGTGCCTACCATGCTCCATTATGCCATCGTTCATCGGCGCTTCCCTGGACCTCCATCCGATGGCGCTCCAGACCCAACAGACGCTGCACCAGCCTCAGAAGAGACTACTATCGAATCACCTGCTTCAGCGTATGCAGAGGCAGAGGCCGCTTCCCCAAAGGGCGGCAATGATGCAAAGAAAGAGCCTCGCTCAAGAAGGCCAGGGCGGGGCATCAGGCATAGCTTTAGGATAGTCAGGCTTTCCATGCCACCAAGACATCCAGCGCCTCGATGAGTTCTCCAGCAACGAGGAGCGGATTGATCTCTAGTGTATCCAGATGATCCTGAAGTTCCAGCGCCACCTGACCCACGCGCAGGATGACCTCTGCCAGCGCCTCCCGGTTGACTAGCTTCTGCCCACGCCTGCCGCGCAATAGGTCAGCGCCCCGCAGTTCGTCCAGCATGATCATAACCTCCTGCCGCTGTATAGGCAGCAGACGCACACTGGTGTCTTTGAGCGCCTCTGCCCAGATGCCACCCTGCCCAATAGTCAGAACGAGCCCCCAGAGGGGATCGCGGAAAACGCTCACCAGCACCTCTGTGCCAGCCGGGCGCATAGGACTGACGAGGACACCATCAGGGCGTAGAGCAGGAAAGAACGCCTGCATCCGCTCCATCAGCAGATGAAAGCCACGCTCAATCTCATCTGCTGATACCAGATTGAGCAGCACGCCGCCAACATCGCTTTTATGGACAATCGCGCTCGATTGGATTTTTAGGGCGACAGGGCATCCCAGGATGCGTGCAGCGGACACAGCGGCTTCTGGAGTTGTTGCCAGCACGCCGGGCGCTACCGGAATCCCGCGCGCCTCCAACCATTGGCGTGCCTGGTACTCGGACCAGGGGCCGCTCGGAGGCGCCTCCATCTGCATAGTGGCGGGAGAAGCGAGCTGCTGGTGAGCAGGTTCTGTATGGAGTTGTTCGGCCCACCATAGAGCCTTGCCGAGCGCGGTCATCCCATGCTCGATGCCGCCAACAAAGTGGATGCCTGTACGCGCAACGATAGAGCGGCCAAAAAGGGTGAGATCGAGACAGGTGTTGGAGAGGACAATAACAGGGAGTGGCGCCTCGCGTACTGTCTTGCCTAATAGGTCGTAGCGTTCAAGCAGCGGCTCAAGCTGAGCCGGT
>JBJKSJ010000140.1:0-33280 GCA_046704085.1 Ktedonobacterales bacterium | reverse complement strand
CAGCCAGCGCGTACTGTTGACGTGTACCCAGTGCCCTTGACCCTCCAGCCGCACACCAGTTTCATCTCCGTGCTGGAGCGGACTGGCGATCAACAGATCGCCTAAGCAAGCCATCGTCGGCTCTAAGGCCTGGGCGGCTCGTTGCACCCACGTGGCGAGGGTTCCATGGGAGATCGGGCAACCGTACAGATCCGCCAGGAGTTCACACGTTCGCGCCTGGGGTTTCAATTGATACTGATGCAGGTACACTCCCAGTGCGCGGACGTGTGGCCTATACTGCGTGGGAGCGTTTACCCCTGCCGGAAACGTCGCAGTGCTGATCTGGTGACAGGCAGGGCAACATACCGGCTCCACTTGATGCTCGCGCACCACCAGGTGTACCAGAGGCAAATTATGTACCTGCCGGTGTTCCTTGACTCCCCCTGGGACACCCTCGAGCGCTTGCTGACAGTGCTGGCATGTTGCCGGACGATGACTCACCACCTCGTCTGGCGTGGTGGCTGGGAGCAAGGTGTGGCCGGTGTGCCCCACTTGCCCCCTGATCGCTTCTCGCTGGCTTTGCGCTGCCTCTGGCGCGCCATGCCATCACGAAAGGGCGGCTGACTGCTATTGTGACTATCCTTCGCCAGCCGGTGTTCGAGCCGCTTGAGCCGTGCGTAGGCGGCTGCCAACTCCGCGCGCAACACGGCATTTTCTTGTTCCAGGTGGGCGATGCGGTCCTTTTGCCTCTAACAGCTCTGGTAACCCCACCTGAGTAGTTACCCAGCAGATTGCGCTGAAGGAGGGGTGCGCCCTTCGCCCGCCCGGTGGTGCCGGAGGTGTAGCCAAGGACTGCTGGTGCATCGGCAGCGGGTAAGGTCGGTGGCTGCCGCGGGAGCGCGTCACCCAAGGCGACAAACTCCGCCTACCGATATTCTGTCAAGTTCAGCCATGTCCTTCGGTGGAATGTTGCTGACAGGGAGGCATTGGGTATGGTAACATCATCTATTGAAAGTTGACGAACGAGAGTTATTTCCCAATCAAAGAATAGTCGAGGTTATCTTTCAGTGCTGAGCCAGGTCTGCTCATCCAAGCAAGCCACGATAAGTCTACCTATCAGACCTTTTCCTGGCAAGCGTTGGTAACGGAACTGCCGACTGAGCAGCGTATCAAACTAACCAGTTTGATACATTGATCAATCCACGTAAATAAGTATAAAGGCTATCCTTTCTTTCCTTAATATCCTGTTAGGGCACTTGATCAGCAACTGACAAGCCTGGCATTGATAGAGAGGCCAGTGGCATCTGCTTGCAACCCTGAGTAGTATGACAAAATATAGCTGGTCACTCTCTGGATGGACGCTACCCAATGCTGCTTGCTTTGTAGGATGAGTTTGTTAGCGAGGCGAGTCTTCTTGATTTCTCAGCCCGGTGGGCTGTATCGGGCTGTCCTCTGAAGAGGCAGCCTGACTATTGAAGAAATGCATTAGAGGTCTGGATAGCGTTTCTGAGCTATGGACTTTTTGAGCTTGACTTGGCACATTACAAGAAAGGAGCGAACCTGCCGAAAGGTAAGACCTGCTTGCCTATCGGGTTACCTTATTGGGCAATAGGACTTGGCCGCTGCCCGTTAGATCGACCAAAGCATTATACCCTGAGCATCACTCTATGGCGAAAATCTCAACTGTTTCCAATACGAATAGGTTTTGCTGAGCAAGTGCTGGAAGGGGAAATTATGCCTGCTAGAAATACTGTCATATTGATAGCAGATGATGATCCTCAAATGTTGCGGCTGGTAGCGCGTTGTTTGGAGGCAGAGGGATACTCTGTCATCAGTGTAAGAAATGGTCAGCAAGCACAGGAAAAAACCGAGAACCAAGAGCCCGACTTAGTTATCCTGGATATTCTGATGCCCAAGCTCAATGGTTTTGACGTTTGTCAGTATGTACGTACACTCTCTACCATTCCCATTATTGTACTGACCGTGCGCGACCAGATTCAAGATAAACTGCGCGCGTTTGAGGCTGGCGCGGACGAGTACATAACAAAGCCTTTTAACATCGCTGAATTCCTTGCTCGTGTCCGTGCTGTTCTGCGTCGTTCACATCAGGTTCTCCCCGAACCACATTGGAAGGGATCCCCTACACGGTCCTTTGGCATATTTACCTTAGATTTTGCTCAATCAAGCATTACACTGAATAAACGCAAAATTCCGCTGACATCAGTTGAATTCCGTATCCTGGCTTATCTACTGGAGCATGCTGGACAGGCGATCACGAATGATCAGTTGCAAAAATACGTTTGGGGAGAGGATTATGGAGGGGAAAGCCATTTGCTTAGTGTGAATATCAATCGCTTGCGCAAAAAAATTGAACCAGATCCAGCCCAGCCAAGCTATATTGTTACCAAGCTGGGAGTAGGCTATACCATTCCTCGTGCCATGACCTTACCTGGTTCAACAGAAAAGGAGGAGATAGAAGCATAATAGTTGAATTGATTGGCTAAATCAAATCCTGTGGTTTACCAGAGGCATGCCTAAGCGTTTGCTTTTCCAAACCCATCCAAGCCTTGACGAACTTGCCACCCGCTATCACCAGGCTCAAGATGACGTTGAAAGAAGCCATTGGCAGAACATCTGGCTCTTGGCGCAAGGCAAGACGACCCAAGAGGTTGCCGAGGTGACTGGCTCCAGTCTGACTCGGCGAGCAGCGCTATCGCCATCCGGAGGCATTTGCCTCATGTCAGAGGAGCAGCACGAGGATTTCTAGTACGCCGTGGATGCCCCACCCCCTGATGGCCGCTTGTGGCCTGACCAAAAGTAGCCGATTGGATTCTGGAACACATTCTCCGCAAGGTTGGTCTACTTATCAAGGCAAGTACGGTTGGAGTATGAAATTGGGTCTATTGGAGCATGGATGGGGGTACGTTGGAACAGGATATGCTACGGGCTCATATTCACTGGAACGAATGCAAATCACCTTTTGGGCCGCCTTTCTGACATTTTGAGCAGATGGATGTTCTGATGGAAGGAGGATGTATCGTATCCTAGGGTCTGTTTGCACTCCAGACACTGAGGGAGAGGTGCATAGACATAGAGCAGTAAAACATCGCTAAGCAAGGGCTGGGCAATAGACCCTCCCTGGGGTCTGAGGCGGCCGTTCATGATAAGGCACCAAGCGATGGAAGCACGTTATTCAGGGAAGGCTTCGCTCTATCACAGAAGTAGTAAGGCAGCCGGATACATCGTTTATTGGCTTCGAGCAACTTCACGACGTCCACATGCACGCTCGCGTGGCACACAACTCCAGCAAGTGGTCCGCGAGATGGATTTTTACTTTCGTTGCTGGCCCTCTACGGCCAGCAAGGTCTGATAGGGGCTACAACGCACTATTCCTCATCACTCATCAAATCACTTCTCGACGGTTCTAGTGAAATCCCCTTGCGTATATTTTATCGATAAGTTTCATTACACAACCTTTGCGGCATCTCTTAGAAGTGAGGGGGGAAAATTCTTCAGCCCTCGAAGGAGACACACTTCCAAGCACTAGCAAGTTTAGCTGGTTAGTCTCATCAGAGACTTTTACATTGTGGTCTGGAGACCATAGAGAAGCTGAAAGAACCCCTGACTGGTCCCGTAGAACAGCATTCCGCACCTTGCGGCTGGCTCCTGTTCGCTCAGGGAAGAAAACACAGGGATAGGGGGAAGCAAAGTCAGAATTACACCATTGACAGTGACGTAATCAGAGAAGTCTGTGGAATCTTGTCTGCATATTGCTAGCCGAGGGGCGTTTTCGTGCTTGAGCAAACTAAAGGAGAGTGCGATGCCTTCCGTGAACAGCAAAATACTCCTAGCAGACGATAATTCTCAAGCTTTGCGCTTTTTTGTCAGTAACTTGCAATCTGCCGGATTTGACGTGATCGCGGTAAAGAATAGCCAGGAGATATTCCCAGCGCTAGAGGCAAAGGTACCAGATCTCATTCTCCTCAATTGCAGGATGCAAGAGTTAGATGATGTTGAAGTGTGTGCGCATATACGTGCTGTCTCCTCAATACCTCTGATGGTTATTACAGGCTATGGCAAGGAGGAAGTTAGGGTTCGTGCGCTCGAGTTTGGGGCTGATGATTGTCTGACCCCACCATTCGATGTTGTCGAGCTTCTTGCTCGGATTCGTGCGCTCCTCAGGCGGTCAGGATGGAGCAAGCATGGGAATGTACATGATCTGGGTTCTACGGCTACCTTTGGACATCTCAGTGTGGACTTTATCCAGAATCGTGTGACAATAGATGACAAACCCATCGCTCTGACTCCAATAGAGTTTCGTCTCCTCGCTTTTCTCGTTCGGAATGCCGGACGGATCGTGACGCAAAATCTCCTGCTAGAACACATCTGGGGACTGGACTATATAGGCGAGAGTAATTTACTGAAAGTAAACATTACCCGCCTCCGGCACAAAATCGAGCCCGATCCAGCACATCCAAGCTATATCGTTACCAAGACAGGTCTTGGCTACCTGTTCTCCGCACAACCCGACCCGCTCCAGGGAAAAGAAGCTGGTGGGGAGCTTGGTCTGATAAGAGGCAGCTTATGAGTCCGACAAACACCGAGGAGGTCAGAAACAATTTGACACTCCCCATGCCTGAAGGCATGGGGTTCTTCCTTCAGCCACCGGACGCAATAGAAGCCAATCGCTTGCCTTTGCTGGAGGTCTGGTGTCCAGAAGCGTTACGTTCCGGCGTACCGGAACCCGTTCCGCCTGCCCGGCGGTACGGTTGAGAGTCGATTCTAAGATGTTCAGAGCGGCGTTGTGGTCACGATCAAGCACCAGGCCACAGCAAGCACACATATGGGTGCGTTGACTCAGGCTCTTGTACACCCGCTCGCCACAGCCAGAACAATCCTGGCTGGTGAAGCGTGTGGAGACGGCACCCACAGGCACACAGGTAATCCCACCATAGTATCTGAGCCAAGAAAGAAACAGCCCCCACGCCGCGTCGCTCATACATTTTGCCAAAGAGTGATTCTTGACCATGTTCGCTATCTGCAAGTCTTTGTAGGCAATCAAGTCGTGAGACACGATAAGCGCCCTTGCCGTCTTGCCGGCGAAGTCCTGACGCTGCCTGGAAACTTTCAGCTACGCTTTGCCCAGTCGTTTGATGGCCTTCTTGCGGTTCTTGGAATGCTTTTGTTTGCTAGAGACGTGTCGCTGCAAGCGCTTCAGACGATGCTCTGCTTTGCCCAGATGGCGTGGGTTGGCAACCGTATTGCCTTCGGAGTCGGTATAGAAGGACTTCAGCCCCATATCAGTGCCGACCTGCGAGCCGGTGGGGGCGTAGTCTATCTGCCGGTCCGCTTTCACGGCAAATTGGCAATAGCTTGTATTCGAGTAGGAGTATGGATACCCCGTTTACGTGCCGCTTCTCGGATCGCAATTTCTAGCATGGCCGTGTGGGAGATGCCGTCGGCTTGACCCCTGGCATCTAACAACGCTCTGGCTTCTTCTGTTAAGCGGAACTGGCTTGATAGTTTCATGCCCCCATTATCTCTCATATGGAGATATGTTGTCAGCACGCGAACCAGCGGCGCTTCATCCCCAGGCATAAATGCTGGCGCTTTCGCGCTCGCCCTTGGTAAATCTTTGAGGCACTCAAAGCCCCACTCCACACCACCCTGTGCTTTGTAGAGAGCAGCCTGTCTAGCGTAGTGCTTCCATGCCCTTCGTCCAGGGCGCTGGATCCTTGGTCACGAGTACCTTAGCCTGGGTTGAGGTTTCTGGCACCAGGCTGCCCCACCAGACACGGTTCTGGCTCAGGAGGTCAGCGTCACCTCACAGTAGGGCGTGCTATCAGCCACATAGTTGGTTTCCTCCTCTCGACGCTGAACTTATAAGTGATGCAGCATGAGCGTCTCATTGGTTTCTTGAACCGCTCGTGCGTACACTCCTTCGACCGCGAATGGGGGCTGTCCATCTACACGACTTCCACCTCCACCCAAAAAGCGGCGCGCTTCAAACACTACACGCCCGGTTCCTTCCGTCCCCCCTGGCGGGCGCATCATATAAGTACATAGCATAACATCCTGCTGGTTACAGGATCGTAACAATGTTAACCCTCTTTTGTAATTGTATTGTGACCTGTCGCTCCTATACTTAGGTGTGCCTAGTGAATCCAAGATGAAGGCTCTGACTGAAGGATTCGGAAACCAGACCATCAGAAAGACTCAGGAGGGAACAAGCGTGTCTGTAGGTAGAAGAGAGGAGCAGCCATCCTGTGACAGCCTGGTTGATAGTTCGCTCCCCAGAATGAAGGCGGATATGTATGCAGCCCTCCAGTTTCTTTCTGATGGCGATCAGCGACAGCTAGCTGCATGGAATGCTACCCAGCAAGATTATCCATTAAGTAAATGTGTTCAGCAATTAGTGGAAGAGCAAGCTTCCACGAAACCCGATGCAGTGGCGCTGGTGGCAGACAAACAGGTACTTAGTTATAAGGATCTCAACCGGCGTGCCAATCAGCTTGCCAATTACTTGCGCGCATCAGGTGTGGGTCCTAACGTACTGGTGGGTTTGTGCATGGATCGCTCTCCAGAGATGGTCATTGGTTTGCTGGGGATTCTCAAGGCTGGTGCTGCTTATGTGCCGCTGGATCCTACCTATCCATCTGAGCGCCTTGCTTTCATGGTGGAGGATGCTCAGGCGCCAATTTTGCTCACGCAGCAACACTTGCTGACAAAACTCGTCAACGATAGCACTTACACCTTTTGCCTGGATGCTGATGCGCCGATACTGGCTCAACACAGCCAGAGTGACCTACCCTCCCTGACCACCGGTGATGACCTGGCCTATGTTATCTACACATCAGGTACAACTGGAAGGCCCAAGGGGGTGCAGATTACCCATAAAGGGCTGCTGAATCTTATCTTCTGGCATCAGCGTGCATTTGCAGTGACCGCCTCTGATCGGGCAACTCAGGTAGCCAGCCCGGCTTTTGATGCAACAGGCTGGGAGCTATGGCCCTACCTGAGCATTGGCGCAAGCATTCATTTCATTGATGAGCAGGTACGCACTCTGCCAGCACTCTTGCGCGATTGGTTGGTCAGCAACCAGATCACCATTTCATTCTTGCCAACGGCTCTGGCCGAGAGCCTGCTGGTCCTGGAATGGCCGCCTGAGACCGCGCTGCGCTACCTGCTCACAGGGGCCGATACGCTTCGCCTGTATCCAGATGCTACGCTGCCTTTTACCCTTGTCAACAATTACGGTCCGACCGAAGCAACGGTCGTAGCAACATCTGGGCGCATTTTTCCAGTAGCACAGGCGGAGACTCCGCCACCCATTGGCCGTCCGATTGCCAACACACAGGTGTACATTCTAGATGAGCATCTGCGGGCGGTACCTATGGGCACGCCTGGTGAGTTGTGTGTTGGCGGGGACGGTCTGGCGCGGGGTTATCTTAATCGACCTGAACTGACCGCTGAGAAGTTCATCCCCAATCCGTTTAGCGAGGAGCCTGGGTCGCGTCTTTACAGAACAGGCGATCTGGTGCGCTCCCTCCCTGATGGACAGATTGCTTTTTTAGGACGTCTAGACAATCAGGTTAAGATTCGGGGCTATCGCATTGAGCCAGAGGAAATTGTGTCTGCCTTAAACAAGCATTCTGCTATTCAGGCCAGTTATGTGATGGCCTATGAAGATGCCTCTGGAGAGAAGCGTCTGGTCGCTTACATTGTGTTGCATCCTGGTGTACCTGTTTCTCCCAGCTCCTTGCAGGATATGCTCAAGGCATCTCTGCCTGATTACATGGTTCCAGCGATCTTTGTCCCGCTGAAAACCTTGCCGCTGACCCCGAATGGGAAAGTAGATCGCGCCGCATTTCCGGTGCCCAACAAGGCCAATACGTTTCTGGAGGAGGAGTTCACGGCACCGCAGACTCGCATTGAAGAGCAAGTAGCTCAAATCGTGGCTGCGCTGCTGCATGTCGCTCAGGTGGGGGTCGATGCCAATTTCTTCCTCCTCGGAGGCCACTCGATGCTGGGAGCGCAACTGGTGGTGCAGATCGCACAGACGTTTGGGGTGGAGCTTCCTTTGCGGACCCTGTTCCAAGCGCCGACCGTGCGCCAATTGGCTACTGAGGTTGAGCAACGGCTACTAGCCGAGCTAGCAGGCTGAGTGAGCCTGAAGCGAACCGCTTGCTTGGATGAACATTCTAACAGACTGGGCTGATGCGCGCAGCCTCTTCCTTCGTTTCTCAGCCTACCGGGTGGGTACGTCTGGATAGTTGAAGCCGAGTGGCTTCCCAATCTTTGACACCAATGGATCACCGCATTGTTTCAATGTTTTTAAGGCATGAGGGCGCCATTATCGATGAAGAGAGAGGCTTTCATGATTCCTATGGCACATCCTCTTCTGGGAGCGGAGGAGGAGGCAGCAGTTCTTCGGGTTCTGGGATCAGGCCAACTTGCACAAGGAGAGTGTGTCGCAGCTTTTGAGCATCGCTTTGCCGAGTTATGCCATGTAGACAAGGCTGTGGCAGTCTCTTCAGGGACTGCGGCGCTCCATCTTGCGTTGCTGGCCCATGATATTGGCCCTGGTGACGAGGTGATCACGACAGCTTTCAGTTTTGCTGCGACTGCCAATGCAGTTTTGTTCGTCGGCGCCACTCCTGTGTTTGTCGATATTGACCCGGCCACCTATACACTTGATCCCATCCAGGTGGAGAGGGCTATCACTCGCCGTACGAAAGCAATTATTGCAGTGCATCTCTATGGTCACCCCTGCGACATGGCTCGCCTGGAGGAACTCACCAAGGCGTACTCGCTCATCCTTATCGAGGACGCTTCTCAAGCTCATGCGGCAGCGGTACACGAGCGACCTGTAGGGAGTTTTGGGACGGGCTGTTTCTCTTTCTATGCAACCAAAAACATGACCACTGGCGAGGGAGGAATGGTGACGACGAGTGATCCCGCTCTTGCCGAACGGGTAAGTCTTTTGCGCAACCATGGGCAAGAAACGCGCTACCACCAGGTAGCTCTGGGGTATAACCTGCGCATGACGGAGTTGCAAGCGGCCCTGGGCATCGCCCAAATTGAGAAACTGGAACGTTTTACACGGCAACGCATTGCCAACGCAACATTCTTGACGAACCATCTGAAGGAAGGGGTACCGACGCCCATAGTCCGTCCCGGCTGCCGACATGTCTACCATCAATATACGATCAGGGTTCCTTTACATCGAGATGAATGGATTAAACATTTATGGGCAAAGGGCATTGCTACTTCCATTCATTATCCTCTTGCAATTCACCAGCAACCTTTCTACCGTCACCATCCTTCGCTGTTTTATGTACTCAGTCCAGGTGCAAGGGCCTATATCCAGGGCGGAGACCCCACCGCGCTTTTACCTGCAACTGAAAAGGCTGTACAGCAAGTATTGTCGCTTCCCGTGCATCCAGCCCTCAGCGAGGACGATCTCACAAGAATTGCTAGCGAGGTAGGGGCCCTATGCGAGTAAGTATTGGTGTTATCGGCGCCGGCTCGATGGGAATGAACCATCTCCGCGTACTGAGGGATTTCAACGAGGACCAGATCCAACTCGTGGGGGTGGCAGAAACGTATGGCCCCGCCTTAAAGCATGCAATGAGCCGCTTTCATGTTGCAGGCTACAGTGATTACCGACAGATGGTTGAGGAGACGCAACCTGATCTTGTCGCGGTTGTGGTTCCCACCTATTTGCACTGTGAAGTTGCATCCTTTTTACTTGACCGGGGCATCAACGTCCTCGTTGAAAAGCCTATCGCCAGCACCGTTAAGGAAGCGCTCGCCCTTATTCATCTTGCTCATAGGCGTGGGGCCAAGCTTGCAGTTGGGCACGTTGAACGGTTTAACCCGGCAGTGATCGAAGTCAAGAGGCGTCTTGTTGCTGGTGAACTGGGGCAAGTGTTTCATCTCCTCGCTCGACGGCTGGGGCCATTTCCCCCGCGTATCCGCGATGTTGGTGTGACGCTGGATCTCGCTACACATGATATCGATATCATGCGCTATCTGGCTGATGCCGAGGTTCAACGCGTGTACGCCGAAACACGGCGACGCATACACAACACCTATGAGGATTTACTGCTTGGCGTCTTAGGTTTTGCGAATGATGCTATTGGTGTCCTCGATGTCAACTGGTTGACTCCGACCAAAGTACGTGAGTTGAGCATCACCGGGGAAAGAGGTATGTATCTCGTGAACTACCTGACCCAGGATGTGTATTTTTACGAGAACGATTACTCAACCACGACTTGGGATGCATTACGTTCGCTCACAGGAGTGAGCGAAGGAACCATGACGCGCCTCAAGGTGCAAAAAGCCGAACCTCTGCGTCTCGAATACGAAAATGTCATTGCCGCCCTCTCTCAAGATATTGCTCCCATTGTCACGGGCGAAGATGGTGTCGCGGTTTTAAAAGTAGTCCTGCAACTTACCAGATCCGCATATAAAGAAGCAATGAGAAATCAAGACACCGAAGTGGATGTAGAAGTGGGGGCAGAAGTTGAAGCATAAAACGCAAGCTGATTCAGTTGACCTTGATCGTTCATCTTCGAGAGTTGCCGTCGTTGGCATGGGGAAGATCGGTCTACCGCTCGCTGTGCAATGCGTGAGGCACGGACGACGAGTGATCGGCTGTGACATCAACCAGGAGGTGGTTGAAACCATCAACGCGGGGCAATCGCCTGTTCAAGAGGAGCCGGAGCTTGCTGGTGAAGTCCCCTCTGCTGTAGCCAGTGGCCGCCTTTCCGCTACGCTCAATACGGCTGAAGCTATACGCCAAGCAGGTGTGGTAATCGTCATAGTCCCAGTTCTCATCGATGCCAACCATCTGGTGAACTTCGCGGCGATTGATGCCGCTACGGCTGCAATCGGGGAGGGATTACAGCCTGGCACTCTGGTTATCTATGAAACGACCTTGCCAGTTGGTACAACGGCAGGACGGTTGCGCGGAATACTCGAACGTGCAGCGAATCTGCGGGCGGGTCAAGACTTTTTGCTTGCCTACAGCCCCGAACGTGTCTCGTCTGGGTCTGTCTTCCGTGATCTGCGCATCTATCCCAAAATAATCGGTGGGATAGATGCGCAGAGTACAGATGCGGCAGTTGCATTTTACCAGTCGGTACTTGATGCCGAAACAATCAGGATGGCTTCGACTGATGAAGCCGAATTTGTAAAGCTCATCGAGACAACCTATCGGGATGTCAATATTGCCCTTGCGAATGAATATGCTCGCTATGCTGATGTGCATAGGCTTGACGTTGCCGCAGCAATCGCCGCTGCAAATACCCAGCCCTACTCTCATATCCATGCTCCTGGTCTGGGTGTTGGTGGGCACTGTATCCCGGTCTATCCCTACTTTCTCCTTGCGGGTCTGGATCAACCTGACTCCCACCCCTCAACTTCTGCGCCTCCAATGCTAGTGCTGCCACGCTATGCCCGCTGCATTAATGACGCGATGGCCGAGTACGCAGTGGGACGAATCGAATCGTTGCTAGGCGTGCTGGCTGACCAATCTGTCCTCATTCTTGGTGTGGCTTATCGGGGCGATGTGCATGAAACAGCATTCACCAGTGCAAAGTTGCTCCAAGATGCACTCTTCAGGTGTGGGGCAGTGGTCTATGTGGATGATCCGCTCTTTAGCGATGATGAGTTACGCGCCTTAGGCTATACTCCTCTCCCTCCAGAACAGGTAGGTGAGGTGCGCGTCATCATCCTCCAGGCCAGTCACCAGGCCTATCAGGCGCTTGACTTTCGCCAATTTGTCTCTTGTCGGGTTGTGCTTGATGGACGTAATGCGCTCAGCCGAGAAAAGGTAGAAGCGCTGGGCATGCATTACCTGGTCATTGGTGATGGCAATCGCACCCTGTCAATGGCATCGGGACCGCAGCCTCTGTCCTCTCATCAACTTTTTAGAGAGGACGGTGAGAGATGATGCGGGTGGCATCCATTGTGGGGGCTCGTCCTCAATTCATTAAGCTTCTGCCTGTCAGTTGTGCGCTACGGCAGCAGCATAAAGAGATCATCGTCCATACCGGACAACATTACGACTATAACATGTCAGCCCGGTTCTTTGATGAACTAGCTATTCCAACCCCAGACCACCATCTCGGCATCGGCTCTGGGTCACACGGGGTACAGACTGGTCGCATGCTGGAGGCGGTTGAGCAAGTTCTGATGCAAGAGCGACCGGACTGGGTAATCGTCTATGGGGATACTAACTCCACCCTTGCGGGTGCATTGGCAGCCACAAAACTCCATATGCGCCTGGCACATGTCGAGGCAGGTCTTCGCAGCTTTAATCGGACCATGCCGGAAGAGATTAACCGTGTTGTGGTTGACCATCTCTCAGACCGCCTGTTTTGCCCGACAGAAACGGCTCGGCGGCATGTGAACAATGAAGGCATCACAGAGGGGGTCGAGGTAGTGGGAGATGTCATGTATGATCTCCTGCTTCAGGTTTTGCCGAAGCTCCATACTCGTGCGCAGACGCTCTTGCCCGCGTTACACGTTGCACCAAACGAGTATATGCTGGTGACTGTGCATCGTGCCGCCAATACGGATGATCCAGAAGCCATGCGAGGTATTGCAGATGCGCTGAAACAACTGGAAATGCCCATTCTTTTTCCCATTCATCCGCGTACACGGGCCTGCCTGGAGCGCTACGACATCATTTGGAACAAACATATCCTCCTGATCGAACCAGTTGGATATATCGATATGCTGGCGCTAGAGCAGTCTGCCTATCGCATCCTTACTGACTCTGGTGGTGTACAAAAGGAAGCCTTTCTTCTGAGAGTACCCTGTGTAACGTTACGTGAAGAGACAGAATGGACTGAAACGGTCGAGACCGGTTGGAATGTCTTGGTTGGCTGTTGTCCTCAAGCCATTATTGAAGCAGTCGGTCGATCGAACCCGGAACCGCCGCAACAGCATCCCTTTGGAGACGGCAATGCAGCGGCACGGATCGCACAGACTTTCTAGTGAACAATATTGGCACAAGGAGGAAAGTCATGACGCATATTCTCTTTGTCACTCCCTACTACCCGCCAGAGAAGGGGGCTGCACAGGTGCGCATCAGTGAGACTGCAAGGTATCTGGCGCATCGGGGATATGAGGTGACTGTCCTTACGACGGTTCCAAATTACCCATCTGGTATCGTCCCCCCGGAATACCGGGGGCATGTGACTCAGCAAGAGGTTTGTGATGGAATTCGTATTGTGCGTGTGTGGAGCTATGTGAGTCCAAACAAGGGCTTTCTGCGTCGTATTCTTGCTCAGCTGTCCTTCGGCTGCCTCGCTCCTATTCTTGGGGGGAAGGCTGTTGGTCGCCCAGATGTGATCATCGTCGAGTCGCCTCCGCTCTTCGATGCTGTAGCAGGGCGCATCCTTGTCTGGCTCAAACATTGTCCCTTTATTTTTACTGTGTCCGATCTCTGGCCGGAGTCTGCAGTCCAGTTAGGCATGTTGCATAACCGCTTGTTGATCCGAGTCGCCGAATGGTTGGAATGGTCAACCTATCAGCGTGCTGGTACCATTTGGGCATTGACAGAAGGGATTCGGGATGCGCTCGTCCAACGAGGACTCCCCCCAGAACGAATATTTCGATTGACCAACGGAGTCGATCTGGTCAGGTTTCGCCCGTTGCCCCAGGCGGAAGCCCGTGCTGAACTGGGCTGGGATGATCGTTTTACTGTCCTTTACGCGGGCACGCATGGGCTTGCGCAAGGGCTGAGCTTGGTCCTGGATGCAGCGGAGTACCTATCCCATCGCGCTGATATCCATTTCGTTCTGGTCGGAGACGGGGCAGCAAAAGAAGCCTTGATAATGGCCGCTCGGAGGCGCCATCTAGAACAGATCACCTTTCTCGATCCTCAACCGCATGCTCGCATGCCGTTTATTTTGGCAGCCGCTGATGCGTGTCTGGTCCCGCTGCGTAAATTGCCCTTGTTTGAAGGCGCTTTGCCTTCAAAGATGTATGAAGCGATGGCATGTGCGCGGCCTATTTTGTTGGGGCTGGATGGCGAGGCCCGTCAACTCGCAGAGGCTGAGGCAGGAGCAGCCGTCTATTTTGAACCGGAGAATCCCGCAGCCCTTGCCTCTGCAATCTTGTTTCTTCGTGAGTCCCCTGAGGTAGCTGAATCGTTAGGGCGACGGGGACGTGCGTTCGTAGAGGCGCACTTTGACCGCAATCATCTAACAGCAGTTCTCGAAGAGCGTATACGGGTGCTGGTTGAAAAGAAGATGCCTGCCTCTGCATCTGTACCTTCCACTCCAGTAGGCGCAGTGATGAAGTAGGGCGAGTAATGCGGCCAATTCAATATGCTTTCCTGGGAAGCTCAGAACAGTCGTAGGGGAAAAGAAAGAGGAAATATCAATCATGCTGCCAGGTCTTGAACATGACGTGCCTCTGGCCACCGCGCGTAAGCTGCCCCGGCTCTATCGGTGCTGGCAGAAGACGCTGGATATCACCTTTGGGATTCTGGGCGCCATGATCTTCCTGGTGCTCCTCCCTTTCCTGGCAGTGTTGATCCTTCTCGATTCGCCAGGCCCCATTTTCTACAGCCAGGAGCGAGTGGGCTATCGGGGACAAACATTTCAGATGCACAAGTTTCGTTCCATGCGTCCTGATGCAGAACAAGCAGGACAAGCGGAATGGACAACGGAGCGAGATCCGCGGATCACGCGCGTCGGCCGATTCTTACGCGCTACGCGTCTGGACGAGTTGCCACAGATGCTCAATATTCTGCTGGGAGAGATGAGCCTCATCGGACCACGACCAGAGCGGCCAGCCTATGTCGCTGAATTGGAAAAGCTCAACCCGCTCTACAGGCGTCGTTTGGAAGTCAAGCCTGGTCTGACAGGATGGGCGCAGGTCAACTATGGCTATGGCACTTCATTTTTGGACGAGCTGGAAAAGTTACCATACGACCTTTTCTACATTGAGCATCAGTCATGTAAGCTGGATTTCATCATCCTCATGAAAACCATAAGTGAGGTACTATCACGCCATGGACAGTAATCGTCTTGGAACGTTAGAGCGACAAGGTAAAAGGCAGCCTCGTTCGACTTTCCTCCCGTTTGCTCTGCCCCATGTCACGCAGGCAGAAATTGATGAGGTCGTGGATACCCTGCGCTCTGGGTGGTTAACCACCGGACCAAAAACAAAGCGATTCGAGCGAGAGTTCGCCGAGCGAGTTCAAGCGCCTCATGCCCTGGCGGTCAACTCTGCCACTGCTGCTATGCACCTGGCGCTTGATGCCATTGGCTTGCAGCCGGGTGATGAGGTGATTGTCCCGGTCTATACGTTCACCGCCACCGCTGAGGTCGTGGTGTATTTTCAAGCGCGACCGGTCTTTGTTGATGTCGATCCCGTCACCTGCAATCTTGATCCCTCGCATCTGGAACAAACTATTACACCCCGTACCAGGGCAATCATGGTGGTCCATATAGCAGGGCTGCCTGCCGAGATGGATACTGTCCACGCGCTGGCTCAAGCCTATCATTTGCCAGTCATTGAAGATGCAGCTCACGCCTTCCCTGCGAAGTATCGGGGACAGATGATCGGCGCCATTAGCGAGCTAACGGCGTTTAGCTTTTATGCCACCAAGACCCTCTCGACTGGTGAGGGGGGGATGCTCACTACAGCAAATTCCCAGTATGCTGAACGTATTGCGATGATGTCCCTGCACGGCATCAACCGTGATGCCTGGAAGCGCTACAGCGCCGAGGGATCCTGGTATTATGAGGTACTCCAGGCCGGCTACAAATACAACATGACGGACCTGGCGGCAGCAATTGGGTTGCATCAATTAGCGCGTAGTGAATGGCTGCTGGAACGCCGACGGGCCATTGCCCATCGTTATACAGAAGCGTTCTCTCAGTGGCCTGAACTAGAGACGCCGCCTAACCCGGATCATGTGGAGCATGCTTGGCACCTGTATATGTTGCGCTTGCGACCAGAGCGCCTTGCGATCACACGCGATGCGTTTATTCAGGCGCTTAAACAAGCACAGATTGGTACCAGTGTCCATTTTATCCCACTTCATTTACATCCTTTCTATCGTGACACCTATCGTCTGGCTGCTGCTGACTTTCCAGCCGCTCTGCAAGCCTATCAACGAACGATCTCGTTGCCCATCTATCCTGGCATGACTGACGAGGATGTTGAGGATGTTATTGCGGCAGTTGAACAGATCGTGGCGACTCATCAAAAATAGCAAGGGAACATAAGGCGGAGAACCGTATTGCGGGTAGTGAAAAGGAGCAGTGTTGAAAGAGCGTTGATTGCAAGGAGTCATCTATGGTAAAGCCTACTGTGTTGGTGACGGGTGGCAATGGCTACCTAGGGTCCGTCCTAGTAGAGGAACTGAGTGCGCGCGGCTATCGAACGATTGTGTTTGATAACGGCCTCACCTCCCAAAGCTTTCCCTCCAATCTTCGACCTCGTACCGTGTCCTACCTGTGGGGAGACGTGTGTAATGCCAGGGATCTCGAAAGTGCCTTGAAAGATGTGGATGCAGTGGTGCATTTAGCGGGCATTGTGGGTGATCCAGCTTGCACTGCGGCTCCCGACTTAGCATGGGAAATCAACTACTTGGGAACGATTAACTTAGCCCAGATGTGTCGGCGGGTCGGAGTCAGGCGTTTGGTGTTTGCTTCGACCTGTAGCAACTATGGGCTGCAATTCCACGAGCATGTGGACGAGATGGCCCCGCTCAAACCTCAATCCCTCTACGCGCAGACCAAAATTCAGTCCGAACACTATTTGCTTTCCCTGCGTGATGCCGTCTTTGCTCCTTGCATCCTGCGGTTCGCGACGTTATATGGGCTTTCTCCTCGCATGCGCTTTGATTTGGCCGTGAACGTGATGACCGTCAAGGCTGCATTAGAGCATGAGGTCATCGTCTATGGAGGCGATCAATGGCGGCCGTTTCTGCATGTGTGTGATGCCGCTCGAGCCATCATACAGGTCGTAGAACAGACATCCTCCGATCTTTCGGCAGAAATATACAATTGTGGATCTGAGATGGAGAACTACCATCTTAAAGACATTGGTCAGCTGATTGTGCAGGAGGTTCCTGGTTCCAAGCTCACTATGGTGCCTGAGCAGTTCGATAAGCGGAGTTATCGTATCAACTTTGAACATATCCAGCGCGATCTCAATTTCAGGTGCAACTATCGGGTGATTTATGGTATCCGTGAAATCTTGGAAGCCGTAAGGACCGGCTTGTACCACGACTTCACCCTTCCTCAGTATAGCAACCACCAGATGATCCTGATGGATTCCCAGCGATCTCAGCGGGCAGCGGAGCCTGTACCCTCGTAATGCGTCTTGAGAAGATCGAGAGAAAAGGCCATGTCATTCCAACAATTCCTGACCATTGTAGGAAAGCATTGGAGGCTCATCGCTCTCTGCTTTGTCTTAGTAGGGCTGGGGGCATACATGGGTAGCAAGCTGATGAAGCCTGTGTATCAATCAACTGCCCTGGTTCAAGTCGCGATCAGTTCAGGAAATAGCCCAGCCGACTATAATAACTTGCTTGCCAGTAACCAGCTCGTTCAAACAGAGGCACAGTTGGCGACAAGTGATTCTGTGCTTGCTGAAGTTGCCTCACATTATCCGGGGTTGACATCTGACCAACTCTCAAAAGCAGTGTCAGCAACGCCCCAAACCAATACGCAACTTTTCCAGATTACCGTCCAGGATTCCAGTCCGACACGGGCAGCAGCTCTTGCGAACGACATTGCAGCCACCCTGATCAAACAGCAACAGCAAAAGCTTCAGCAAGCCAACATACAGGCCCAACAGCAGCTTCAGCAGGATCTCGCCAGCACTCAACAGCAGATTGAGAGGATCACCAGCCAGATTAACACATTGGTGGCCCAGGGAAACAATCAGGCAAAGGTAGATATGCTAGAAGGCCAATTGGCTGGTTTGCAGCAGCACTATACCCAGGGGCAGGCAGCCCTGGCCCAACTGGAATTGGCCGAGGCTGAAAATAGCAACTTCCTAGAAATTGCTCAGCCGGCACAACCTGCTTCAAAACCTGTACAGCCCAATATCCTCCTCAACACAGGCGTTGGTCTGGTAATAGGCTTGTTACTGGGCATGTTGCTCGCCGTCGTGTTTGAGCATGTCGACCCGCGCGTGCGTACCTCAGAGGCGCTCACTAAATTGCTGAATTGGCCGGTTCTGACGACCATAGGATATGCGCGCTCCCCTCATAAAGAGGCTGTCTTGAATCCAACTGGCCGCGATGAAAACATCGAAGGGTATCGCTTTTTGCGGACCAACATCGGGTACATCGGCAAAGACAAACCACAGCAATCCGTCATGGTCACAAGCGCTCTGCCCCATGAGGGCAAGAGCGTCATCTCAGCAAACCTGGCGATTTTTATGGCGCGAGCGGGTAAAAAGACGCTCTTGATCGATGCAAACCTGCGTAGTCCGACACTGCATACGCTCTTTGACCTCTCACCTGACAAGATGGGGCTAAGCAATGTCTTGCTGGCGCTGAGTCAGCCGAAAATATCTAAGACCACTGCATTAGACTCTCGAATGTCGGGTATCACCAGCGCGGCATCGAGGAAGCTGAGTGAAGCGAACAGAGCGAGTAGTGCTTCTAGCCAGCCACTGCATTCCACGGATTTGCAAGTAGCCAATGGGTTAGCCGCCACCGAGCTATCGATGGAGCCTTTCACCTATGAGGTGGGCATTCCAAACTTGTGGGTTATGCCCTCTGGACCGCTGCCAGCAGATCCTCCAGAACTGCTTGACTCGCAATCCTTGCAACGCCTCCTTAGGAACGTTGCAGATGATGGAATTGATGTGGCTATCTTTGACACGCCTCCTGTACTCGGTCTCTCGGATGTCAGTATCCTGGCCCCAAAGATGGATGCTACGCTTGTGGTCGTGGATATCACTCGTGCCAATAAAAAGAACCTCCAGCAAATGAAAGGACTGCTTGTGCAGGCTGGCGCTCATGTTCTTGGCTGTGTTGTCAATAAACAACACCAAAGCCGTCATGAGCCGACCTCTGTCTCCAACAACTAAAAGGATGAAGGGCATAGTTAGAAGGAAACGTGACGCCAAACGAGAGGGTTAGCCCGCTCCGATCAAGGAGCAACCGGTTCGCTGGAAGAGTCGATCAATGATCAAAAGTTCTCTGTTGGGCAGGGGAATCATTACGAGCGGCAGGTGGCGCAGCGTCTTTACCATCTTCTGGATGGCAGTAGGCATAAGTCTCCTTGTGTCGGGAGGTATGGTGGTTGCATTCCTGCTGGCAGGGAGATTCGGAGATCGTGGTTTCTATGCAGTGGGAGGCGCCATTGTTGCCAGCTTGCTGGCACTCATAGTTGTCCTTCGGCAAGATGCAATGGCTGCCACGGTTCTCATAGCAGTCCAGCTCTACGTTGATTGGTATTTAGGGCTGCACATTGTTTCGCAAGTCCTCTTGCTGGTGTTGCTGAGCATCTTCTTTCTGGCGCGCTCTCCTCGATACCCCTGGGCAGAACCGCGTGCCATGTGGCTATGGGGGCTGTTTCTTGTGCTTGCAATTCTCCCAGCGATTCGAGGGGCCGTCACGCTCTATGATGCTGCCTACTATTATCCCAATGTTATTTTCGGAGCGTTGTCTTTCTTCTGGCTGGGGACGGTTATTGCCCGCAATAGTGCCTGCGTTCGGCGCTTGTTCAAGATGCTTGCTGGCTTTGCTACGCTTATCGCCATCCATACCATTATTCAGGCGACCACTGGTACGTTTTTGTTCGGAACGGCTCATTTCGACACCTTCCTTCAAGGTGTCTCCGACTATCAGTTATCAGGAAACATCGTGACACATCGCGTCGGCTCGTTTTTTGTAGACCCAAACTGGGATGGAACCTTTTTTGCTATGATGCTCTTTCTTCCCCTTGGACTCTTCCTTGAAAGTCCATCCTTCCAGGAAAAAGTGCTCTATCTTGGCGAAGTGGCCCTCATGTTGCCCGCTTTGCTGTTTACCTATAGCATTGGCGCCTGGATAGGTGCCTTGGGGGGCATGATCGCTTTCTTCTTATTTGTAGGCCGTGCCCGCTATCGTGTCCTCCTTCCTTTCATCGTCCTGGCTACTGTGCTGGGTCTGCTGGCTTTCTTGCCAGACCAGATCGGTCTTCTCCTGCAACGTACGGTGGATCCGAGTGAAGCGGCGTTGCGCCTTGCTGCCTGGCAAACTGGATTAAAATTGATCGGTGCTTATCCGCTGACCGGGATTGGCCTGAGCCAGACGCTTTTTAATTCGTATTCTGTTCTCTATACTGGATCGCCTGGTTTAGGACATCCTCACAATTCCTACCTAGAACTTGGCGCTATGGCAGGTCTGCCTGTTCTTCTGGTCTTTATTGCTCTTCTTGCATTTGCCTTGTGGCAGGCATATCGCAATTGGGCGCTGGCTGATGTACGAACTCGCTCGCTTATAGGTGCAGGGGTAGCTGCTGCCGTTGCGTTGAGCGTTAACAGCGTAAGCATCAATGGCTGGACTATGCCTCCTTTGGCCGTGATGGGGTGGCTGATTCTGGGGACCATTACCTCTCCTTTGCTTTCAAGTGGACTCAGCGGTCAGATGGCGAAACAAAAGAGCAATGTACGCGGATTGGGAGAGGCATAGTATGTTTATACAAACGGACACGGCAACCGGCAGTAGACCATTAGCAGATGGAAAGCAGACTGGTGAATTGCCTGCCTATCCCATTGACTTGGCAGCGTTCCCTGGTTTGTCAAGGATCGCTCTGGATGCAACCGGGGTGCCCTATCATGCGAATCAAGAAGGACATCATCCTACCATTATTGCCCAGGAAGCTCTCACCCGCTGGAACCAGTATCTGGCAACAAGTAATGAATGCCACCTGGGGGCTTTCCTGACGCAAGCACGGTGGCTCATTGAGCATGAATCACGCATCGGGAAAGATGCCGGTGGGTGGCTGATTTCATCTGCGCGCCCTGATGGTTCTGGTGACAGCCCGTGTCTGTCCGCGCTGACACAGGGCAACGGTCTCTCAGTACTCCTGCGAGCATATCGGCTTACTTCCGAGGAAGCCTTTCTTGAAGGGGCGCAGCGGGCTCTTCGTACCTTTGAGCTTGATATCCTCGATGGCGGGGTAAGCGCATCTCTGGAAGAAGAAGGTCTCTTCTTTGAAGAGGTGGCGGTATATCCAGCAGCGCATAGGCTCACTGGCTTCCTTTTCGCGCTCTTGGGGCTTTATGATTATGTAGAACTTATTGGCGATGTCCAGATCGAAAAGTGCATTTCTCGCAGCCTGATAACTATGCATCGTTTGCTCGATGAATTTGATGTTGGCTACTGGACACAAGCCGATTTGCTTCATCGTCAGCTTGCACCTCCTTCTGAACTTGCTTTACAGGCTAAACTCCTTGAGGCGCTCTCCGGGTATTCTGGTTGTGATCATTGCGCGTTGCTGGCTTCACGCTGGCAGAGCTATCAACGCCTCTTTAGAACACGCCTGCGTTATCTTATCAGGAGTCGTTGTGCTCCCTTTTTCTCTGCCTTCTTGAAGCATATGGGAACTGCACTTTTTCCCCGGTCTCACTGTGGAAATTCGGGTCGGGTCTGTGTACCCATTACTCGATTTCCGGTTCTTGGAGGGATACGTACAGTTCTGGCTCAGGTAGCCTGGCTAATGAAGGATACCTGGAGACTCGATTACGTAACTCAACACGTTGGACCTGAACCAGAAAGATTTGTCATTGCTCGGTTTGGGACGAAGCTCACCTCTCCCTGGCAATTTCCTTTTGTCTGGTTCTATTGCCTGACGGGATTTTGGAAGCTTCTCTCCCTGATGCGTGCTGGGGCAACGTATCAGGTAATCTTGCCACAAGATGGGGTTTTCACAGCAGCCTTTGCAGCGGTAGCTGGTAAGGTAGCAGGTGTGCGTGTGGTGTGTATTGATCATGGCAACCTGCTCCGACTCAAGAGCCGTCTATATCGCGCTGAGTGTCTGCAAGCTCTGGCTCCACAACCCTGGCCTCGTCGTCTCCTAGAACGCCTGCTGTATGTGGGCTATTGGCCTTCTCTCTCGCTTCTCGCACGGGTTTCCGCTCGCTTTGTCGATCATTTTCTGATCCCTGGTGTAGCAGGTGACGGGGTAGAAGAAAATTGTGAACGGCTGGGTATCCCGATAAGTCGTCTGACCCGATTTGCCAGTATGGTCAACCTGGATGATTACCCTGTTCTTGATCCAGCTTCGAGAGCAAGCATGCGGGAGAGTAATGGTATTTCCGCTGATGCTATCGTCATCGCTATTGTCTGTCGGCTAGCGCCAGAGAAAGGTCTAGACATTGCCTTGGAGGCCATAGGTAGCGCGCTTGCTGCCCTGCCCGCTCCATTGAGAGAGCGCGTTCGGGTTATCATTGCCGGAGATGGGCCTCTGAGCGCACACATCACAGAAGAGATTGGCAGACGAGGATTGATCCAGAACTGTGTCCTCTGGGGAGAAATCTCGCCTGCAGATGTCATCTCGCTACTTGGTTTGAGCGACATCTTTCTGTACACCAGTACGCGAGGCGCCTGTTTTTCTATGGCTGTCCTGGAGGCGATGGCTTCTGGATGCGCCGTCATTGCCTCAACGGAGCCACCGTCAAATGCTCGGCTGCTTGCTGAAGAACGTGGCATTGCTGTACCCCCTGGCAATTCTGCACAGACTAGCATGGCTCTTGTCCGCCTGCTCGGTGATGTGACGTTGTGCCACCGCATGGGAGGTCTCGCCAGGAACTATATTGCAGAGCATCATAGTCCCGCTATGTTCAGACGAACCTTACTGCGTGTGAGCTGCTGGTCTTCCGTAGAAGAGTTTTTGCAGGGTGAAATGGAGGGTAAAAACTAACAATGGGCTTCTCATTTGCTCAGGTGCTGGCTGTTTTCGATACTGATACAGCGCTCAGGGATGGAGGGAGACAGATATGAGCGGAGACCTGTGGCATACACTTCCTTTCATCGGTTTCCTCATTTCAGAATGGCAGGTCTGGCGAGAAGAACAACTCGAGCCCCACTTCCGGCTGGTACCGATGCCACAAGATGCCTCTGCGCTGCCACCCTACCCTATCGATATGTGGCCGCTCCTGGCTTTACCCTATGGAACCTTAGATAGGGCAGGAGTTTTCTATGCTGCGGCTGATGGATCTTTCCCTGCTGCATACCACCCGACTAATATTGCTCAGTATGCACTGGCCCAGTGGAATGCCTTTCTGACAACAGGCGATGGGAAACACAGGCAAGCCTTTATGATCCAGGCGCAATGGCTTGTAGACCATGAAACGTTCCTTGCGCATGATAGGAGTGTTTGGCTGGTCCCATTCGCCAACACAGACTACTTTGCCGCAGAACCGTGGCTGTCTGCTATGACCCAGGGTGAGGCCATCTCGGTACTGGTTCGTGCCTATCGGCTGACAGGTGAAGAGACCTTTCTAGACGTGGCTCGGCGTGCCCTCCGCACCTTTGAACTTGAGATTCAAGAGGGTGGTGTCAGCGCCTCTGTTGGTAAGGATGGCATTTTCTTTGAAGAGGTGGCGGTCTATCCTGCAGCGCATATTCTCAATGGCTATCTTTTCGCACTTTTTGGCTTGTACGATTATGTTGCTCTGACGGGTGATGCCCAAATCGCCGCGCTCATTCGGCGCAGCTCCGCTACCCTGCATTCGCTGATCGAAGGATACGATACGGGCTACTGGTCACGTTACGAACTGCTGTTCAGGCACCTGGCTCCCTCATTCTATCATGCGCTGCATATCACGCAGTTCGAAGCGCTTGCTCAGTATTCTGCTTGTGAGCATTGTGCTGCACTTGCAGCGCGATGGGATGAATACCAGCACAGCCAACGCTGCCGATGGAGATACTTCATTGCTAGCCGTATTGCTCGTTATCAACGTGGGCTGAGAAGTGAAGGAATCCAAGGCGTTTTTGGGCGCATTCTCAGGCCAGGAAGGCAAGCCGCGACTGAGAGTGTCTCCATCTCCGTTCCTGCTCCTCCAGTTGCCCAGAACTAGCAGCTGCTAAGGGATTGGTCTAAACGCATCCTGTTAAAAGGGCGATTGAAAAGAAGCGAGTACAGAGGCAAATCGTGTCAGGATGCTGTATCTAGAAAGATTACGGATGGATAGGCTTCAAGACCAACATCTTCAAGAAGACATCAGCAAGTCTCCTAGCCTTGAGGCTGACTTGTTTGCTCAATTGCCTTCCACCCCTTTTCCAGGATTGAGCAGTGATCAGGTGCTTTCGGATGAAGCAAAAGGGCAACCACGTGGGGCTGGAGATCTCACCCCTTCAGCGGCCTTACCAACGTTGAGAACAGAGTCCCTCAAGGACCCCGCAACAACGTCACCTCCAGCATCTCTTGCTGCGGCGAAGGGTATTGTTGCACCGCTCCGAGATCTCATCAAGAGTTCTGGATTGTATGTAATTGGCTCGATGGCTCCTCCATTAGCCAGCTTAGTCCTCGCACCGTTTTTAACACACACACTCTCTCCTTTTGACTATGGTATTCTCACCATCCTGAATACCCTCATCAGCCTGGGTGCGGGGATAACACAGCTTGGTCTTGGCTCTGCATTCTTTCGTGCCTATGGGTACGATTACACTTCTGGCGATGATCGGCGACACGTTCTCGGCACAGTGACCACCCTTCTCTGTCTGGTCTCGCTTCCAGTGGCCCTTGGAACTGCAATGATGGCCCCATTCGTGGCCCATTTCTTGTTCGGTCAATCATCGCTTGGTGGCCTTGTCGTCTTAGCTACTGGAGTGATCCTTGTGCGCAATCTCTCGATTCCCGGCTTCGCCTGGTTGCGCGCCGAAAGTCGCGCATTCTTCTTTTCTTTGCTCTCTATCGGCAATTTGCTTATCGCTGTGATTGCCAACCTGGTTCTGGTAGGTGTATTGCGCCTCGGTCTGGCTGGTTCCCTGCTGGCAACTGCCTGCGGGTACGTCAGTGTGATTATCGTGATGATGCCCATCATTGTGCTCCGCGCATCTTTCAAGATACGTATTGATATTGCACGGAGTCTTCTTGCCTTCGGAACACCTCTCATCTTCAATGTAATTGCCGCCTGGGTGCTGGATCTTGCTGACCGTTATTTGCTTGGCATCCTGGGTTCGTTCTCAGAAACAGCAAGGTATGCGGTGGCTTATACCTTAGGATCGGCTCTCTCTATCGTGATCATTGGGCCTTTCACACTGGCCTGGCCGACAGCCATGTTTGCTATTGCCCAGCGTGAAGATGCTCCTCAGATATTTAAACTGATGTTTCGCTGGTTCGGTATGTTCCTGCTGTTTGCTGCATTCGGACTGTCGCTCGCTGGCACCCTCTTGCTCGACTGGCTCTTCCCCCTCTCTTACCACACGGCAGCGTTTGTTATTCCTATCGTTGCTGTATCCCTAGCATTTTACGGGGTCTTCTATGTGTTTGGGACCGGGGAAAGCATAACACGCAAGACATGGTGGACTCCGATTTTCCTGGGTGTCGCTGCCCTCGTCAATGTGGCTCTGAATCTTGTCTTGATTCCCCGTTATGGAGCAATGGGAGCAGCTTTAGCCACGCTTATTGCTTATGTAGCGCTTGCTTTCATGAGCTACCTTGTGAATCAGCGTCTCTATCCTATCCCCTTTGAGATTCATCTCTTTCTCATTGCATTAGTGATCGGTTGTGTTCTTTATATTGGGAGCGATGTCTTGGGACGGGGGTTTGGACCCTATGGAGCCTGGACTATCTCTTTTTGTGCCTTCATGCTCTATGGAGGATGCCTTGTGCTGCTCGGTCGGCTCATGCCGCAGAGGCATTAATTACATAGATTGAAAGGCATTGGAGGATTTTCCTATGAAAGCTGCAACTGGCGTTGATGCCCCAACTGTCAGAGAACCGACTACTACCCCACCTATCAGAGTAGGGATGCACGTCCTGGGAAGGGCTGCCACCGATGTGCGGGTGATGCGCGCGGCCAGGACATTGGTAGAGGCAGGGTATGCCGTGACGGTGGTTGATATTGAATGGCAAAGGAGCCAACCCGTTGAGGAAGATATTGACGATGTTCGGATACAGCATATTTTCACACCCAATTGGTATTCCGCCAGGCGCTTCAAACCCTGGTTTTTCATGCAGGCAGTGTGGCTGCTTATTCGTACCACCTTTCTGCTCTTGCAAACATCGGCAGATATCTATCATGCACATGATACGAAAGCGCTGCCAGCATGTTACTTCGCAGCACGATTACGCCGGAAACCCGTCATCTTTGATTCACATGAGTTACCCTTGTCTAATGAGATAGAGACTGCCCACTGGCGTGGCCTGATCAGGCTCTTTTCAAGATTGTTAGCTATTATGGTACCACGCTGCGCGGGGGTTATCACCGTATCGCCCCCTATTGCAAACGAGATTCACAAGCGCTATGGCGGCCCTGAAGTGACGTTGATTCGTAATCTGCCCGCAGCTCGATCAGTTCCCAAAAGGGAGTACTTGCGACAATACCTGGGTTTACCACCAGAGACGCACATTGCGCTCTACCAGGGCGCTTTGGAAGAGAGTCGGGGACTCGATAGATTGATTTATGCAGCTCCGTTCCTCAAGCAGGATTTTGTCATTGTTCTCATGGGGCCTGATGTTGAAGGGATACAGCCGCACCTTGAAGCGCTTATTCGCCGTGAAGAGGTGACAGATCGGGTCAAAATTGTGCCACCCGTTCCCTATGCAGAACTCCTGGACTGGACGGCCTCCGCAGATATTGGCTTGCTAATTTATGCGCCGGACCAATCGCTGAACATTAAGATGTGTCTGCCAAACAAACTCTTTGAATATTTGATGGCTGGTCTGCCCGTTCTTGCTTCACCACTTGATGCTGTAGCCGATATTATCACTACCTACGACGTCGGACAGATTGTATCTTCGCTTACCCCTGCGCGGATCGCTGCGGCGATCAACACACTGGTAGCTGACCCTCTTGCGTATGCGCGGATGCGGCGCAATGCGCTTAGCGCGGGCCAACATGAACTCTGTTGGGAAAGGGAGAGTCAACGGCTCATTCACCTGTATCACGAGATTGTGGCAATGCAGAGGGCAGAGAACCAGGAACCTGTAGCTCGACAAGGCCATAGATAGCATAGGACGCAAGACACTCTGATAGAAAGGAACCATGGGATATGCGAGATCGAGCGCGGATATGGGCTGCAAGGTGCTTCTATTATAGCGGGTTGGTGAGCCTGGTTCGCTGGTGGACACAACGGTCAGCACCATGCCTGATTATCCTCAATTATCATCGCGCGTCTGGTGGAGACCTGCGCAGCCATTTGCTCTACCTGCGTAGCCACTATCGTATTCTCCATCTTGAAGCGGCGCTGGAAGCATTGTTCAAGCCGCGCAAACAGGGAGAACGGGGGAGAGATAGACGCGCTCTTCTTGCGCTGACTTTCGACGATGGATACCGCGATAACTACACACATGCCTTTGCGCTCGCCAGCGAACTCCACATTCCTATGACGATCTTTCTTATTCCCGGTTACATTGAAAGCAATGTTTGTTTCTGGTGGCTAGAAGCTGAGCGCCTTGTACATCACACGCAGGTGGAGGTAGCGGAGATTGAAGGATGCACCTATTGCCTTGCCCAACAAGAAGAACGAAAAGCGCTGGCGCGAACCATCTATTCACGTGCTTGTCATGCCAGGTCTGTTGCAGAGCGGGAAGCCTTCCTTATGCTGGTACGGGACGCCTTAGCCGTGCCTGCGACAGTGCCTGTAGAAGAAGGCGAGGTCTTGAGGTGGGAGGAGGTACGTGAGATGGAGGCGAGTGGCTGGGTTTCGTTCGGCGCGCACACCATGCATCATCCAGTCCTGTCCTACCTGGCTGATTCAGCTGAGGTGCAGTTCGAGGTAGAGGAGTCCCGCAGGACGCTAGAGCAGGAATTGGGGCATCCAATAGCTTCCTTTGCGTATCCGCTGGGAAAGCCTGAAGACATTGGAGATAAAGCACCCTGTGCTGTAAAGCAAGCTGGTTACGCCTGGGCAGTTACGACCCTCCCTGGCAGCAATACTCGTTTAAGCGATCCCTATTTGCTCCGGCGCAACAATGCAGGGCCTAACCAGCATTGGCTGCTCGTGGCTGCTGATACGGTGGGGGTGTGGGGGGGGTTCTCTCGCCTGTATGGTCTTGGCAGACTCGGCATTCGGAAATATCTGCTGCAAGGATGGATCGCAAAGGGATGAACGCTTGTTCTTCCAACTCTCATCAGCAACGAGCATATGGCTTTCTTGCTGCTCTTCTTGTTGCTGCTCTGTTTGCCAGTTGTACCTCGCAAACAGGTCAGGAGGATCAAGATCATCCGAGAAATAGTGCTAGTCCCTTCTTGAGAAATTTTATAGGAGGTTTTGGCATCACCACTCCTGAAAGCGCTGCCAAGGCAGCAGCGGTTGGCATACAAGTGGCATTCGATTACGGAAAGCCTCCCTCATTGGCTGACTCAACAGGGCAAGCATTGAACGCATTGCATATGAAAGTGATTGATGCCATGCCCTGGACGTATCTCTATGAGTATGAATGCCACCATTTACACGTTATTGGACCTGCTTCAGTATTTGCCTCCTATTGTAATGGGGATTATCCAGAGATGACCGATGAAAATGCGCTTTTTGCAGCTATTACTGCTCACTTGCAACAGGCGCGAGCAAATCAACTCATTATTGGCTATTGGGTTCTCGATGATTGGGTTCAGGAAGCTGGGAGTGCCAAACAAATCTTAATGAAAATTCATAGCCTCATTGAGCGCTACACTCCAGGCCGGGCGACTATTTGCGGATTTGGCGGCTCAATCGGGCTTGCTCAACAGTATGACTGGCAAGACTGGGTTGCGGACAATTTTTCGCCCCAGGGCTGCGATATGATAGCTCCTTACATCTATACCCCATCAATGGCAAATGGCACTCCCCTCGCTGATAGCGATGCGTTCAATTGGTCCATGCAAGGGCTATTTGCTGCGCTCTTTACCAGCTTGTGGCAGAGAGGCTGGGATATACACAGCGAGCCTTTGATCGGCATAGGTCAGGCTTTTGGAGGCGCCCTTGCTGGAGCGGAGCGGTACTACGTAACACCGAGTGCAACAGATATTGCAACCCAGAGCGAGAGTTTCTGTGAACATGGAGCAATGGGACTGGTCTCTTATACGTGGGATGATTCTGGGTTGGGGCCAACCAGCCAAACTCCTATGAACAGTCCAGAGATAGATGCAGGGATTCAAAATGGGATAGCAGCCTGCAAAAAGGTCTGGCGTTCTTGACCAGAGGTCGCACACCCTGTTTTCATCTAGAAGGAGCTTTAGACCATGATAAGTACGCCCCCCCCGAGCTACAAAGCGCAGTCCAGGTCGATAGGAGAATATGCCGCAGACCTGGCGAGGAGCGGTGTCCGAATCCTTCCAGGTGAAATGGGAACTTTCTGGACAAGCTACGAGGCTGGGGCAATGATGCGTATTCCCACATTCCACCTGGCTCCTCCTGTTCCCGATGAAGTCCGACAGGTGCTGTGGCACGGACGAGCAGCCATTGCCAGCTATCTGCTGGAACCAGATGGAGGCCATCCGGCCAACGCCTGGCTCTATACCTGCACCGACCAGACCTACTCACTGGATAAACTCGCTCCAGCCATGCGCCGGAACGTCCGCCGGGGACTCAAGGAATTAAAGATCGCTCCTCTCACAACCGAACAGCTTCGAACTGATGGTGTCCAGGCGTACTGTGATACACGCCACCGGGTTGGATTAAGCGATGGGACACCTGAAGCGTTTCGCCAGCGTATTGCCTCTCGCGCTCGATTGCCAGAGGCTAGCTGCCTGGGCGCCTGGAGAGGCGATCAATTGGCGGCATTTCTGACTATCACCGAGGTGGACGATTGGGTAGAGATCGGATGCTATTCCAGGGATGCACTGCTGCACTATAGGCCGAATGATACCTTGATGTACACCGTGCTTTCCCACTATCTGGTTGAACGTGGATTCCGAATGGTGAGCTATGGCTTGAGTTCGATCCAAGCTGAAAGCAATGCTGCCGGGCTTCATCAATTTAAGACGAAGGTGGGTTTCCAGGCGCGTCCAGTGCATCGCGCCTTCGTGCCTCATCCGCTGCTGCGTCCGTTTGTCAATCAGGTGACGCTCTGGGGTGTGAATACGATGCTGCACTTGAGGCCAGGGGACCGTCGTTTAAAGAAGGCGGACGGAGTGTTGAAGAATCTGCTTGGACCTACACGCCTGCTGGAAGAAGCACTAGCAAGCACGAGCGATGGGTAACGCTTCTCTCTTCTGGCCCGATGTTTCCTACTAGCTCAAAAGGAGAAGGCTATGACCCGTATCTCCCAACCAGCACATGATGAAATCTTAGCGTGGGAAAAGATCGCTACAAAGACGAGCTATGGCCGTTATGCTTCGGAAATCGAGAGGCGGGCCATATTGACGGCCAACTCCCTGGTCACCAATCCAACTACTGCGCTTGAGATAGGATGCGAAGGGGGGCGATGGTCAAAATTGCTTTCCGATTTTGGTTGGAGGCTGATCTGTGTGGATGTTGATCAGCATGCTCTGGCGTTGTGCAAAGAGAGAATACCAACTGCAAGGTGTATTCCTGTAAGTCCAGATGCTTCGATGCTCCCCGCTGACACAGAAAGTTTGGGATTGGTGCTTTGCATTCAAGTTGCACCAGTAATTCATGCAGATTGGTTCATTGAAGAAGCCTTCCGAGCCTTGCAAAAGGGAGGACTCATCGTGGGCGTTATCTTGAATCGTTCGTCCTGGCGTGGATTGCTTTATCACTCTGTCCCAGCTTTGAGGATAGGAGGTAGCGCGTCCTGGTATTGGTATCCATTCTCTTATTCGGGATGGAGAAAGAGATTCTGCAAACGGGGTTTCACGATGATCTACCAGGAAGGGTATGCCTGGCCTCCGTTTCGAAGAAGTAGCAATTCTCGCCTTGTTCCAGTTGCGGCTCGGATTGAGCGCTATTTGGGTCTACGTAAGCTGGTAAGCCTTAGCCCTATGATCGTGTTCATAGCTCGAAAGGATGTGTAAGGCACCAATGGCTAACGCATCTTTCTCTATTCACCCTACGGCTGAAGTATCGCCCAAAGCGTTTATTGGCGCGGGCACCCATATCTGGAACCAGGTGCAGGTACGAGAGCATGCCTCCATCGGTGAGTCCTGTAATATAGGGAAAGGTGTGTATATTGACGCGCATGTGCATATCGGCTCGTACGTAAAAATCCAGAATCACGTCTCTGTCTTTGAAGGCGTGACACTTGAGGATGGGGTTTTCGTTGGTCCGCACGTTTGTTTCACCAATGACCTGCTGCCTCGGGCTATGACCCCTGATGGAAAACTCAAGGGAGGAATTAACTGGGAGATTACACCCACTTTGGTAAAGTATGGCGCGTCACTTGGTGCAGGATCGGTCATTGTTTGTGGTGTAACCATTGGCGTATTTGCCCTTGTTGGCGCAGGTTCTGTGGTAACGCGAGATGTGCCTGCGCATGCCCTTGTCTTTGGCAATCCTGCTCGTCAGCATGGCTATGTCTGTCGCTGCGCCAGTCCTCTCTCAGATGTACATGAGCATGAGGGAGGACAAGTAGGCTGGTGTGAAGCATGTGGTCGAGCATGCTACATCGCCAACTCGGACTAATTCTGTCAGCAGGGTATCCACTGGATTCGGATTCATGAGTGGCAGTCAGCAGGAGAACGACCATTGTCATTTTATCACAGACAAAACTGCCAGGTCGCAATGATCGAATTGCTGCCCTCTTCCGAACGAAGTGAAGCAGCCAGCAGATGGCAGGGACTGGAACAACATATGAGCAATACTGGCTTAACCAATTCCTGGCCCTGGATAAAAGCCTGGCTTGATAATTATGAGAATAGAGTGCAGCCTACCTTCGCTTTTGGAAAACAAAACAACCAACTGATCGGAGCTGCTTTAATCACAGAAGCAACATGGCGGATTCGGGGTATTCCTGTTTCAGCGATACATCTGGGCACCGCAGGGGAATCGGTTAAGGAGAGAACATCTGTAGAATATAACCGACTGCTTGTTGCTCCTGAAAACCTGCATGCCTTTGCAATGGGGCTCACACGTACACTCCAGCAACAGTTTCGCTGGTCAGCACTTCGGTTAAATGGGTTTGTTCCTGAACATGCAGATGCCTTGATCAGAGCTTGCGCCCTTGTGGGTTTACCAGTGAGGGTAGACGAGAGAAGGTTTCCGGTGTTTGCCTTTCGAAAGGCGGCAGAAGAAGGCTATCCAGATGTCATCTCAGCATTGGGGAAGAACACCCGGTATAACATCCGCCGTAGTTTGCGCTTATTCGATGGAATCTTTGGTCAACGAAAAATAGAGTGGGCAGAAACCCCGGATCAAGCAAGAGATATTTTGCAGGAATTAATTCATCTTCATGAACAACGCTGGAAACGTGTTGGACAGCCTGGCGCTTTTCAGACTGACCGTGTAAGACGCTATCATGAAGATTTGATTGAGACGCTCTCGCTCTGGCCGCAAGGCGCCTTAATTCTCTTTCGCGTAAAACAAGGTGACACAACCATCGGGTGTCTGTTTCACTTTGTCGAAAACGGACGGGTTCTGTGTTATAAAAGCGGTTTTCCTCTGTTTGAGGATAATAGGCTGAAACCTGGCTTAGTGACGCATGCCTTATGTATGACGGAGTGTAAGCGACGCGGCCTTGTAGAAGGAGCGCCGTTTAGCCAAGGAGGCTCTTCAGTTGATGCGGGTGGGAAACGCCATCTCATCAACTATGACTTCCTGGTAGGGGAAGGGATCTATAAAGAGCAATTATCAAACATGGAGAGTGTCTTAACCTGGGCAATAGCGCGACGCGGTCTGCAAATGCGGCTGCTTGATAAAGCACGTCCTGCCTTTGAGAGGGCGAAGGATCTGATAAGGAGTGTTAAAACGCGGGAACGACCTGGAAAAACAACAGAAGAGAGACGGAGAAAAAGCTGATCATAGCTTAATCGCTCCCCTGAGCAGCGCTGCTCCTCTCGCTGCAAGAGGATAGTAACGGATCGTCTTGACCAGTTGCCCGACACAAGGGGGAAAAGGATGACTCCGCATACAAACACATCAACCATAGCGGGCAAACAGAATCCGCCCCTGAGCTTGTACCACTTGCTTGATCCTGAGGTACTTGCTAATCCATATCCCTTGTACCATCGGCTGCGCACCGAAGCCCCCGTCCATTGGGATCCTTTCCTGCACACC
>JBJKSJ010000139.1:0-17273 GCA_046704085.1 Ktedonobacterales bacterium | reverse complement strand
GTTCCAGGGGAACCAGCGCCGCGCTTCCGGCCTGGGCACGCACCGCGCGCAATAAGGCATCGGCGTCGGCAACGGTCTGCGCGTTGCCGGCTTGTGGCACGCCAGATGGCAGGGCCAGCCCCTGGAGCGCGAAGAGGTGGACCGGCACGCTGTACGGCGCCCCGACGGCGCTCCAATCCGTGACGGTTCCGTTCAGCAGCGCCCGCGCCTGGTCAGCGGTGATGCTGTCAATGGGCACCCGCAAATGCGTGATGAGCGTAAGCGGACTGACGCCGATGGAGGCGCCAGTGTAGCCTGAGGGCATATCGCCGAACGTGAGGATAAGATCGGGCGAGGGGTTGAGCGAGGTCACAAATGTCGCGTCCGGGATGCCAGCCACGTCACTGACGCGCTGGAGGACGGCATTGCCCAAAGCGGACGGGGCAGTCCCATCACTGTAGAGCGTGCCGGTGCGCCCAAGCGCGAACGGTGGCCTGGGTGTAGTAGTGGGTTGTGGCGTTATGGCCTGTGAGCAACCGGCAAGCGTGGCTGCCGCCATCGTCACCAATAATTCACGGCGGGTCAGACGCAGGAAAGCGGGGTCTACCTTCGATAGTGCAAGCAGGAAATCGCTCCCACCCGCGTGTTCACCGCGCTCTGGCTGGAAGCTGTGTGTTGTCCTGGGGTCTCCGTCTTTGCGCATAAGCCCCCTCCTGGACCAGACGACTTACCTGACTACCGAATCTGCCGCCGCTGCTTCGCGTCTTGCATCCGGTTATGGATGCGCAGCAGGCCAAAGTAGACCATCGCGCCCGGCAACCCAAAGAGCGCGCAGCGACGGCCCAGCGCTCGCCCGGCGGCTGGTCGGCGCCCGGCATCGCGGAGGACCATCAGCGCGGGCAGCAGCCAGAGCGCGACGAGCAGCAGAATGACCACCAGATCAAGAAAGTGTAATCCAAACATGGCCTCACCGGTAGACTTTGTAGACTCTCATGCCGCTGCACATTCTGTAAACGTTGTAAACGTTGAAGAACGCATCATCAAGAAAGCTTTCTTGCGCTCCCCAGAACATCGCCGCCTGTGTTATACTTATGGCAAGCAACACAGGAGGAGTAGCAGGAATGGTAAACGAACTGCGCCGCGCCTTGGAGCAGGTGGAACGCCTCGACCCAGAGCAGCAGAAGATACTTGCACAGCGTATCTTTGACCTCATCACCGAACTTGAGGAAGATGAGCAATGGGACCGTACCTTTGCCAGCCCAGAGGGACAGGCCATCCTTGAACATCTCGCCGCTGAAGCCCGCGCCGAGATTGCACGCGGCGAGGTTGAAGAGGGCGGCTGGGAATAGCATTGTTCCACTCACGACGCACGAAGCGATTTAAGTCCCTCTTTGATGCGCTGCCTGACCACGCCCAGCACCAGATACAGGCAGCCTACGAACTCTTTAAGCAAAACCCGCGTCATCCTGGCTTGCAATTTAAGCAGATAGGCCAGCGCGACCCCTCCGTTTATTCTGCCCGCGCTGGCGATCACTACCGCGTGATCGGGTTTCTTGAAGGCGATACTGTCACCTGGTTCTGGGTAGGCACCCACGAGGAATATAACAAACTCTGGCCGCGTCTATAGTGGGCCACCTACTGCTCCTTTTGCTGTGTCCTCCCCAAGCTTGATTCCAAGGCCAGCTACCTCTGGATGAACTCTCACAGGATCGATATGCGTAGCACTCACCCCCCTTAGCGCCCCTTACTCAACAGTTTATCACACCTGAGCTATGCCTCAGAGAACCACCATTGCGTCGGCACGGAGGCGCCGACGCTCCAGGCGCAAACTGCTGCTTTTACCGCGATTGGAAGAGCGCCTCTATATCCCCCGCTGCTCCGCAGCCATGATCGTCTGTGCCGCCTGTGCGCCCGCCAGTTCGGTGTAGCGGCGGCAGTAACAATCGACGGCGTGAACATAGGCCGCGTGGCTCCAGGTCAGCGGCGAAACATGCGCCGGTTGGCCCGTGTAGGGGTTCAGTTGCTCCGGCAGCACCCCGCTGGGATAGCTCCAGCGCGCGCACCATTCCAGCAGGTTCCGTGCCCGCGCCAGGTCTTCAGGGCGACGCGCCACCTCACTATACCACTCCGCCAGCCAGAGCGTGCAGATAAACCAGGGATTGCCGGGCACGCCTGGCTCGCCGTTGCCCGCGTAGCGAAAGCGATCCCTCTCGTAGCGCGCCACGCCCCCAACCGCTGTGCGCACCCAGAGCCGCTCCTCAATCGCCCGCGCCGTCGCGGCCACGCGCGGATCGTCCGCCGGCAGCACACCGAAACTCAGCACCGCCAGCGCGCTGCTGTCCAGCGTCGCGTCCGGGCGGAAGGTCGGCGCGGAGCTTCCCGGCTCCAGCGTCACCCCGCGCAGGAAATGCCCGCGCTCCGCGTCAAACAGATGCTCACAGAGGCCCGCGCGCAGCGCCGCTGCGCCCTCGGCAAAGCGCGCCGCCGCGTCCTGATCGCCAAAACGCTGGGCAAAGCGCGCCGCCGCCGCCAATCCAGCAATCGTCGCCGCCGTCGTAAACGTGTAGATGCCGTAGCGTTCCTCCCAGAGATCATACGACTCGCGTGGCAGCGACCCATCCTCCAGCCGATAATACAGCAGGAACTCCGCCGCCGGGCGCACCATCTGCTCGTAGAGCCGCTCAGGCGGCGGATAGTCGGGGTAACGCTCCGCGTGCCCCCACAGTTCCCAGAGAACCAGCGCCGTCTCGTCTTCCTGCACCGGCAGCGTCGGGCGGCCCTCGCGCACCCAGGGATGCCAGGAACTGCCCAGCGAGCCATCGGCATGGTATTTATGCAGCAGATAGCCGCCGTGATAATACGTCGTCGGAGCGATCAGCCGGGCGCAAAAGGCATGGAAGGCACGAGGTATCGCCGGATACCCCGCGCCATCCAGCGCGTGGGCCACCAGCGCGCCATCGCGCGGCCACATATACGAATAGGTATCGGCATTCGAGAGAGCGCTGTCGCCATCGTTGGCGGCAATGATCGCCCCGCCCGCGTCGCACTGCGTAGCGATAATCAGCAGGCTGCGCTGGTACAGGCGCGCCAGCGCGTCGGGCAGATCGGCGAAACGGCGCGATTTTGCCGGTTTGAGCCAGCGACGCCAGTGCTGGCGCGTCTGCTCCAGCAGCGCCGCCGCGCCAGTCTCGCGGATGCGCCGGTTGCGGTCGCGCACCTCAAAGAAATCGCGCCCGGCGACGATCCAATAATGTGCCGTGACGCTGCCTCCTGCGGGCAGGCGCAACTCCATCGCGGCCACCGAATCGACATAGCCCTGCGCGATAGGGTTGCCACTTAGCAAACCATCCTCCGCGTCGCGCCAGGCGCCCTCCAGCCCACCGTACTCTTTTGTGCCCGTCGCGTACTGCGCGATGCGCTCGCGCTGCTCATTCGCCATATCGATCAGAAAATAGCGCCGCCCGCGATAATGCACCAGCGCCTCGTTATACGGCTCGTAGTACGCTGTATCACCCACGCCCGATTCCTCGATATGAAAGTCCTGATGAAAGAAGAGGCGCGCCAGGCGCTCGCGCTCAGTCAGATTGGTGATCTCGATCTGCTTGAGATAGGTATCATCATGGGGCAGCACCGCGTCGTGGCAGCGCAGGCATAGCCCCAGCGCCGCGCTGCTCAGGGTCACGTCCGTCACCAGCGTCTCGCCCCAGTAGTCCAGCCGCCGCTCCCAGCCATCGTCGCTCGTCCACGCGAACTGCGCGTTGGCCCCATCCAGATCGGCCACCCAGACGCCAAAGCGGTTTAGATGCCCAATCGTCTGATTCGAGTGCCCTACGCGGGGATAATACAGATCACGCAGCGTATAGCGCCCATCGAAGGTAATCAGCAGGCGCCCATTCCCAATCGGCAGATCGCGTGGCATAGCCGCCCTCCTGAAACACAACACAGCGCGTCGGGCAAGAGACCGCGCCACGAGACCCAACGCTTGTTCCAGCATAACGGTTGAGCGCAAGCGACGCCATCATTGCCCCCGCGCTCTTCTTCTCCAGAAGTATACACCCGCCATCGGCGGCCAGCTATCGGCAAGATACTCTATTTCTGCCAAAAGCAAAAGGGAAGGGGGTGATCCCCTTCCCTTGCTTATCTGTCTGATCATTGGAGCGGCGCCCAGAGGCGCCAGCCCAGCCGAGGCTAGTAGCGGCCCCTGCCACCGCTGCTGCCGCCGCGACGCTCGCCACCGCGACCACCGCCGCCGTAGCCACCACCGCCGCCGCCGCGACGCTCGCCGTAGCCGCCACCGCCACCACCATAGCCACCGCCGCTGCGGCCACCGCCGCCACCGCCGCGATACCCACCGCGCTCCTCGCGCGGGCGCGCCTCGTTCACCGTCATCGCCCGGCCCCGCAAATCATGCCCGTTCAGCATCGTGACCGCCTGGGCTGCTTCGGCGTCACTGCTCATCTCGACAAAGCCATACCCACGACTCTGACCGGAGAACTTATCGGTGACAACATGCGCAGATGTGACCGTGCCAGCCTGGGAGAAAATCTCCTGAAGCTGCGTGTCATCCACGTCGTAGGGCAGATTGCCAACAAAGAGATTGTTGCCCATGAAACTTTTTCAAAACCTTTCTTGCAGCCATTGCTGCGAAGCGGCTCTTGGATGTGGACGCAGCATGCGCAACCACCCCAGGAGCAATGTGCAAAACAGACAGCACGGAGCGGTCACGCAACTCTTCATGGCGCAGGAGCAGAAACGCGCGCCTGGGCAATCGAGGGCAGGACAACTTGGTGCAACAAGAACAGTATACCCCCAAAAATGCCGCGTGTCCAGTGCTTTGCCAGCGCGGCGCAACGCGCAAGGCGTTTGCAACGCTGGTTCCTTTGCCGTATAATGAGACTACATGGGGCGCCGATGGAGCCGCTCTACCTCTATTGCGCCTCTCACGAGGTTGCGGTCAGGTGGCGCGGTTGGTTGTCACACAATGCCTCTTTCGGCAGCCCCAGCGCGTTCTTTTCGAGACCCAGACGGGAAGAAGAAACGATGGCGCGCCGCCGGGCGCGTGGCATTCTTTCTGCGCACACCCCCATCATTCCTGCTTCCTCCCGTGCTTTGGCGACGCTGCCCCCGCTGGGATGCTCGTCTTGGCGGTTCTCGTTAGTTCAGAAACGCACAGATAGTTTTAGCTAAGGAGAGTGGTTCATGTACAGAGGTCAGTCGGGCATGTTTTCCTGGTTGTTCCACCGCATCAGCGGGCTGGGCATCTTACTCTTCCTGCTGATCCACATCGTGGACATCACCCTGCTCAACTTTGGCCCCAAGGTGTATAACGACGTGGTGGGCGAGTTCAGCACTTGGTACATCCGTGTCGCCACGATTTTCCTGGTTGCGGCCCTCTTCTACCATGCCTACAACGGCACGCGCATCATCCTGATCGATTTCTGGCCCAAACTTGGCGTCAAATATCAGAACGCCCTGTTCTACGGGGTACTGGCACTCACGATCATTTCTGTAGTGGCTTTCGGGTTCTTTATCATTGCGCCACTCTTTGGCGTCTGCCCGCAGGGCAATTGCCAGTCCATCCCGATGTAAGCCATGCCGACGCGCCTCACCGTGTGATGTAAAGGAGCAAACGATGGTCGATAAACCTGCCACTGCCGAACCAGCCGCCAGATCAAACACGCCCGGCGCCAGACCGGCCACCTATGGCGCCACCACCAAACCGCGCGCTGGCTTTGAACTCTTTTCCTGGTATTTCTTCCGTATCTCCGGCGTCCTCTTAATCTTCCTGGCGCTGATTCACCTGGCAATCATGCACGTCAGCAACGATGTTTCGCAGACCGTGTATGATTACGTCGCCGCCCGCTACAGCAATCCCTTCTGGCGGGTCTACGATCTGGTCCTGCTGACACTGGCCCTGCTGCACGGGCTGAACGGGCTGCGCATCGCCATCGATGACTATGTGCGCCCGCGTGGCTGGCGCTTGCTGGCGCAATCCACCGTCTGGATTATTGCGCTGGCCTGGTGGCTGATGGGCATGATGACGATCATCACCTTCCAGCCAAACCATACCAACGTGGTGCTGCATTTCTTAGGCTTGCAGAAATAAGCGCCCTACCCTGGAGGAATCCTATGGGATACCATAAATTTGACGTGGTGATTGTCGGCGCTGGCGGAGCCGGTTTGATGGCTGCCTGCCAGCTTGCAGGCAACACCAGCATAGCTGTGATCTCCAAGCTCTATCCCACGCGCTCGCATACCGGCGCGGCGCAGGGCGGCGTCGCCGCCGCGCTGGGCAATAAAGAAGAAGATCACTGGAAATGGCATATGTTCGACACCGTGAAGGGCGGCGACTATCTCACCGACCAGGACGCCGCCGAGGTGCTGGCCCGCGAGGCCATCGACGCGGTGTATGACCTGGAGCATTGGGGGCTGCCCTTCAACCGTATGCCCGATGGCCGCATCGACCAGCGCCGCTTCGGCGGCCACACGCGCAACTTCGGCGAAGCCCCGGTCATGCGCACCTGCTATGCCGCCGACCGCACCGGCCACATGATCCTTCAGACCATGTACCAGCAGTCCATCAAAAATCAGGTACGCTTCTTCAACGAATACCTGGCGCTGGACCTCTTGATGAGCGATGGCGCGGTCGTCGGCGTCGTGGCGCTGGACCTGCGCGATGGCGAGATCCATACCTTCCATGCCAAAGTCGTTCTCTTTGCTACCGGCGGCTATGGCCGCGCCTGGCGCATCACCAGCAACGCAATGGCCTGCATGGGCGACGGTATGGCAATTGCCTATCGTCGCGGCCTGCCGCTGGAAGACATGGAGATGTATCAGTTCCACCCTACCGGGCTGTATAAGATCGGCGTGCTGCTCAGCGAGGCGGCGCGCGGCGAAGGCGGCATTCTGCGCAACAGCACGGGCGAGCGCTTCATGGAACGCTACACCCCCACCCTCAAAGACCTGGCCCCGCGCGATATGGTCTCGCGGGCGATCTATCAGGAGATCAAAGAGGGGCGCGGTGTCACGCCCACCAAAGATGCCGTCTATATCGATCTGACCCATCTGGGCAAAGAGGTCATCGACGCCAAGCTGCCCGACATCACCGACTTTGCGCGCACCTACCTGACTATCGAGCCGATCAACGAGCCAGTGCCCATCCAGCCGACGGCGCACTACGCGATGGGCGGCATCCCCACCGATGTGGAGGGCCGCGTCATCATGGACGAACACAAGACCGTTGTGCCCGGCTTCTACGCCGCTGGCGAGGTTGCCTGCGTCTCGGTGCATGGCGCCAACCGCCTGGGCACCAACTCGCTGGTGGACCTCATCGTCTTTGGCCGCCGCGCCGGCAAGCACATTGCCCGCTTCATCAACGAGTGGGATTTCCAGCCCCTGCCCAAAGAGCCAGAGGGGTTCTCCCGCGAGATGGTGGATCGCCTCCGCTCGCGCGACAAAGGTGAGGCGCAGGTCGCCATCCGCAACGAACTGCGCGACGAGATGATGGACAATGTCGGCGTCGTGCGCACCGAGGCAAGCCTGCTGCAAGCGCAGCACAAGATCGCCGAACTAAAAGAACGCTTCGGCCAGGTCTGCATCCAGGACAAGGGCCACACCTTCAATACCGAACTGATGGAGGTGATCGAACTCGGCTTCTTGCTCGATTGCTCCGAGGCGACCATCGCCGGGGCGCTGGCGCGCAAAGAGAGCCGGGGCGCGCACTACCGCGAAGATTATCCCAAGCGCGACGACGCCAACTTCTTGAAGCACACGCTGGCGTATCGGGAACTGAACGAGGTCGAACTGCGCTACAAGCCGGTGGCGCTGGGCACGTTTGAACCCAAAGAACGTAAATATTAAATTCGGCGATTAAAATCGCCGCTAAGGGCGTTCCGCCATCAAACCCGCTGTCGCGGGTTGAAAGGGTACACAGGGCGCCAAGGGTTGGGCCGAGAGTACGGCTCGCCGACTTCGTGGCCGAAGGCCCCTGGCGGCGAATGCATTCGCCGCCAGGGCTGGGCAACATGCCCAGGGAGAAGCTATGCAGCTTACCGTGAAAATCAGGCGGTTCAATCCCGACGTGGATAAAAAGCCGCACTGGGAAACGTACAGCATCGAGGCCGATCCCAAAGATCGGTTTGTCGATGTCCTCAACGAGATCAAGTGGACCCAGGATGGCACGCTCACCTTCCGTCGCTCCTGCGTGCATGGCGTCTGTGGGTCCGATTCCATGCGCCTCAACGGGCGCAATATGCTGGCCTGCAAGACGCTCGTCCAAGACCTGGGCAATAAGATCACCGTCGAGCCGATGCTGGGCTTCCCGGTAATCAAAGACCTCGTGGTCGATATGGACCCCTTCCTGGCAAAGTACGAGAAGATCAAGCCCTACCTGATCAACGACGAGCCAGCGCCCCACACCGAGCGGCTGCAAAGTCCGGCGGAGCGCGACCGCTTTGAAGAGAGTACCAAGTGCATCCTCTGCGGCGCCTGCACCGGATCGTGCCCATCGATCTGGGCCAACCCCGATTGGGTTGGCCCGGCCTCGATTGTCAACGCGCATCGTTTCATCTTCGATAGCCGCGACCGGGCTGGCGCCGAGCGCCTGAACATCCTGAGCGACCGGCTGGGCGTCTGGCGCTGCCGCACGATCTTCAACTGCACCGAAGCCTGCCCGCGCGGCATCCCCGTCACCGAGACTATCGAAGAAGTCAAGCGTGCCCTCATCTATGGGGATACAGAAACGGATTAGGCGGCACTTGAGCAGCTTCAGCGGTGAAGACGCCGGGCGGGCGCTCTTCACCGCTCTTTGCTGCCGGGGCGTCGGCGCGAGCGGCAGGCGACGCCTGCCGAGGCAATGGCTCACCTTCATAGTCGAGCAAGGGAAAAATGGCGCGCAGGTCCGGCTTTGGCGGCTCCGGCTGAGGAACCATCTTTTGCGCCTTGCTCTGGCTGGGACGCTGTTGTTTCTTTGCCTGGCCCACCCTTGTCTCCATTCATTCCATTTCTCTCTCAACCCGCGCTACGCAGCTACGCTCCATCGTCAACTTACGCGCTTGATCAAGAAAACGGCTTCAATGGGCCGTTTTGCGGCTGCAAAAACCGTGCCACTGCTGGCGAATAATGGAAGGAGCCTTTCGCCCGGTTGAGTTGGTCAGCTATAATAGAAAGACACGATTGAAAGCGAGGGATTACGATGGAGCAGCAGGCAGAAGCAGGAAGCGTTTCATTCTGGCAGGATGAGGCCGAGATGGCCCAACGCTATAAGGCGCTGGATGGCACGGCCAGCGCCGACGTGGTGATTATCGGCGGCGGCATCAGCGGCGTCGCCTGCGCCTTCTGGCTGGCACGCGATGGGCGCAAGGTCATCCTGCTGGAGCGCGAAACCATCGCGCACGGCGCCAGCGGGCGCAACGGCGGCTTTTTGCTCTCCGGAACCGTCGAAACCTACGACCGGGCCATCATGCTCTATGGCCGCGAGCGCGCCCGCCGCCTCTATGCCTTCAGCGTCGCCAACAACGCGATGATTCGCGCCCTGATCGATGAATTGCACGCACGCCACTGGCCCACCGGCTATCGTCAGACCGGCAGCCTGCGCCTGGCCGACGCGCCCGAAGAACTGGTCGAGGTGCGCGCAGCAGCGCGTCTGCTGACCGAAGATGGCTGGGCAACGGAGTTTTTTGATGAGGCGCGCCTGCCCAGGCGCCTGCGTGGGCACTACCTGGGCGGCTCCTATCACCCCAACGATGGCGAAATCCAGCCGGTGCGCTTCGTCAGCGGCCTGGCCGATCTTGCTCAGCAGGCGGGCGCGCTGATCTACGAGCAGACCGCCGCGCTGAAGGTTCAGGAGAGCAGCACTGATGTCGTGATCGAGACTCCGGCAGGCGAGGTGCGCGCCCGCAAAGCAATCCTCGCTACTAACGCCTGGCTTGGCGACCTGCTGCCCAACCAGTCCGAAGCCGCCGCCAGCGACGGCGATCAGCCCGCTCCAGAGGCCAGCGCCATTGGGCGGCTGGTGACGCCAACGCGCGGCCAGGTGCTGGCAACGGCGCCCATCAGCGAGCGGCTCTTTGATTACCCAATCTACGCCCACTATGGCTATCAATACTGGCGCCAGCTTCAAGATGGGCGGCTGGTCGTCGGCGGTTGGCGCGACCTCGCGCCCGATCTGGACCAGCGCGATCCCACACAGGCGCCCACCGACACTGTACAGCAGCATCTGAACCGCTTTGTCTATGAAACGCTGGATCTGCCCAGGACCACCGAGATCACCCATCGCTGGGCGGGCTTGATGGCTTTCACGCCGGATAGCCTGCCGGTGGTTGGCCTGGTTCCCGGCTGCGAGCGTCTCCTGCTCTGCGGCGGCTATACTGGGCACGGCAACGCAATGGCCGCGCGCTGCGCGCGCCTGGCCGCCGACCTGGCCTTCAGCATCCCCAACCGCGATACCGATCTCTTCGCGCCAGGCCGCAAGCAGCGCCCTCTCAAGAGCGAAGTCAGAGCAAAGCGAGCGAGGTAGCCCATGCTCACCCAGGAAATGCCACCAGAGATGGCGGCGGAAATGGCGGCCAGCACTGCCGAGCGCGACCGCCATTTCCGCCGGAACTTTGCCACAATGGGCATCGACATCGCCTTCTTCACGCTGGGCATGAACATCAGTTCGGCCTATGTCGTGCTGCCCCTCTTTGTCCATCACCTCTCCAGCTCAAACCTGGCCGCCGCGATGGTCCCAGCCGTGCGCGCGCTGGGCATCTTTGGCACCCAGTTGCTGATCGCGGGTTATGTCGAGGGGCTGCGCCGCACCAAGCCCATCCTACTGGCCGTCACCACGCTGGAGCGCCTGCCGTTCCTCATCCTCGCCGGAGCCGCGCTGCTGCTGGCCGGAACGCATCCCATCTGGCTGCTGGTCCTCTTCTTCCTGCTCATCCTCACGCAGACACTGGGCAGCGGCCTCTCGATGACGCCCTGGCTCGATCTGGTCGCGCGCGCCATCCCTGACAACTGGCGCGGGCGCTTCTTTGGCCTCTCCACCGGCCTGGGCGGCCTGCTGGGTCTTGGCGGCGCGGCCCTGGCGACGCTGATCCTTTCGACGCCCGCCATTGGCTATCCGGCGAACTTTGCCCTCTGCTTCACGCTGACCTTTAGCATGATGGTCATCTCCTTCGTCTGGCTCTCGCTGACCCGCGAGCCTCGCCGCGTCCCGCGCCCACACGCGCAGCGCGCCGAACGCCGCACAACGGGCGAGAGCGGCCCGCGCGGCTGGCTGCGCATCATCCGGCAGGACAAAGGCTTTCGCATGCTGCTGATCGCCAACGCCATCGCGGGCGCCTCCATGCTGGCGGTGGGCCTCTATGCCATCGCCGCCAAGAACGTGGCGCACCTGACGGACGCCCAGGTCAGCATCCAGAATACCGTCCTGGTCGCCTCCTCGACGGCCAGCTACTTCCTGCTGGGCGTGCTGGGTGATCGCTTCGGCCATCGCCTGGTGCTGGAGATTGGCGCCGTCGCCGGAGGATTGGCCGGGCTGCTGGCCCTGCTGGCGCATGGCCCGTTCCTCTACGCGGGCGTCTTCTTGCTCACCGGGGTCAGCCTCTCGGCCACCCTGCTGGCGTCCTTCTCGTTCGTCATCGAGTTTGGCCCGCCAGAGGCGCGCCCGACCTATATCGCGCTCTCCTCGCTCTGCTACGCGCCCTTCACCACCTTCTCGCCCATCCTTGGCGGCTGGCTGGCCGACCGCCTGGGCTACGCCCCGCCCTTCATCCTGGCCGCCGGGCTGGGTCTGACCGCCGCGCTCTTCTATCGCCTGCGCGTCCCCGACCCTCGCATCGACGCCCGCCAGAAGTAGGCCACCTCATGGGTCTGTTAGGCGTGCTAGCAGGCATGCGCCTGCCGAAAGTGGACCTGATCAAGGCGCTAGAAAGGGACGATATGATCGAAGAAATTTGGAAAGAGTCCAGCTTTGCGGAAGCTGTTACCGAAATAACGACACGCCAGACGGCACGCCGGATGGCGCGAGTCGGCCTGGAGAAACCGTTTTGGCGCCCTGAGCGATGAGGTGCTGACAGCGATTCAGACCGCCGATGAGGCTACGCTAGAGAATGTCGTTGGCGCCCAAACCCTGGAGGAAGCGCGCGCGTACCTCGGCCTGAGCTAGCCTGTCTGCCGCTGCGTGGAGGGCTGCCGAGCCGCTGACCGCAGTCGCAACCGTGCCTTTGTAGCGCCGCCTTCCAGACAGCAGGGGCGAGGGGCGCGGCGCGTGCCTGAAACGTGCCCCATAAGCGCAGTGGCGCAGTCGGCCCGCCATGTGTCAGGCGATCAGCGGCTAGCGGGTCGTGTCCACGACGCAGAAGCGGTTGCCCTCAGGATCGGCCAGGATCACATAGTCGGCGGATGGCGGTCGTTTGCTCCAATGCACCTCGGTGGCGCCCAGCGCGATCAAGCGCCTGACCTCTCCAGCTTGATCGTCTGTGTAGAGGTCCAGGTGAATGCGTGGTGGGATATGAAGCTCTGAGTGGACTCGGTCGAGGGAAAGGTTAGGTCCGACCCCGTTGCGCGGGCGCAAGAGTACGAAGTCGTCGCTCTGTTCCGCGCGGGGGATGTAGTCGAGAGCCGCTGCCCAGAATTCCGTCTGACGCCGCAGATTGTCCACGCGCAGCACAATGGAGCCAACGCGCACCGTCGCCATCACCAGTACCCCTCTTTCACAACAGAGACACTCCACTCATACCAGCATTCTATCACACCACACAGTTCTGGAGGGTCGCTTCGCCGCCCTGAGCGATGCTGTGCTGGCAGCATCGAAAACCGCCGTCCCTGGCGGCACAGCGCCCGGCCACCCGCAACTCCGAGAGCAGTCGCAACCTTGCCTTTGTACCGCCGCCGTCCCTGGCGGCAGGGGCGAGAGGCGCGGCGCGTGCCTGAAACGTGCCCCACGAGCGCAGCAGCGCGGCAGCGCAACCGCCAGCCATGCGCCAGCCGCCTGCCTACGGTCTCTGCCCCGCCAGCGCCGCCTGCCGCTGCTCCCGCTTGATCACCTGCTCCGCCCGCACAATCAGCAGGAAACCCAGGCTGAGCAGCAGATACGTCAGGATGACCACCCCGAAGACCAACCTGTAGGAACCCCCCAAAAAAAAGGTGATCTCCAGGCCAGTGACCCCCAGAATGAGCAGCGAGATAGCTTCTGGGCGCCACCGCCAACCCGATGGCCGGAACAAGAGCGGCAGCACGGGCGCTGCCATGCCCACCACGACGGGGATTACGCCAAACAGCGTCCACCAGCGGACGGTCAAGGGCGCGATGCGATGGGAGAGCAAGAGCAGGCTGAGATTGGCAAAGAACAGCATAGCAATAGCCAGAAAGATAAAAACGCTTCTGTTGACATTGCTCCCAGAGAACTCTACCACCAGGATGCCCGCGCTGATCGCTGAAAGCAGTTGCAGCGGGAAGACCCCGCTACGCATCAGCTTTGATCTCGTCAGAAAGAGACCGATGAAGCAGATGATCACTAACAACCCGATGAGGGCTACGGGGAACGCAACAGCATTGTATGGGATGGAGGGGGGACAGTCGCCGTAATAGTAGCAATTACCAAAATAAGAGTAAAAATAATAATAGAGGTCATAATCCCTGAAAAAGCCGGAACCCAGCGTGCCTGCCGCGATCGCTGCAAAGAGACCTGATCCGATGAAGAGCAGCACAAAGAGCGTGCTGAACCCCTTCGTCCATATCTTTACCCGCCTGAGCGGCTGTCTGCCACGCTTGGCAGGTGGGCCGTAGATGACTGGCGCGCCGCCGGGCAGGTATGGCCCGGCCATCGGCGCCGCTGGCTGCTGAGCCAGCCGGTTCATCGCCGCTTTGAGTTCGGCCAGTTCCTGCAAGATTTGATCGTTGGAGGCCGTCCCCTGCGGGCCAGATGGGCCACCCATACGGCCATCCGGCTGCGTCGGCGGCAGGGCTGGCCGCCCCGGCTGCTCGCCGGGTGGGATCGCGGGGGCCATGCGCACAAACTGCTCGGTGGAACCGGCGGGCGGACGCTGGGCGCGCAGCGTCGGGTCGAGCGGCGCGCCGGGCGGATTGGAGGCGCGCAGGGTGGGATCGAATGGCGCGCTGGGCGGTGGCGGCTGAGAGATGCGCGTGGGCGCATTGGCGCTCCAGCCGGGCGCGTTTTGCGGCGGCGGCTGTGAGATGCGCGTGGGCGCATTGGCAATGGAGGCGCCGCTGCTGAACGCCTGCGTGGGGCGTCCCGCCATCGCGGCCTTGAAGTCAAAGAGCAGTTCCCCTGCCGTCTGGTAGCGCGTCGTCGGGTCTTTCGCCAGCGCCTTGCCCAGCACATCCTCTAGCGCGGGCGGCAACTCTGGCCGCGCGGCTCGCAGCGGCGGGGGCGGCTGCATCAGCAGTTGCATGATGATCGCGCGGGGCGTGGACCCCTCGAAGGGCAAGCGCCCACTGAGCATCTGATAGAGGATCACCCCCAGGGCGTAGACATCGCTGCGCCGCTCCGGCTGGCCGTCGAAGTGTTCGGGGGCCATGTAGCTGGGCGTGCCAAATTGCAGGCTTGTGCCGCCCTCCACCGCGCCCTGCTCCATCAGATGCGCCAGCCCGAAGTCCGAGAGGAGCAGCCGCCCGTCTTCGTGAATGAGCAGGTTGAGCGGCTTGAGATCCAGATGAGCGATCTGGCGGGCGTGGGCATAGTCCAGCGCGGAGCAGACCTGTTCCAGATAGCGCCAGGTGACATCCAGCCCCAGCGGGCCGCGCTGCGCCTTCAAGACGCCTTGCAGCGTGCCCCCGCCGATATAGGGCATCACCAGATAGGCGCGGCTGCCCTCGATGCCAAAGTCATCCACATGCACGATGTTGGGGTGGTCCAGCTTCGCCAGCACCTGCGCCTCGCGGGTGAAACGTTCACGGAACTTGGGGCTGGTAAAGTATTGCTCCAGCAGAATCTTGATCGCCTGCGGGCGATTGAGCAGCAGGTGTTGCGCCTGATAGACCGCGCCAAAGCCGCCCTGGCCCAGCAGCGCGCCCAGCAGATAGCGGTCGCCCAGCTTCGTATTGGAGAGTGGCCCCTGTTCGCTCATCCCCGTCGCCTCCCTGGTCGCGTCTGCGCCTGAACTCTTGCGAGCCATGCTCGACTTGCGCCCAGTATAACAGACAGGAGGCGCTTTGTCCAGCCTGGCGGAGAGAGCAGAAGTATAACCAGTTTGCTCCCCAGGGCTTTTCAATCCAGCACACTTGACTGGGCGCCCAGTCAACTATTTATGTACACAAGAAGTAGAGAAAAGTGCTGCATCTCTCTACCCATTTATAGGTGGGTTTTATAATTGACGAAAGCTCACTTCGAATAGTTAACCGAACTTTACCAAGGCAGTAACCTGTTGCTGTTAAAAAAAATCTAACAACCTCAATAGCAATAAAGTAACAACCCTTTGATCAGTCAGAATCAACACAATGGTCGCCAGGCACTACTGACTGATCGCGATCAGGTTGTATGAGCAACAAGGGGGTGCATATGCCAGAACCGCTCCATCGAGCGCGTCCTCCTCCCACAAGTGCCCGTGCAGGCGCGTCCCGAGCCGGTTCTCCAGCGCGCCACGAGTGTACTCCTTCCCAATGATCCGTTGTTTTAGAGGACTTCTGCACTGGTGCAGAGAATGGGGAAACTGATGCGGCCCTGGTATAGAGGAGAGAACAGGTTCAAGAAGCACTACAAGTTCTTGCTTTCAGCGTTACTGGTGACTCTGCTTGGATTGTTAGCGTTATTGGTCTTTGGCGGTTCGGCTTTTGCGACTGTCGGGACCGGCCAAAGTAGCTATACGCCCGGCAGCGTCGTGACCGTCAGTGGGGATAACAGCGATGGAGCTGGCTATGTAGCGGGGGAAACGGTCCATGTGGACGCCATTGGTCCCAACGGTTACGGCCTTGCCTGTGATGCGACTGCCGACAATAATGGGGCCTGGTCGTGCGGATTGGCTTTGTCCACGAACACCCCAGCCGGCGCCTATACGTACACGGACACGGGCCTCACATCGAATGTCTCTCAGAGCGGAACCTTTACGGTCGCCATGCCCAATACCCCCTGGATCCAAAGCGATCAGGATGATTATGCTCCTGGGGCGCTCATCACCCTCACCGGCGGCAACTGGCAGCCGAACGAGATGGTCCAGGTGGTGGTCAATGATCAAGCCGGACAAACCTGGAGCTTCCAAGACACCGTGCAGGCGGATAGCACGGGCGCCTTCACCGATCAATTCCAGCTCCCCAGTTGGTTTGTGGCACAGTATAGTGTGACGGCCACGGGCCAGACCTCAGGCGCCGTAGCCACAACCACTTTTACCGATTCTGCCACTTCTGTCTCCAGCGTTGGTGTCAGTGGCGTCACCAGCGGCACCAGATATAGCGCCGGGGCGACCTATCAAATTACCGTAACATTCACCCTCCCCGTGACCGTCACTGGCACGCCGCGGATCCAGTTGAACGTCGGTCCGACCACGAGGTACGCCACCTACACCTCTGGGAGCGGGACGGCCACGCTCACTTTTACGTACACCGTGCAAGCGGGAGATACTTCGGCGCGGCTGAACTATGCGTCACAATCCGCGCTCACGACCAATGGTGGAACGATCAGGAACGGCACCACGAACGCAACGCTGACGCTGCCGACACTGACAGCGGCCACCAACGGGCTGTATGCCAGCAACAACCCAATTGATGGGGGGCCTGCGGTCTCGACTCTCACCGTGACCCCGTCTCCAACCAATGCGGCTCCAGCCATCAGCGCGAGCGTCACGGACAGCGCGAGTACCGTCACCGCCGCAGAATACTTCATTGACAACACCACCGGCACTCCTGGTACAGGTACTTCCCTCTCTCTCTCCGGCAGTACCTCACCCTGGACCGCGAGTGGGACGGTTGGGAATTTCGCGAGCCTGGCTGATGGTACCCACACAATCACAGTGGATGCGCAGGATGCCGCCGGGTGGGGTTCAAAGAATACGGTCTCTTTCTTCAAAGATACGACCCCGCCATCCGTCTCAACCCTGACCGCGTCGCCGACCTCACCAACGTATTACTCCCCGACGTTCAACGCGAGCTTTACCGACAACAACTCCATCGCCGCCGCGGAGTATTTCATTGACACGGCAGGGGCGCCAGGCACGGGGACGGCCGTATCGGTCAGCAAAAGTGGCACCAACGGCTCCGCGAGCTGGACCCTCTCCAGTACGACCTTCAACAGCCTCACCGACGGGCCGCACACCATGATTGTCGAGGCGAAGGACAGCGCCGGCAACTGGAGTACG
>JBJKSJ010000138.1:0-6779 GCA_046704085.1 Ktedonobacterales bacterium | reverse complement strand
GATCCGATCCTATGGTAAAGTCAATCCGCTCTGCCTCTGCCTGAAGGGCTGGCAAACTGGCGGGCGGGCGCAAGTCGATATTGAGCATGCAAACTCCTCCTTACATTACATTACCCACAGCTATCGTTGTTCGTTCTCTATCTTACCGCATGGCTCGCGCCTCTAGCGAGTGTACCTGCCTTGCGATAAAAGGCGTAGGGCCGCTATGATCTCGTCATACGAAGGAGGTCTTTTGCATGCAGAAACGTCAACTTGGTCATACGAAGCTGGAGGTTGCCCCGCTCTGTTTGGGGAGCAACGTCTTCGGCTGGACTGCCGATGAGGCAGCTTCTTTTGCTGCCCTGGATGCCTACGCCGAGGGCGGCGGGAACTTCATCGATACGGCAGATACATACTCTGTCTGGGTGAGCGGGCATACGGGCGGGGAATCTGAGACGATCATCGGGCGCTGGATGCGCGCCAGAGGCAACCGCGACTCCATTGTGATCGCCACCAAGCTAGGCAAGCCGATGGGGACCGGCCCCAGCGACCGGGGGCTGTCGCGGGGGTATATGCTGCGAGAGGTTGAGGCATCCCTACGCCGCCTGCAAACGGAGGTCATTGATCTCTATCAGGCACATGAAGACGACCAGACCACGCCCCTGGAGGAGACAATGGGCGCCTTCGACGAACTGGTCCGCCAGGGCAAGGTGCGCTACATCGGCGCGTCCCAGCACCGCCCGGAGCGGGTTGCGGAGGCGCTCAAGGTGAGCGATCAGCACGGCTACGTTCGCTATATGTGCATGCAGCCTCCCTATCATTTGATGAATCGCACGGTGTACGAGGGCGCGCTGGAAGAGTTGTGCCAGAACGAAGGGCTGGGCGTGATTACCTATTCGTCCCTTGCCAGTGGCTTCCTTACCGGCAAATATCGCCCCGATAAAGACCTGCCAACGAGCGCGCGGGCCGGGGGCATCCAGCAGCGGTACATGAACGAGAAGGGCTGGGCGGTGCTGGCAGCCGTTGACCGCGTGGCAGAAGCGCACCACGCGACGCCCGCGCAGGTGGCGCTGGCCTGGATTATGGCAAGGCCGAGCGTCACCGCGCCGATTGCCAGCGGCACATCCGCCGCGCAGGTGCGTGAATTGCTTGCTTCAACTGAACTCCACCTGAGCGACGAGGAGATGGCAGCGCTGAATGCGGCGAGCGCCCCATAATCAGGACGCTCGGCGCAAGGCAAGTGGGCTCAAACCGGCATTGCCCGAAATGCTATACTGTGGCTCGGCAACACGTTTCCAGGCTCAACATCAGGCTCGCAAGCGACCGGAAGGTAATGGCTTCCCCCGGTCCATTCTGTAGCAAGCAAAGGAAAGCTGGATTATGCCAAGGGTGAACGTCCACAAGAATGTCAGCAGTGGTGAGATTGCCGGTTTCTATGATTCGCGCTTTGAACGGGTCGCCCAGGAGTTTGAGCGCAACTTCCAGGAACGAGGCGAGGTAGGGGCGTCGGTCTGCGTGACGCTGGAGGGCGAGACGATGGTCGATCTGTGGGGCGGGATCGCGCGTGCCTCTACTAACGCGCCGTGGAAAGAGGATACTATTGGCGTGGTGTGGTCTGCGACCAAAGGGGCAACCGCGCTGTGCGCCCATATCCTCGCCTCGCGGGGCAAGCTCGATCTGGACGCGCCAGTGGCAAAGTATTGGCCGGAGTTTGCGCAGGGCGGGAAGGAAGCCATTCCGGTCAAGATGCTGCTCAACCACCAGGCAGGCGTGCCAGCCGTCCGCGACCCCTTGCCCCCAGGGGCTTTTCAGCAGTGGGATCTCATGGTCCAGGCGCTGGCGCGTCAGGAGCCGTTCTGGAAGCCTGGTAGTCAGCACGGCTACCATGCCTTCACCTTTGGCTGGTTGGTGGGGGAAGTCGTCAGGCGGGTCTCTGGCAAATCGCTGGGGATATTCTTTCGCACGGAAGTTGCCGAGCCGCTTGGGCTGGATTTCTGGATCGGGTTGCCAGAGGAACATGAGTCACGAACAGCCCAGATCATCTTTCCGGCGCCTCCTAGCCCAGGCGACCCCATCTCACCCATCTTTCTGGCGATGATGGACCCCACGACGCTGCAATTCGCCGCGCAGGCGAACACGGGCGGCTACTTTGCGCCTGGCCCGGATGAGTTCTTCTTTGACTCGCGCGCCTCACATGCAGCAGAGATCGGGGCAGCGGGCGGCATCACCAATGCGCGCGGGCTGGCAGGGATGTACGCGCCGCTGGCGAATGGCGGCAGCCTGAAGGGCGCTCATCTGGTGAATCGGGAGAGCCTGACGCGGATGGGCGCCGTCTCCTCAGCGAGCGGCCTGGATATAAATATCCTGCTGCCAACACGCTTCTCGCAGGGCTATGCCAAAAGCATAGACAACCGACGCGAACCGACAGCTACCCAGGATGATAGCCTGCTCCTGTCTGAAACGGCGTTTGGGCATCCGGGTGTGGGTGGATCAATTGGGTTTGCCGAGCCTGAAGCGCGTGTCTCCTTTGGCTACACCATGAACAAGCTCGGCTCAGGCGCCGGGCTGAATGCGCGGGGCCAGAGCCTGGTGGATGCTCTGTACCAGTCTCTAGAGTACACCAGCGCCTACGGCGGCTGGTTCAAAGCATGATCATTGGCGCTACCCGTTGAACCAGGCGCTGGACCAGTGGACGTATTAGTCTGGCGCCTGGTTCCAGTAGCGCCGCTCTATCGGATTGGACGTCATCTCCGGGACAGTGCTAAAGAATGACGGCGGGGGAATCGTCGGGATCAGATTCGCCAGAACTGCCCCATCCACAGACGTATCTGCCGCTTCAAGCGCCGCGCAGAGGACGCCAATCACTGGCTCAAAGCGACACCGCAGCGGGCGCACGCCTGGTGAGGTCTGCCGCACTTGCTCCATGATGGCATCGAGCAGCGTTGATGAGGGGTGGCGAAAGACCCCACCAGCCAGCGCCAGGGTAAAATCTGTGCCCTCTATTCCAACCTGCCGCGCCGCTGCCAGCACATACTCTCCCAGCGCCCGACCATGCGCCTGCACGACACGTTGGGCCACGCGATCACCTGCCTGGGCCTCATCCAGCAGGATGGGAGTCAGGAGATCAATATGGTCTGGCGCTCCACGTTCGCGGCTGGTAAAGAGATGCAGCACTTCTTCCACCGAGTTGAGGCGAAAAAAGTCGAGGACGCGCGCGGTCAGTGAGGTCGGCGGCTCGATGCCAAGCTCCGAGCGATAGACAGCAACCAGCGTTCGCTGTCCTAACTGATGGCTTCCCTGGACCTCATCTTGCCAGTGGCTGCTATGCCAGGTGCGGCCATCTGGCGCGCGCGCGCCGATAGCTCCGCCCGTGCCACAGATCAAGGAGACGCCGGTTGAGCTAGAAACTGCCGCGTGCAAGACGCCCAGGGCATCATTCTGCACGGAGATACTGCGCCCAAAGCCACGCGCCGTCAGCCCGGCACGCAGCAGCGCGAAATCTTCGGGCCAATCGGCGCCAGCCATATTGAACACTGCCGCAATGAGATCAGATGCCTGGACCTGGGCCGCGCCCAACGCGCTTTGCACGGCATACGCGATATTCACCAGGGCCGCAGAAGCAGCATCCGGCGACTCCAGAGTGACCTCAGCATTATAGATGTCGCCACAGCCGCCGCGCCCGGCCCCCAGAATTGTTCCATCAAGCGCAGCCACCAGGGCCAGTGTCTTGGTATTCCCTCCATCAACGCCCAGCACACATTGCATAGGTTATATTCTCCGGGTTCCTCTGATGAGCGGCGCGGGACACAGCGCCATGTGTTGCCCATCTTCGCTAACGAAGCAGGCGCTCAGGCAAAAACCGCTGATGCGCGGCGGCCATTTCGTCATAGATCGCTTCCGCTTTATAGAGCGAGAAAACCAGCGGATGACTTGCCAGGGCGCGAACGGCATCCTGGCGACTGCCACTCCAGGCAGCCTCGGCGGTGAGTGCCTGATACTCACCTAGCATCTGCACCAACCCGACCAGATGGCGGGGCATATGCCCATGAGCCAGAGGAGCAGCGCCATGACGATCTACAAAGCCAGGAACCTCAACGATCAGATCATCGGGAAAGTCGGCAATAGCCCCCTGGTTGGGCACATTCACATATAACACTTCCTGGCGGTCATTATAAATGGCATCCATCACATCGATGGCTAGCTCTAGCTCGTGGATGCCGCCGCGCGAACGCGCCGGGTCAAGTTCGGGATTATCGAGCGCGGCCTGCTCGCGATAATGCGCCCAGTAGTCGGGGACGCTTGCCATAATGTCCTGAGCGCGGGTCGTTGGTTTCTGCTGGAGTTCGGCGAGTACCTCATCCTTGAAATAATAGTACTGGAAATAGTGATTGGGCAGAGCATCCATCTGGCAGGCCAGCTCGATCATGCGCAGTTCATAGACGGGCGTCTCTGGATCGCGGATCATCTCCTCGCGGGCCTGGCGCAGAATAGCAATAAAATCGTGCCCATCATACAGGTGGCGCACGCTCCATGAACCGTGATTCAGCCCGATGGAGGAAGCATCGAGCCTGTCAGGGTCAAGGCCGATCATCTCTGGATAGTCCCGATTGCTGGCAATCGGCCCCTCGCAGAGCGAGATGGTGGGAATGAATGTATGGTGCGTGACGGCTTCTGAGACAATGTTGATCGGATTGGTGTAGTTAAAGAGCCGGGCTTTGGGGCAAATGGCTTCCATGTCGGAGATGATATCTTTCATCACATGAATGGAGCGCAGCGCCATAAAGAAGCCGCCTGGCCCTTGCGTCTCCTGGCCGATGGCACCATGCTTAAGCGGAATGCTCTCATCCAGATAGCGCGCCTCGAAACCGCCTGGCCGGAAACTGGTCAGCACGGCATCGCAATCGCGCAGCCCCTCTTGCCGGTTGGTGGTCGTCGTAATCGTCAGGTCCAGCCCCCTGGCGCGGGCCATCTTCTGGGCAATGGTTTGCACAATCGCCAGCCGTTCGGGGTCGAGATCGATCAAAACGACTTCCGACCCATTGAAGTTCTCGCCCTGGTGGACAAACGAGGCCATTGTCCCGGCGGCGCGGGTGCTGCCTCCGCCGATATAAGCTAGCTTGATACGTGCCATAGGTCAATCTCCTACTTATTCCTGGGGGGTTGAGGCGCCAGCGGTTGAGGCGCTGCCAAGCGCGGCGGCATCGGCTGCCGAGGACGCCTCACCCTCGCCATAGAGGAAACAATGCGTCCAGTGCCCGCCCTCAAAGGTGGTGCGGGCGGGAAAACGCTCGCGGCAGACCGGCATAGCAAAAGGGCAGCGCGGATGGAAGCGGCAGCCGCTGGGCGGGTTGATGAGGCTGGGAATCTCTCCCCGCGCGGGCAGCGCCTCCAGCTTACGATCTCCTGCTTCCAGGCGATCAGGGTCTGGCGCGGCAGAGAGCAAAAGCTGCGTGTAGGGATGTTTCGGTCGCTGAATGACCTCTTCGCTTGGCCCGCCCTCCACCGTCTGACCCGCGTACATGACCAGCGTATCCTCGGCGAAATAGCGCGCGCTGGCAATATCGTGCGTGATAAAAAGCAGGGCGAGATGCTCTTCCTCTTTGAGACGCAGCATCAGATTCAGAATATCCAGGCGAATGGAGACATCCAACATGGAGACTGGCTCATCAGCAAGCAAGACCTCTGGACGCGCAGCCAGCGCGTGCGCAATGGCGACGCGCTGGCGTTGACCGCCGCTCAGTTGGTGCGGGTATTTCTGGATAAACTGTTCGGCTGGGCTTAAACTCACCCGGTTGAGCAGCGTCAGTATCTGCTCGGTCTCCTCCTTTTTCGTGCGGGCAAGCTTATGCAGCCGCAGCGGGCGGCTCAAGTGATAGCGAACCGTATGCACCGGATTCAGGGATGAGAAAGGGTCTTGAAAGACCATCTGCACGTGGCGCCGATACTCGCGCAGGGCAGAACCCTTGCCGGGCTTCACTGGCGACCCTCGGAAAGCGATGACGCCCGACGTTGGCTCATAGAGCCGGGCGAGCAAACGCGCGACCGTGCTTTTGCCACTGCCGCTCTCCCCCACCAGCGCCAGCGCGCGGCTGGGATGCAAAGTCAGCGACATATCTTCCACCGCGTGTACGACGCGATGCGCTCCTAAGAGTTTGACCTGTCCCAGGGGGAAATATTTGCGCAGGTGGATGGTCTCCAAGACTGGAGCCATATCGGCTGTGACGGCTGGCTCATCAGCAAGCCGCGACACGCCATCGCCTGGAATGGATGGCGAATGGGCCTCTGGGTATTCAGCGTTCATCAGGCCGCCTCTTCTCTCATGGCTCTGCGAGGTCTCAGCTTGAGCATCACACTGCGCAGCGCCGATTTCGACCTGGATTCTTTGCGCAGTTGCGGGTTGGCAAGCTCATCGATCCCGAAGTTCAGGAAGGCCAGGCCAGCCCCCAGCACGGCAATGCACAAGCCAGGCGGCAGGAACCACCACCACGCGCCTTGCAGCAGCGCGCTGCCATTCTGCGCAAAAAAGAGCATGGTTCCCCAGCTAATGCCGTTCAGATTGCCCAGACCGATATATTCCAGCCCTGTCTCGGCCAGAATGGCATAGATAATCGTGCCCAGGAGTTCGGCTGCGACCAGCGCGACCTCATTGGGAAAGATCTCGAAAAAGATGATCCGCAGCGAACTTTCTCCTCGTGCCCGCGCCGCTTCCACATAGTCCCGATTGCGCATGGAGAGCGTCTGTGCCCGCATGACTCTGGCCCCCCAGGACCAGCCAGTAACAACGATGACAATGCCCAGGG
>JBJKSJ010000137.1:0-12940 GCA_046704085.1 Ktedonobacterales bacterium | reverse complement strand
CCGGGCCAGCGACAAAAAACTGTGCTGAGACCACGACCAAGACCGAGAAGTGCGCGGCTGCCAGTCGCCCCGCGCCCAATCCGGCAACCGAACCCAGGCACGCAGCGGCAACGGGCACGACGCTGAGGTTATCGACGATCACATCCCAGCCGGGGTTGGCTGGCACATAGGTGTAGCCGTGCTGCTCCAGCATCTTCACGCTGCCCCCGCCGCCAGTGCCATCGATCAGGCGCACGATGGGGATGCGCAGGCTGTTGGCGATCTGCTCGGAATGTGCCTGTTTCCCGATCACCGAGGCGTCGGCTGCGCCGCCCCGAATGGTGAAGTCGTCACCGCCGACCACCACCTTGCGCCCCGCGATGCGGCCTGTGCCACAGATAAAATTGGCCGGGCGAAAGGCGGTCAGTTGTCCATCGCTGTACTCGGCGGCTCCAGTCAGCGCGCCAACTTCATGGAAGGTGCCAGAATCGAGCAGCGCCTCGATGCGCTCGCGGACGGTCAGGCGGCCCTGGGCATGGTGTTTGGCGATCTTTTCTGGCCCGCCCATGCCCTGGGCTAACTGCTCGCGCCGATGCAGTTCATCAAGCTCAGGTTGCCAGGTCATAGCTCTGTTTCTCTCTCCTATTTCCCAGAAGTTATTGAGCAGCCTGTTGGCGCTTTTGCTCGCTGCGTCGGGCCTGCACCTCGCGGTATTCCTGCATGACGGCGGCGTGTTCTGGCGAGCGCAGGCAATCGTCTTGCGCGTCCAGCATCTCCGCCATGAGCGTAGGGGTATCCTGGTCGAAGGCCCGGTCAATCTGGCGTTTGGTCTGCCGGAGCGCGGTAAATGGGATGGCGAGCAGTTCGTCGGCCATTGCGCGGGCGCGCTCCTCCAGCGTGGCAGGCGGCGTGACGACCTCAGTAATCAGCCCAAGCGCCAGTCCTTCCTCCGCTGAAAAGCGTCTGCCGAGGAGGCAGAGCTGCTTGGCCGGGCCAGCGCCAATCAGCCGCGTCAGCCGCATCGGGCCGAGCGCGGCAACCACGCCCTCTTTGACGGCGGGGATGCTCAGGACCGCATCAGTGCTGGCAATGCGCAGGTCACAGGCAAGCGCCACTTGCAGACCCCCGCCCAGGCAATAGCCCTGGATGGCGGCAATCGTAATTGCGTTGAGTCCTTCCAGACCAATGATGCCACGCTCCCAGGTAGCGAACCATTCGCGGGTCAGATGTCCCCCTGCTAACTCTTTCACGTCCAGACCGCTGCAAAAGGCGCGTCCTTCGCCACTGACGATCACGACATGCAGGCCAGTCTGGCGCGCCAGATACCCAGTCGCTGTGACCAGATCGTTGACCCAGGCCCAGTTGGCCGCGTTCAGCGCCTCTGGCCGGTTGAGGCGCAGCCGCCCCAGCGAGCCATCCACCTCGCAGCGCATCGTTTCAAGCTCGAAGGTTTCCATGCTTACTTCCTTTCGCTTGAGGGCCGTGATAGGAGAGATCGCTTTCGTCGCCTGCACAGGTGAGGCGCTTAGAGCTTCCGCAGATCGAGCGTTCTTCGGAGCTTCCCGCCTTCACTGCGGGCGACCGTACCGGGAGCCATCAGGGTGATCTTCATATTCAAGCCGATGGCCCCCTTGATCTTCTGCTGGATGCTATGGCGCAGCGCCTGCAAACGCTGATCGGCCTGCACAATCGCTTCCGATAAGGTCTCCTGGGCGATCTCGCGGAAGAGCGCCTCAGCGACCTCGACTTTGACCTCCACTTCATCCAGCGTGCCCTGGCGTTGTACCACAATTTGATAGTGCGGCACGACCTCCGCGATCCCCTGAAGGACCACTTCCACCTGCGTTGGGTAGAGATTTACCCCGCGAATGCTCAGCATATCATCGGAGCGGCCCAGAATCGGTCCCATGCGCACATGCGTTCTGCCACAGGCGCACGGCTCGCGCGTCAGGTAGGTGATGTCGCTGGTCCAGTAGCGGATGAGTGGCATGGCCTCTTTGGTCAGGCTGGTGAATATCAGCACGCCCGCTTTGCCATCTGGCAATGGCTCGCCCGTATCGCGGTCAACGACCTCTGGGTAAAAGTGGTCTTCCCAGACGTGGCTGCCACTGCGCTCCTCGATACATTCCTGCGAGACGCCCGGCCCAATGATCTCGCTGAGGCCGTAGAGGTTGGTGGAGCGGATACCCAGGCTGGCATCGATATCGGCGCGGATAGTCTCAGTCCAGGGTTCAGCGCCACAGAAGCCATATTTCAAGCTGATCTCCTCTGGCGCTATGCCCAGCTTCTTGAACGCTTCGCCCAGCGTTTGCGCATAGGAAGGAGTGCAGCAGAGGACAGCAGGCTTGAGGTCGAGGATGAGCGTGATTTGCCGCTGGGTCACTCCCCCGGAGACAGGCACAACGGTCATGCCCAGCTTCTCGCCGCCATAGTGAACGCCCAGACCACCAGTGAAGAGGCCGTAGCCATAGGCATTGTGCAGGATCATCCCAGGGCGGGCGCCCCCAGCAATGAACGCGCGCGCCATCACCTCGGCAAAGAGTTCGATGTCATTGCGCGTATAGCAGACGACAGTGGGCTTTCCAGTTGTGCCGCTGCTGGCGTGGACTCGGATCACCTCTTCGCGGGGCACGGCCAGCAGGCCAAAGGGATACTGATCTTTTAAGTCCTGCTTCTGGGTGAAGGGGAGCCTGGGGAGATCATCCATTGAACGGATGTCGCCAGGCTTGATACCGCTGCGGTTCAGTCGTTCGTGGTAGAAGGGGACGCGCTCGTAGACAGAACTGACAAGTTGGCGCAGCCGCTCGTCCTGGAGTTTTCGCAACTGGTCGCGGGGCAGCGTCTCGATCTCGCTGTACATGCTGAAATCCTCCTACTCCTGCCGACAAAGAATGGGTGGCTCTTATCTTATCGTAGAAGGATGCCTTCTGCAATCTGGTGGATGGAAGCAGTGACCCTGTAGCGCCGCCCCCAGGCGGCTGTCCGTTGGCTCCTTGGAAGCCGACGCTACAGAGCGCGCACCATTACGGGCGCTTGATGGAGCAATAGCTCACCATGCCAGGCATGCGCGGCTGAGTGCTTTATGGCGTTTTGCGCCCACGCTCTCCGCCGGTTTTGCCGATGCGGGCGTAGAAGTCTGAGCCATATTGCTGCCTGGTCGCCTCGCCGCCTTTCTTGCCGATGCGCGAATAATGCTCGGACCCCAGCCTGGCCTTGGCTGCCTCGCCGCCTTTTTTGCCGATACGCGCATAATAGTCTGGGCCGTATTTTTCCCGCACAGCCTGGCCGCCGTGCTTGGCTTTCTCTGTTCCTGGCTCTGGACCGCGCTTGCTAGTAGGCATATCCTGATGCTCCTTTCTGTTCTTCGGGCGTGATTAACAAGATTTGCTGCCTACTAGCATACCACAAAGAGACGGGTTGCAAGCAACCCCTCCTGATGGTTCTCCTGGAAGATGGGGCATCACCCCTGAGCAGCCAATTTGCCGCGCCCGTCTGCTCAAGGACTAGCACTGGTATCTGGCGCGCAGAATGGCAACCAGCACTGCTTTGAGGCCGCGCGTCCGCGCCAGATCGAGGACCGCTTTGTGATCCTCTAATACAGCCGCACCGTGATAATACCCGCGCCTGCGCGCTTCGAGTGCGGCGCTGTGCAGCGCCAGGGCGGCGTGCCTGGTTAAGAGGATGGGCAGGTGGGTCAACTCGTGGTAGGCCGCCAGCCAATCTGGCGCGCGGAGATAACGGTGGAGGGCATAGCCCAGCGTTAGATTGGTGAGTGAGACTGTCTGCTTCCACTCGCTCGATTGATCCCAGGCGCTGAGGGCCAGAAACCAGTTGCCGGCCTCTGAAGCAGTGGTCCTGTTGCTGATTCGGCGAGGGCATGTGCCCCTCCGATGAATGCGCCGCACCCCTGGCATAGTTGCTCTTTCCCCCTTTTTGTGATGACGACGGCAGTAAAAGCAGGGGTACGATGCAGGCTTTCTCACCCTGGCAGGAGATGGCCTTTTTGTGTGCCTGGGCACTGGCATCTTCACCTGCATACTCCCGGCTTGCCGAGCAGTATATCCGTTACCCAAGAGGCTTTACAGGAGCAGAACCAACGCAATTCCGGCACTTTCCTCTTATTCGAGAAAAAAGTGTTGGCGTTTGGCTGATTCCATGATATGATGTGTTACACAAGCTCGATTGAGCAAGCGTGTAGGCTTCGTAGGGATGCTGTTTCATTGCGAGCGAGGTGTAGATAATGGTCGTAGAGCGTACCCTTGGGGAGTTCCTGCGAATGCTGCGCCGACGGGCGCTGCTCACCCAGGAACAACTGGCCGAACGGGCAAAGCTGAGTGTGCGGGCAATCAGCGATATTGAGCGTGGCAAGCGTGGGCACACCGGCCACATTCGCCCTTCGACCGTAAAATCCCTGGTGAAAGCCTTGCAGCTTTCAGGCTCAGAGCGCCAGGAGTTCGAGGCGGTGGCCTTGCATTTACCCTTCCCATCTCCTTGTGATTGAGCCACTCCTTACTCCTTACCTCCTTACCGACAGTTTGACATCCTGGCCGGATTATGCCAGGATGTCGCTGCTCTGCGATGAGGCGCGCATGCAGCCTCATCAGGAGATGCTGGCTGCCGTAATTTCTGCGATGGGAGTTCTATCTGTATGCCCTGGAATCCTGAACGCTATCATCAGTTTCAGAAAGAGCGCTCAGCGCCTTTCGATGATCTCTTGCAGTTGATCCGGCGCCGCGAGGGGCTGCGCGTGATTGACCTGGGCTGCGGGACGGGCGAACTCACCCGCAGGCTGGCCGATACGCTGCCCGGCAGTGACGTGCTGGGTCTGGATAGCTCGCCGGAGATGCTGGCAAAGGCGGCGCAGTATGCGCGCCCTGGCCTGCGGTTTGAGCGCGGCGCGATTGAGATGGTAGAGGGCGCATGGGATGTGGTCTTTTCCAACGCGGCCATTCAGTGGGTGGACGATCACGAGGCGCTGATTCCCCGGCTCTTCTCGCTGCTGCGCTCAGGCGGGCGGCTAGTTGTGCAGCTTCCCTCCAATCATACCCACCCGACGCACACGCTGATTAGCGAGACGGCCCGCGAGGAACCATTTGCTCAGGCGCTGAACGGCTGGACGCGGCCTATTCCGGTGCTGTCCATTGAGGCATATGCCGAACTGCTCTACGCGCAGGGCGGAGAAGACCTGCTCGTCTTCGAGAAGGTCTATCCACATGTGCTTGAGGATGCCGACGCGCTGGCTGATTGGACTTCTGGCACGGCGCTTGTGCCCTATTTCGAGCGGTTCTCCGAGGAAATGAAGCAACTTTTTCTGGAACGTTACCGCCAGAAACTGCGCCAGCGTTATCCATCCAGCCCTGTCTTCTATGGCTTCCGGCGCACGCTCTTTGCTGCGACCCGCCCGGCCAAAGGTAATCTGTCCAAACACTCAGGGGAAAACCTATCTGATGGACAGGGCGCAGGCTCCCATTGATGCGATGAGCGCATTCCTGAAACGCGCTGAGAGCCGAGGCAGGTGGATTGCTTCTGAACCATGCCTCGGCTCCGCTCTCGGATGCTCGTTTTTGCCAATGCCGCTAACGGGTGGTTGTGCTTCCTTGCGCCTGGCTAGTTTAGGTGTTCATCGACATAATCTCGCCGTCGTGCCACTCTGGCTCACGCTCCAGCATAGTCATCATGTCTTGGAAGCGCGCATTCTGCTCCGGGCTGTCGGCGTTTGCCCGGTATGCCGCTTTGTCGGTGAAGATGACCGCCATGTAATATTCGTTGGGGTCAGCATCCATACGGTAAATATACGTGGCTACAAAACCTGGGATCTGCGCTGCTTCAGCCGTACGACTCACCTCTTCGAGTTTAGCTTCCATACCTGGCTTGATCCGCATACGTGCAACCGTCCCGTACATTGCCATCTCCTTTCTGCGAGCTAGACTTGCTCAGGTTCTTCTTCATCGATCTGGCTCCGACGCCTCTATAGCAGGAAGTATACCTGAGAGTGTATGCGCGCGTATCCGCAAATCTACGCATTCTTTCGGGTATGCTGGTCACACTTTGGCGACCAGCGCGAGTTGCTCGTTATCGAAGAAGCGGATGGCTCCGATGGGCAGTTGCAACGAAAGGTTCGGCTGGAGGGCGGCTACAAACTCGGTATCGTGGCTGACGATCACCAGCGTGCCTCGATAGCTTTCCAGCGCCTCGCGCACGCGGTCGCGGGAAATCGGGTCCAGGTTATTGGTTGGCTCATCCAAGAGCAGCGTATTGTAGCCGCCGAGCATCAGCCGCGCCAGCGCGAGCCGCGTCTTTTCCCCACCGGAGAGCGAGCCGACTTTCTGGAACGCCTGGCTGCCTGAAAAGAGAAAGCGCCCCAGCAGCGAGCGAAGCTGCCCATCGCTCGGCAGCAGGCCCGTGCGCAAGGGCATTTCGCTGGCCGCCAGCCGCAGTTCCTCCAGCAGCGTCAGGTCTGGATGCAGCGACTCGTGTTCCTGGGCATAGTAGCCCAGATCGACCTGATGCCCGGCGCTTACCGTTCCGCCAGTTGGCGGCGTCTGGCCCGCCAGGATGCGCAGCAGGGTGGTCTTGCCCGCGCCATTGCGCCCGATGACCACGAGCCGTTGTCCGCGCTCGATCTCGAACGAGAGGTTTTGCAGGACCGGTGGGCCGCCGTAGCTTTTGGTCAGCCGCTCGACGCGAAAGACCAGATGCCCGCTCTGTCGGGCGATGGGCAGGTCCAGCTTGAGGGCGCGCTCGTGGCGCGGTAGCGTGGCCGGGTCGGGCATCTCCTCGCGCATGCGCTCCACCAGATGATCGAAGACCTTGGCGCGGCGGGCCATCTTTTTCGTCTTGCCGCGCATCCAGTTCGCCTGTTCCTCCAGGCGGGCAATCTTCGCGCTCTGGCGCTCGGCCTCGCGCGCGGCGCGCTGCTCCGTCTGGCTGCGCTGGCGCAGATACGAAGAGTAGTTGCCGGTGTAGGCAGTAAGCGTGCGCGTCATGGCGTCGAGATGCAGAATGCGCGTGATGGCGCGGTCCAGCAGCGCCAGATCATGGGACACCAGCAGGACGGTCCCCTCGAAGCGTGCCAGGTACTCCATCAGCCAGCGCGTGGCCGGGCCATCCAGGTGGTTGGTTGGCTCGTCCAGCAGCAGAAGGTCGGGCGCTGCGAAGAGGACGCGCGCCAGCGCCAGGCGTGTCTTCTGGCCGCCGGAGAGTCCTGCCACCGGGCGCTCCAATTCGACATCGCCCAGCCCCAGTCCTCGGAGCAACTGGAGCATCTCATGCTCGGCGTCATAGCCGCCCGCGAGCCGGAACTGATCTTCTAGCTCACCATAGCGAGCAAGGAGCGCATCCGACGAGAGATCGCCCGGCCTCGCGCCCCTGTCGGCGTGATGGGATGACGCAGCTACCAGTCGCGTAGTCTCCGCGACAGGCGCGGTGGCGCGCTCCAGTTCGGCTTCGATAGCGCGCAGTTCCGCGCCGATAGCCGCCAGATTGCGTCCAGCCAGCATCACATCATGCACGCTGACCGGCGCCTCTGGGTGATAGCCGCCAGTCTCCAGCGCCTCAGCCAGACGCTCCTGGCCGAGATAGCCGATGCGCTCCGGGCGAATGATACCGCCACTTTCAGGGTCCAGATCGCCACGCAGGGTGCGCAGCATGGTGGTCTTGCCCGCGCCGTTCACACCGACCAGACCCACTTTCTCGCCAGGGCCAATCATAAATGAGGCATCCTCAAGCAGCAGCGTGCTGCCGCGACTGAGAGCCAGGCGTTTTGCTTCCAGCATCGTCGTTCATCCCTTCCTTGCCCCAAGAGTCCGCTGATGGGTATCTGGGGCCATTGATCGCCTCTGCATCGCCAACAAAAAAGCCGCGAGCATGCTATCTGCCCACGACTCTGGTCCTGGCTGGTTAGAGCGCCCGATGAGAAAGGGAAGAGTGCGGTCAGGGATAACCTTCTGGAGATCAAAAATGCGCGAGGGTGTATTGATCTCGGTGCTTCTCACGAGGGGCGATGTCTCCACGCTTGCCTGAAAATGGGCAGACTGCTCCCGTAAACTACGAAAGAGTCGCAAGCATTCGCATTGGCAGCGGAGACATAAACTTGTAGAAACCTCTCGTGAAGCGTTCTGGGTGTTGTTGAGATGCACCCCAGGGGCACACCGCAGCGCGTCCGCTAAAGAGTATACCCGATACGCCTCAAGGAAATCAAGGGATCGAACGGATGCGCAGATTCGGGTCAAAACCCCTTGACTTCTTCAGCAATTCTGGTATACTTGCCTGTGAACGATTCCGGAATCGATTCCGGAATCGTTCACAAACACGCCTGACCACCTGAGACAGGAAGGGGGCTTATGGCAAAGAAGGTTACGATTGTCGATATTGCCCGGTTAGCGGGCGTCTCGCGCACGACCGTCTCGCGGGTTTTGAATGAAAGACCGGATGTTGATTCGGCCACGCGAGAACGTGTCCTGTCCATCATTGAAAAACAGGGCTTCGTTCCCAGCATTGCTGCCGCCGGGCTGGCTGGGGGCCGCAGTCGCCTGATAGGTATGCTGGTCTCTTCGTTCTCCTGGCCGATTATGCCTGAGTTGATGCGCGGTGTGGCTGAGGTGGTGAATGATACGTCCTATGAACTGGTCCTCTACAGTTTTAATGACGAAGATTTCGACAGAAACCGCAGCGATATGATCACTCGCCTGCTGGCAAAACACCTGACCGCGGGCATATTAGCTGTCTTTCCTAGCCACGCCTCGCAGCAGCTAGCGCGACTCTACCAGCAGGGGATACCTGTCGTGGTCATAGATGACCAGGCGGAACATATCGCCCCCTGGGTGAGAGCAGACAACATCACTGGCGCTTACATGGCTGTTCGCCATCTCATCAATCTGGGCCATCGGCGCATCGCCCATATTCAAGGGCCAGCCGAATACCTCGCCTCGCACGACCGCTACCAGGGGTACGTTCAGGCGCTGGGCGAAGCAGGTATGGAGCCTGATCCTGAACTCGTGCTGGAAGGCGATTTTCTGCCTCCCTCCGGGCGTGCCTGCGCCAGCAAGCTCTTTCAGCTTCCCCTGGAGAAACGGCCCACCGCTATCTTTGCCGCAACTGATCAAATGGCCTATGGCGTGCTGGTGGCCGCTGATGAATATGGTCTCTCCGTCCCCAAAGATATAGCCCTGGTTGGCTTTGACGACGATGCCCCTTCCGCGCATGTCCGCCCGCCGCTCACGACGATCAGGCAGCCATCCTTCGAGATGGGCCGTCGTGGGATCGAACTGCTGCTTTCGCTGGTCTCCAATCCCGAAGAACTTGCTCATACCGGGCGGACATCTCTCAGACAACCTCACAAAACAGAGACGACGGGCCATTTGCCTGACCTTCAACCCATTCGCATTGAACTCCCCACCAGCCTTATCGTGCGCGCATCCTGTGGAGCAAGTTATCACGTTGATTGGCAACACAGTAATTCAACGATGGGAGGCACTCAATGATTCATCTCCGGTTTTCCCCCCACATCAAGAAGGGATCGGCGTTCCTGTCCCTCCTGATGCTCTTCTCGGTGGTCCTGGCCGCTTGTGGAAGCAACACGGCAAACAAGGGACCGACCCGCAGCTATCTGACCATTGTAGCGAACCAGACCGACACCTGGACCGACAACTTCAACCCGTTTTTTGATGCCACGTCGAACGTCATCGCTTCCTCTGAAGGCGTCATCTATGAGACCTTGCTCTTTTTTAATAAGTTTGACGGCAAGTACACGGGCATGCTCGCCTCAAACTACTCGGTCTCCAGCGATGGCACGCAGATCACCTTCAATCTGCGCCAGGGAGTGAAATGGTCGGATGGACAGCCATTCACCAGTGATGACGTTGTGTTTACCTTCAATATGCTCAAGCAGTACTCGGCGCTGGATACCAACGGCTTATGGTCAACGCCGATCATCAGTAACGTCAGTGCGCCCGATCCGCAAACGGTGGTGGTCACGTTAGCCAGCCCAAACAGTGACGCCTTGTTTGCAGTAGGCGATCAGACCTGGATCGTCTCCAAACATATCTGGTCCACCGTCGGAGATCCGACCAATTATGCCGACACCAATCCCGTTGGCACGGGGCCATATATGGTCGAATCGTTCACGCCCCAACTGATCAAGATGATCAAGAATCCCCACTACTGGCAGCCTGGACTGCCTAAAGTGCAGGAACTCCGCTTCCCCGCCTACAAGGACAATTCGACAGCAGAGCTAGCGATGGATCAGGGGAACGTTGATTGGAACAGCATCTTCGCGCCCAACCTGCAAAACACCTTTGTAAAACGCGATCCGACCCATAACCATTATTGGTTCCCGCCCAGCGATGTCTTGTACCTCCTGGTCAATCTGAAGAAGTCGCCTTTTGATCAGCTCGCGGTGCGACAGGCGATCAGCCTGGCTATTGACCGCCAGCAGTGGTCCACGATTGCCGAGAGTGGGTACGAGACGCCAGCCAGCCCCACTGGTCTTTTGCCGCTTGATCAGCAATACCTCGACCCAGCCTACCAGAATCTCAAGTTCACGGTGGATACGAACAAGGCGATGCAGTTGCTTGAAGGCGCTGGCTATCACCAGGGGTCTGATGGCATCTTTGTTGATTCCGCCGGACACAAACTCTCGTTCTCCTTCGAGATACCATCGGGCTATACCGATTGGGTAGCAGGCGCTCCGGTCATTGCCAGTGACCTCAAAGCCATCGGCATCGAAATCAATGTGGATACCGTCTCAACCGACGTTTTCACCACCGATGTGCAAAATGGCAACTTCGATATTACCATGCAGGGGACCATCTCTGGGCCGTCGCCCTACAACATTTACTCCTCGCTCCTGCTCTCGACCAACTCGGCGCCCATTGGGCAGCAGGCGAACGGTGACTATGAGCGTTGGTCTGACCCGGCAACCGATCAGTTGCTGAATCAATTCATCACCTCAAGCGATCCCACTGTTCAGCAGCAAGCGATGTCTGGTCTTGAAAAGATTCTCGTTGATCAGGTGCCAGCTATTCCGCTGACGAATGAGCCATACTGGTATGAGTACAACAGTACGAACTTCACCGGATGGCCCGACCAGAATGACGAGTATGCTTTGCCCTCACCGTATCAATACCCAGACGATGAGATCGTCCTGCTGCATCTGCAACCGGCTTCTTAGCGCCCAGTTTCCCCTCGTTCTTACCCCAGAGGGGGATAACTAGCAGCGTTATCCCCCTCCTAGCACCACTGCAATAAGGAGGGAACAGGATGCGCCACCTGCTGCGCCGTCTCATTTTTTATCTGGTCGCGCTCTGGGTCTCAGTGACGCTCAATTTTCTCTTACCTCGTCTCTCTCCGGGCAATCCTGTCCAGGCGCTGATAGGTCGGCTGCATCATAGAGTCTCAGCTCAAACGATCCATTCGCTTGAGATTTTGCTGGGAGTGAATAACCATGACTCGCTCTGGACTCAATATATCCAATATCTGAACAGCCTCGTGCATGGGGATTTGGGCGTCTCTTATACCTATTTGCCAACATCCGTCGCCGACGTGATTCGCCAGGATCTCCCCTGGACGCTAATGCTGGTGGGCGTCACGCTGGTGATCAGCTTTGTGGTTGGCACCCTCCTGGGCATTATTGTCGCCTGGCGGCGTGGCTCCGCGCTGGATACCGTCTTTCCGCCGGTCTTTACGTTTCTCTCCGCCATCCCCTATTTCTGGCTGGCGCTGATTATTCTGTATGTCTTTGGTTTTGTCCTCAACTGGTTTCCCACCCTTGGCGGTTATGACATTGATAACACCGTGCCTGGTTGGAACCTGGACTTTATTCTCAGCGCCGCTACGCATGCGATCCTGCCAGCCATCACGATTATTATCGGCTCTATCGCAGGGTGGCTGCTTGGGATGCGTAACATGATGATCACGACGCTCTCTGAAGACTACGTCTTGATGGCTCAAGCCAAGGGACTACCAGAGCGTCGCGTCATGTTCATCTATGCCGCGCGCAACGCGATCTTGCCCAATATCACCAGCTTTGCGCTCTCGCTTGGCTTCGTTGTCAGCGGCGCCTTGCTCACCGAGATCGTCTTTAACTATCCTGGTATTGGCTACGCCTTCTTGCAAGCGGTCGATAATAAGGATTACGCCTTAATCCAGGGTCTCTTTTTGATCATTGCCATCGCCGTGCTGGCTGCAAACTTCCTATCCGACCTGCTGTATATCTTCCTTGATCCGCGAGTACGCCACTAAGGAGAGGGTTATGGCCCCAACATCTTCAGTGCTTGCACAGAAGCTGCGTCAGGTATGGCGTCTTGCGACGCTCAACGGCAAGGTGACGTTTGGAGCAGCTATCGTCGGGTTCTTTCTCCTGCTCGCGCTCTTCGGGCCTGTATTGGTGCGACAAGACCCCACCGCTATTGATCAAACAGCCATTCTGGACCCACCATCCTCTGCTCACTGGCTCGGCACGAACCTGAGCGGTCAGGATGTCTTTGCTCAGCTTGTTGTGGGCGCCCGCGCCTCCATTGCACTCGGCTTCATCGCGGGTGGCATCACAACGGTGATCTCCGTCGCTGTCGGCCTGATCTCTGGCTACGTTGGGGGCGCCCTCGATGAAGTCTTCCAACTGTTTACCAATGTGTTCCTGGTTCTCCCAACACTGCCGCTCGCTATCTTGCTGGCCGTCTACCTGCCGTTCAATGCAACGCTGACCCTGGGCATTGTCATCGTTGTTACTGGCTGGTCCTGGGGGGCCAGAGTCATGCGGGCACAGACGCTCTCCATGCGCAATCGTGACTATGTGGAAGCGGCGCGGGCACGAGGAGAAAGTTCGCTGCGGATTATCTTTTTCGAGATCTTTCCCAATGAGGTCGCGCTGGTCGCAGCCGAACTCCTGGGTACGATTATCTATGCCATTCTGGCTGAGAGAGGGCTGGAATAAATCGGTCTGGGCAATCTGAACGGCATTAGC